>JAUZQZ010000031.1 GCA_030950745.1 Mariprofundaceae bacterium | reverse complement strand
TGGTTCCGGCAGCGTTCAGGGTTGCGGCCAAGCATCCGAAAAATCCGGAGATGGAAGTGCGCCATGCCTGTCGGGATATGTTCCGGCAAACGAAGCTGCTGAGGAAGATTATCCCCTCGATAGAAGGGATTCTTTCCGCTGCATGGGGAAATCGGGGTCGGAGCGACCTCACATATTGATTGTTCATAATTTTCATCATGATACATTGTATTTTCGGGCCTTAAAGTCGCCTTTCCACCATCGAAATGAATGCTGTAAGAAGATTCCTTTGAATGATTCTAAAAACATCAGTTAACCGGATGCGATTCGTTTAGAATTGAGTTAGTGGATGAACTATTGGCCAGTCGTGACCAGCCCGATGAGGCTATTGATGGGCTTTGGGCGGAAGAGGCAGAAAGTCGTATTGATGCTTATGACTGTGGCGAAATAAAGTCTGTTTCTGTGCATGAGGTGATGGCGAGGCATGAGAAGAAATGAACATTCGGTTCCCGGATGTTGCCAGTCAGGAACTGGATGATGCGATAAAATTTTATGACGGTGAAAGGCAAGGGTTGGGGTGACAAGCAGCTTCGCCATTGTCTTCGTTTTGCGGAGACTTTTGAGGGTGACTTAAAAACAAGGAGAAAATCATGAGTAAATGCCCAATGTGCCGTGGCAAAATGGTGCGTGGTGTGCAGATCATGGCTGTTCCATTGGCAAGCGCCGCAACGCTGGTTTGAACGTGAAGGCCAAGTGGGAAACAGAAAGTCGGATATTGCCTCCCGTGTTTGAAATATGAATAGCTTTCGTTAGAGTAAGGATGCTGGTAAGGAGGAAATTATGGCTGCGACATTAACAACCAAGGGACAACTCACCATACCCAAGGCGGTCAGGAACCGGTTGCATTTGCGGGCAGGGGATAAAGTGGAATTTGTGTTTCACGAAAATAGTGTGGAGATGATTCCAGTCACTGGCTCTGTGCGGGATTTGAAGGGCATGGTCGCCAAGCCTGAAAAAGCGGTTAGCCTGGATGAAATGGATCGGGTTATTCGTGAGTCCGCCGGATGATAGGCATTGATACCAATGTGCTGGTTCGCTACATCGTGCAGGATGATGAAGAACAGGCGGCTATTGCTACGAAGTGGATAGAATCTTGTAGTGTCGAAACGCCTGGCTGGATTAGTGTCATCGTATTGTGTGAAACAGTGTGGGTTTTGTCCCGCGCTTATGGCTATGATAAAACAATGGTTCAATCTGTGTTGCAGCGAATTTATCTGGCATGTGAGTTGGCTGTTGAAGGGCAGGAACATGCGTGGTCAGCGCTTCGTGATTTTGCACAGGGCAGTGCTGATTTTTCGGATTACTTGATTGTCCATATGAATCGATCTGCCGGTTGTAAATATACGGTCACGTTTGATAAAAAAGCATCCAGTCACCGGCTGGTTCGGCTTTTGAAGTAATGCTGCCACCGCTAAAGCCTATCCCCATTAAAGAGCCTATTCGGGGGGTCGAACCAAGCTAACGTATTGATTCCCCATCGTTTTCATCATAATACATCGTGTTTTCAGGGCTTAGTCCCGCCTTTTCACCACCCAAATGAATCAAGAGCTTGCACTATGCGTGTGTCAACACTTGCAGGATTTAGGTATAAGTGAAATCAGCCCTGAAGTAATTCATCAAGAAAGCTGATGCATTCCTTCAGTCGTTGCCGGTGATCCTGTGTGGTATCAAGCAGGGTCAAGTTGCCGTCGGGCGTCAGGCGAAACCGGTGCGGTTCGCTCTGCACACGTATCAAAAGCTGCGCCGGGTCAAGCTTCGATTCGGCAGTGAAATGAAACCGCAATCCGTGGTTATCCGTTCTGATGGCAGATAGTAAGAGGGCCTGCGCACGCCAGCGGATGCGTGCTAATTCGATTGCAAGACGGGCTTCATCCGGTATCGGGCCGAAACGGTCGATCATTTCCTCGAACAGCAAACTTGCCTGATCATCTGAAGCGACCTCGGAAATCCGGCGGTATAGTGCCAGCCGCTCTCCTGCCTGTGGAATATAGTCCGGTGGCAGAATGGCATTCAGTCCCAGACGCATATCCACACGGTGCCGGACCTTGTCCGGTCTTCCGCGTGATTCATGCACTGCCCTGGAAAGCATTTCCAGATACAAATCCAGTCCGATTGCTTCAATCTGGCCGGATTGTTCCTTACCCAACAGATTGCCCGCACCTCGGATTTCCATATCCTGACGGGCAATCATGAATCCTGCACCCAGCTCGGAATGTTCCGCGATAACCTGCAAACGTCCGCGTGCATCCGGTGTCATGGCGCGTGCGTCGGGCGTGAACAGGTAGGCGTAGGCCTGCCGGTGGCTGCGGCCCACGCGTCCCCGTATCTGGTGTAGTTGAGCCAGCCCCAGAAGATCGGCACGTTCTACGATCAGGGTGTTGGCATTCGGTACGTCCAGTCCCGATTCAATGATGGTGGTGCACACCAGCACATGCACGCGCCCTTCATAAAAATGCATCATTTGGCGATCCAGTTCCGCCGGACCCATCTGCCCGTGTGCAATGGCAATTTCCGCTTCGGGAACATCTTCGCGCAGGCGGTCTGCAATGCGCTTGATGCTTTTTACATGGTTGTGCAGATAATAAATCTGACCGCCACGATACAATTCGCGTCGAATGGCCTCATTCGCCAGGTGGGGATCGAATGCCGTGACCATGGTACGAATGGTTTCACGCTCGGCCGGAGGCGTGCTGATGATGGATACGCTGCGCAGTCCGGAAAGTGTCTGGTGCAGCGTGCGCGGGATTGGCGTGGCGGTCAGCGTCAACAAATCCGCGCTGGCTTGCAACTCCTTCAGCTTTTCCTTGTGCCGGACGCCGAAACGCTGTTCTTCGTCCACAATCACCAGTCCCAGATCGGCGAAACGGAACATGTCAGATAGCAGGCGATGCGTACCGATGATGATGCGTATCTTTCCGGATGCGAGTTCGCGGGCGATGCGCTCGCTTTCTTTCTTGCTCTGCAAGCGGGTGATCACTTCAACCTTCAGGCCGGTTCCGGCAAAGCGTTCGGAAAAGCTGTTCAAATGCTGATTGGCCAGCACCGTAGTGGGAGCGAGTAGTGCAACCTGTTTGCCTGCACGTGCTACCACAAAGGTGGCACGCATGGCCACTTCCGTCTTACCGAACCCCACGTCGCCGCAAATCACCCGGTCCATGGGCGTGTCTTTGCCGAGATCGCTTAAAACCTGGTCAATGGCATCCACCTGATCGTCTGTTTCTTCAAACAGGAAACGGGCGGAAAATTCTTCGTATGCGGCGTGGTGTTCGCCTTCAAGACTGTAAGGTGTCCGCCGCGCCTTCTTGCGTGCAGCTTCGGTATCAATCAGTTCGTGCGCCATGGCCAGCAGGTCGCGCTGTACCTTTTCACGCGTGCGTTTCCATTTTTCCGAACCGAGCTTGTTTAAGGGGGGATCATCCTCGCCCGTATACCGGTGCAGGCGGTTTAAATCCTCTACCGGCACATAGATGCTGGCATTGCCCGCATATTCGATATGCAGAAAATCGGCGAGCGCATCACCCGATTTCATGCTGACCAGGCCCCTATACCGGCCCACGCCATGATCCTCATGCACCACCGGATCACCGGAGTTTAACTCCCGCAAGCTGGAAAATATGTCGGCGCGTATCAGTGCCGATCCCTTGCCACGTTTACGCGGCAGGCGCTGGCCCAGCAGTTCGCGTCCGGTCAGGATCATGATTTTTGCATCCATGAGTGCCATGCCTTGCTCAAGGAAGCCAATGGTGGTGGAGATCGGTGAGTCTGGCAGGTCGTGTAGCCCATGGCAGTGTGTGGTTTCTGCCGGATATGCGCAGGATTCAATCATGCGTTCCTGCTGGCCGGGACCATGCGCCACCAGCAACAGCTTCCAGCCCGCATTTATTTTGTTTGTTAGCGCTTCATTCAACGTATGCAGGGGCTGGGATTGATCCTGAAAATCTGCCAGCGACAGCGGGGCGTGAATGTCCGTATGCGCGGGCAGAGGGAGGGCATCCACCGGCGTTTCAATGGCATACAATTCCTGTGGACTGATGACGGGTTCATGGCTGGCGCGCACCATCGTAAACTGATCGCGAACCTGTCCGGCGAAGTCAGTCCGTTTTGATTCGATATCTGTGGGTGAAAAGATGGCCGTGTGATCCGGTAAATAGTCCGTGAGGCGTGCCGTGGGTGCATAGGCGAAGGGCAACAATGCCTCAATGCCGGGGTGAGGACGGCCTTTCTCTGCGGCGGCGAGCATCGGATGCTTGCGCAGATGGGGAAAACGCGCACGGAAAGTAGCAGCAAAATACTCACGTCCGATATCATCCAGAATCACCTCGCGTACCGGTACGGAGATAAATTGTTCCAAAGATTCACCCGAACGCTGTGTTTCCACATCAAAACGGCGGATAGACTCGATTTCGTCGCCGAACATATCCAGTCTTAGCGGTGATTCTTCGGTTGCAGGCCATATATCCAGAATACCGCCACGGGCGGCGAATTCGCCAGCCGCCAACACCCGTTCCACGCTTTGCATGCCAGCCAGCGCCAGCCGTTCCTTCAACCCGGCGATATCCAGCGGATCACCCACGCGCAACTGCCATACATGGGCGGAAACGGATTCAGGCGGAGCAATACGTTGCAACCAGGCGGGCAGGGCGGTGAGCAGTAGTCCGGCGGGGGAGGGTTCCCGCAGCAGGCGCGCCAGCGTGGAAAAACGTTCGCCTACAATGGCATGATGCGGTGATACCCGGTCATACGGCAGCACTTCCCATGCAGGGAACCGCCACAACAGTTCGGGCGCATCCTGTAAAAAGAAGGCCAGTTCCTCGGATAACTGCCGGTAACTGCGTAAATCGGGGCATATCCATACATGTAGCCCGTTTTTATGGGCGAGGCTTGAGAGATGGAAGGCGAGTCCGGGATGGCTGGTGTTCATGGGCGCGGAATCATGCCGGAAAGCGAGGGTGACAGCTATCCGCTTTTACTGTGTTGCTGTCTCTGTAGAGTGCATGAATGGAAAAAGACGAACACTTGCTCACGACCAGTAACCATGACCGGAATGCGGCGGGATTAACCTATGTTTATCCCGTTGTTTCCCGCCGGGCTGGCGGAGTATCCATCGGCGTGAACCTGAATCCGAACAATGCCTGCAACTGGCATTGTGTTTATTGTCAGGTTCCGGATCTCGTTCGCGGTTCATCACCTGATATTAATATTGCATTATTAAATAGTGAGTTAAGCAATTTCATTGATGAATTACTTTATGGTCATTTTATGCAGGAGCATGTGCCGGAGAGCTGCCGCAGGATTTGCGATGTGGCGATTTCGGGCAATGGTGAGCCAACCAGTTGCAAACAGTTCGATACAGTGACGGATACCATCATCCATTGTTTGCAGGATACAGGTCTGCTCGAAAGCATACCCGTCGTGCTGATTACCAACGGCTCCTACGTGCATCGGCCACAGGTTCAACAAGGACTTGAAATGATGGCTGCGCATAGGGGAGAAGTATGGTTCAAGGTGGATTCGGCCACCGATGAAGGCATTGAACGCATCAACGGCGTGACATTAAGCCCCGATCAACTGCGTAAACAACTGGAGATTGCTGCAACATCCTGCCCGACATGGATTCAGACCTGTATGTTCAACTGGGACGGACAGTCGCCGGATGAGACGGAGATTACGGCGTACCTTGATTTTCTTGCCGCATTGGTGCGCGAAGCCGTACCGGTGAAAGGCGTTCTGCTCTATGGTGTGGCCAGACCCTCCATGCAACCCGAAGCGGCGCATGTATCGCCGCTAGATGAAGGCTGGATAAAGGGCATGGCCCAACGGATTGAAGCTGTGGGGCTGCCTGTGAAGCTAAGTGCTTAATCTGTACTAACGGCTGGAGCGCTTGCTTAGGCCAATTGATGTTTGAGCCACCTTGATTAAGGATTTCAAGGCGTTATTTACAGCCTCTTCTGTCGGGAAAGCTTCTGCCACTTCAGGCTGAAGCAACACTATATTATGTGACGCTTTATATGATTCGTAATACTTTCCACGAACCCCGGCACCTAAGAGCCACTTGCAAAACTCATGAGCGGCAATCGGCTTCCCCACTTCGGCCCATTTGATTAGGGCCGTTGGCCCTCACCCTTCGGGCGACCAGAAGTTCGTCCAAACGGCCTGCGGCCTTTTTGTCCGAGCTGGAATTTCGGCCCATGGAACCACCATGAACCTCACAAAACATACAACTCTATCGCGCGGCGGGACAGC
>JAUZQZ010000030.1 GCA_030950745.1 Mariprofundaceae bacterium | reverse complement strand
GCCTGAAACACATCTCCGGCAGCAATATATGCCTTCACCCGCTCCACCGCTGTCTGATACGCCGCGTCTGATGTGGCTGTCATTTTACCCTTGGGAATAGTCGCGGAAATATTCTCAAATGCCGACGCCTGATCCAGCATGGCTTCCAACGCATCCAGCTGGCTCTGACTGGCCGCAGCGAGGTGGATATGGCCGGAACCAGGATCAAAACACAGGGATTCATCGGGATATAATGTCCACAGCACCGTACACGGCGGTGCGGATTCAGGTTCAGGCAATTGCTCAATAAGATTCCCGGCCTCATAAGATGCATAAATCAGGCAACGAACCGCCGGAGAATTTCTGACATTCCCATGTAGTCGCTGCGCCCACTCGTCAAAAAAACTTTCTGCATCACTGATACAAACCGTATCCAGCGAACGCTTAATCCCACGACGGGATGTTAGAAACTGCCGCCCATTCCTGGACGGGTCTTCGAGCAAAGCCGAGAAATACTCCGGGAAACATGAAAAAAGGCCGTAAGCTGAACACTTACGGCTTTGCATGGAAACAGTACGGAAATGCACCTGTCCGTGCAAATTTACCTATGCAAACTTGCGGAGTGCCACCGATGCATTGGTGCCACCGAATCCGAATGAATTGGAAATCGCAACATCAATATTAGCATCGCGCGCCTCATTTGGCACATAGTCGAGGTCGCACCCTTCTCCCGGTTCATCCAGATTGATGGTCGGTGGAACCACGCCGTGATGGATGGCGAGTACGGTAAAAGCAGCCTCAATACCACCAGCCGCGCCCAGCAAATGCCCGGTCATCGACTTGGTGGATGACACCATTAATTTCTTCGCATACTCACCAAATACTGATTTGATACCTTCCGTCTCCGCCAGATCGCCGACAGGGGTAGATGTCCCGTGGGCATTGATGTAATCAACATCTTCAGGGTTAATTCCCGCACCATTGAGCATCTGTTTCATGCATCTGGCACCGCCTTCACCACCCGGCGCGGGCGCGGTAATGTGATAGGCATCGCCGGACATGCCGTAGCCCGCCACTTCCGCCAGAATATTCGCACCACGCGCTTTGGCTGAGTCCAGGGATTCCAGCATCAACACACCCGCACCTTCACCCATGACAAAACCATCACGATCCTTATCCCACGGACGTGATGCTTTTTCCGGTTCATCATTGCGTGTGGAAAGAGCCCTGGAAGCAGCAAAGCCGCCCACGGCAAGCTCACAGATACACGCCTCCGTACCGCCGGCTATCATGGCATCGGCATCTCCCCGGGCAATGATTTCAAAGGCATCGCCAATAGCGTGCGTGCCGCTGGCACAGGCTGTCACCGTAGCGGAATTCGGACCTTTGGCACCTGTCAGCATAGACACCCAACCCGATGTCATGTTGATAATGGTTTGAGCAATAAAAAATGGTGAAATCTTGCGTGCCCCGCCTGCTTCATAAGCACGCATGGTTTTTTCAATGTTCGGCAAACCACCCATCCCGGACCCAATGATTACACCCACACGGTTCGCATTGGCTTCACTGATCTTAAAACCGGAGTGTTCGATAGCCATATGAGCAGCGGCAATGCCAAACTGGATAAACGTATCCATCTTGCGGGCATCCTTGCGATTGACGTATTCGCTCACATCAAAATCAGGAACCTCTCCCGCAATGGTACACGCCATGCCAGTTGCTTCCGCATCAAACCGGGTAATACGACGAATACCCGGCTGACCGGCAATCAAATTATTCCATGTGGTTTCCATGCTGGCGCCCAGCGGGGTGACCAGCCCGACGCCTGTGACGACAACGCGTCGAGTCATAAGGACTTATTCCGCCTTGGCGGCGATATAATCGATGGCGTTTTGTACGCTTTGAATCTTCTCGGCATCGTCATCAGGTATTTCGATACCAAACTCTTCTTCAAAAGCCATCACCAACTCTACCGTATCCAGTGAATCGGCCCCCAGATCATCTACAAAGGATGAATCAGGGTTGATTTCGCTTTCATCAACATTGAGTTGATCGGCTACGATTTTAATGACTTTTGCTTCAATTTCTGCAGACATTGAGTCCTCCCAGATCGGATTTATGCGGCTTCTATCACAGCCTTGCATCTTGTACAAGCCGCTTTTGCAAGATACGGTATTCTGATAATGCAATCTCTTCAGCTAACAGCAAGCTTACATATACATGCCACCATTGACATGCAATATCTGGCCGGTGATATAAGCAGCATTCTCACTGGCAAGAAAGACCACCGCCTGTGCAATATCATCCGGGCTGCCAAGCCTGCCCAGCGGCACCTGCGCTTCCAGAGCCTGGCGCGCATCATCCCCCAGATCAGCGGTCATGTCCGTGGCGATAAAACCGGGTGCAATGGCATTGACCGTAATATTACGCGATCCCACTTCACGGGCCAGCGAACGGGTCATGGCATCAATTCCCCCTTTACTGGCGCAATAATTCAATTGCCCGGGATTACCCATGGACGCGACAACCGAAGAGATATTGATGATGCGGCCAAAGCGTGCCTTCATCATCGGCCTAAGCGCCGCCTGTGAGGCATGGAACACCGAAGAGAGATTGGTATCCAGAACCTGCTGCCATTCTTCCGGTTTCATGCGCATGGAAATATTATCGCGAGTGATCCCTGCATTATTCACCAGCACGTCCAGCCGACCAAAACCCTTTGCGGTTTGGGTGATAAGATTCTGAAGCGATTCCCTGTCGCACACATCGACAGCGGCTGGCTTTACTTCAACACCATATTGAGCGTGAATCTTATCGGCCGCCTGTTTGATCGTATCTTCACGGGTGCCACAGATAGCCAGACGGTATCCGGAAGCAGCCAACTCACTGGCAATCGCATATCCAATGCCACGGCTTGCACCCGTCACCACTGCAACACGTGCTTCACTCATGAATTACCTCCTGCCATTTGTTCCAACCATTTATCCAACCATTTGTTCCAGAGCGCAAGCCAGATTATCGGGCGTCTCAACGGGACAAACTGCAAAGTGCCTGTCAATACGGCGCACAATACCCGACAAGACTTTACCGGGACCCATTTCCACACCGTGACACACACCAATATGAGCCATACGGCAGATAATTTCCGTCCAGCGCACGGGTAACACCAGTTGCTGTACCAATGCCGCTTCGATTTCGCCCGGCCTCTCAAGAGGGGAAGCCAGTGCATTACTCCAAACGGGTATCTTCGGTGTTTTGATTTCAACACCCTTCAGCCGCTTTCCCATGGCATCAGCAGCCGGCTGCATTAACGGCGTATGCGAAGGTACGCTCACCTGTAAAGGAATTGCACGCCGCGCACCTGCATCTTTGGCCCGTTCCATCATACGGTTCACGGCTGCCGCATGACCAGCTACAACCAGTTGCCCCGGGCAATTGTAATTGGCGGGCCATACTTTCTCAGCATCCGTAGAAACCTCATGGCACAAGGTTTTTGCCTGATCATCATCAAGGCCCAGAATCACGGCCATACACCCCACACCCTCCGGAACGGCTTTAGTCATAGCCTGGCCCCGAAAAGTGACCAGAACAAGGGCATCAGGGAAAGACAGGCTACCTGCGGCAACCAATGCTGAATATTCGCCCAGGCTGTGTCCCGCGACATGTGTAGCTTGCGCTCCACCCCGTTGCTCCCACAAACGGAGCAACGCTATAGAAGTCGTAAGCAATGCGGGCTGGGTGAATTCGGTCTGATTCAGTTTTTCGTCCGGGTTATCATGGATCAATTTGCGCATATCGTAACCAAGCACATCCGAGGCTTCGATAAACGTATCGGTAACCGCCTGTTCCGTATCGAGAAACTCACGGAGCATACCCTGGCTTTGGGAACCCTGACCCGGAAACAGAAACGCGAGCTTTGAACTCAACCTTTGGTCCAGCGTAGCAGATTGGCACCCCAGACGAACCCCGCACCAAATGCCTCCAACAATATGAGCTGGCCTTCTTTTACCTTCCCTTCACGATAATACGTGTTGAGTGCCAAAGGAACACTGGCCGATGATGTGTTAGCATGTTTATCCACCGTAATGGCAACACGCTCGGTCCCAAGTTTCAACTTTTTTGCTGTAGCATTGATAATACGGATATTGGCCTGATGGGGAATTAGCCAATCCACATCGGACACCTCGGTGTGGCAGTGTTCCAACACCTGCCCAACCACCTCGCCCAGTTTATTAACCGCAGTACGAAATACTTCGTTACCACGCATTTCGATAGCCGCAATGCCAGCCGCATCAATACGCATATCCGGCATATCAGGACTCGCTCCGGGATGAGGGTGTTTGGCCATCAACAGCGGCCGGTAAGAGCCATCCGCATTCAGCACGGACCCCATAATACCCCCTTCCCCATCCATGCATTCAAGCACAACCGCACCCGCGCCATCACCAAACAGCACACAGGTCGTGCGATCTTTCCAGTTGAGGATTCGGGACATGGATTCCGCTCCGACCAACAGAACACGGCGAAACATACCCGCTTCCATCATGCCCGTGATTTGCGCCAGACCATACACAAAACCGGAGCACACGGCCTGAATGTCCCACACAGGAAAGCCGGACGCTCCCAATTTGGACTGCACAACAGCCGCAGTCGAGGGGAAAATCATATCCGGCGTGGTGGTTGCTACCACCAACGCATCCAAATCAGAGGGCTTCAACCCGGCATCATCGAGCGCCTGTCTGGCCGCTTCCACGGCAAGGTCCGATGTGTGCTGATTTCCAGCAATAATATGCCGTTCCCGTATGCCTGTGCGTTCCACGATCCAGTCATCCGTGGTGTCCACCAGCGACGCCAGCTCGGCATTCGTAAGAATGCGCTCCGGAAGGTAACCGCCAACGCCGGTAATATGCACGGGCTGTACCATCAGTTTTCCGTCCACTGATTCATGGCTTCAACGGTATACTCCCTGAGATTCGAATCTACTTCCCGATGAGCAACCATAATTGCACGAACAAATGCGCGGGTATTCGCACCACCATGACTTTTAACCACAATCCCGTTCAGTCCAAGTAATGGCGCACCATTATATTCCGCAGGATCAATTTTTGATTTGAGACGTTTTAATGCATCCCGAGCTAGCAGTGTCCCCATTTTTGCACTCAAACTGCCACTTAATTCACGACGCAGGTTATGTATAATAAAACGTGCAACACCTTCCATGGTCTTGAGCGCCACGTTGCCTACAAACCCGTCGCAAACCACCACATCCACGGTATCAAGGAAAAGGTCCGTGCCCTCCACATTACCTACAAAATTTAGATCCATCTCTCTGAGTTCCGCTGCCGCGACTTTAACAACGTCCGTTCCCTTGATGTCTTCGGAACCGATGTTGAGCAAACCAACACGTGGCGAATCCATCCCCTCCGCTGCCTGCATGTAACAGGATCCCATCACGGCAAATTGCAGCAAATGCTCGGATGAGCTATCCACATTGGCACCCGCATCCAGCAACAGAGTCTGGCCATCGATGGCTGGAATCATGGAGGCAATAGCCGGACGATCCACGTCGGGAAGCGTTTTCAGGATAAACTTGGATATCGCCATCAGGGCGCCGGTATTACCCGCGCTGACCAGTGCATCCCAATGACCATCGCGTACCTGACGCGCACCGACATGAATGGAGGAATCTTTCTTGCGCCGCAATGCCATGGCCGGCGACTCACACATATCAATTGTTTGGGCTGCCGGAATCACCTCTACCCGGCCCGCTATGCCTGCCGCATTCAATGCCGGAGTGAGGATTTCGGGCTGCCCAACAACACCCAATTCAATCGAGCCTTCTTCGTTGGGGCTTTTCCCATCGGACAGGATTTTCTGGAGCGCTTCGATGACGACCTGTGGCGCATTATCACCGCCGTGACCGTCAATAAGAATGCGGGACAAGGAACTCAGGCCTCGTCTGTTGCGATAACCTCACGGCCCTTGTAATGACCGCAATGCGGGCACACGTGATGCGGACGCATCATCTCGCCACAATTCGGGCATTCGCTCATCGCAGATGCACCCACACGATCATGCGCACGGCGCATATTGCGTTTGGAAGTACTTGTTTTTCTTTTTGGAACTGCCATTTCACTCTCCTGTCTCTAGCCGCCATGGACTATTACTGCTTCACAATATTCCTTAACACCGAAAACGGATGGTCTTCATTATCGACCGCACATCCGCAAGATGCCCGATTCAGGTCGGCACCGCAATGCGGACACAACCCCTTACATTCCGGTCGGCACACCGCGTTCTGTGGCCAGACCAGCCATATCTCCTCACGCAGCACATCCACCAGATTAATCTGCCCTGGCAGCGGCAGCACATCTTCATCATCGCTGTCTGCGTCATCGCAGGATCCCATACGGAAAACACGAGTCATATTCCCGGAAATCGTATGCTCGACAGGGCTATTACAGCGGCAACAAGTGCAGCGGACGGAAATACTCCAGCGCCCGCCCAGATGGTAACAGCCACCCTTATGCTCCAGCACAGCATCCCAGTCCGCATCCGAACACCCATGTGGCAATGGTGCAATATCGCCGCAACTGTCATCCTGCAAATCTGCTGCACGGAATTTGCCATGCCAGTGCCAGCCAGATGCTGGAATGTTCTGCAACTGAACCTGCAAGAGACTTCCCATGCTCATCTCCTTGCCTCCTCTGTTTTCCATACAGGGACAAAGGGATGCGGCATTATGGTGATGCGGCAGCCACGGTCAAGCCGTGAAAATCATGAATGTCAGCAACACATAACCTGTCCGCCACAGTAGCACGAGAGTTGTCCGGTCTGATAATCACCGCAGAGGTGATCAAAGATGAGACGAACAGAAGTGCTACAGGAGGTCAGGAGGATGAGATTTGATGAGGCATATGG
>JAUZQZ010000003.1 GCA_030950745.1 Mariprofundaceae bacterium | reverse complement strand
TTACACACTCATCATACAACTCTATTATGTTGTGCCCGTAGGCTTTTAGCTGCTTTTTTGTCGGTACTGATAAATTATTATTTATCATGTGCTGCATTATTATAATTGCCTTCATCAATCTCTCTATGCCAACTGAGATATTTAGAAGGGAAGAATAAAATGCACCTTTGTTATGAACATTTGCAGTCCGAAGTTCAGTAAGCCCTAAAGCAAGACATGAGCTAATTAAATGTCCTTCCTGTTGTAACAACAAAAATGATGGTGGGAAATTAGAATTATGATTCATCTTATTTGAAGCCTAACTTATTAATGGGTATACATATCTATTTGTTTGTGCATTTGAATGGATCCTCCTTCCTTATGCTTTACCATAGCAGGCAACTCCAGTTTCAACCAAGCCAAACCCTCGGCGGCAGTGCGGGATTATACTAATGGCCGACAATATCCTTCTTATATTCAATGGCGCATAAGATGGACATTCAATATTCCGGGGCACTACCATTTTATTTCAGCAAAAATTCCAGCAGCGCCTTCTGTGCATGCAGACGGTTTTCCGCCTCATCCCACACCACCGATTGCGGGCCATCCATGACCTCGGCGGCCACTTCCTCGCCGCGATGTGCTGGCAGACAATGCATGAACAGCGCATCCGGTTTTGCTTCCGCCATCACATCCGCATTCACCTGAAAACCGGCAAAGGCTTTCTCGCGTGTAGCCTGTTCATCCTCCTGGCCCATCGAGGCCCATACATCGGTGGTGACGAGGTCGGCATTGCGCGCGGCGGCAAGAGGGTTGTCGGCCAGGACAATCTCGGCGTTCAGTGCGTGTGCGGCGGCCAGCATCTTTTCATCCGGGCAATAGCCTTCCGGACAGGCAATATTAAGCTTGTATCCGAATGATACCGCGCCGTTAATCCACGAATGCGCCATATTGTTGCCGTCGCCAATCCAGGCTACGGTTTTTCCGGCAATATCGCCGCGATGTTCCTGATAAGTAAACACATCGGTCAGTATCTGACACGGATGGGTGAGGTCGGTCAGTCCGTTGATGACCGGCACCGAGGAATATTTGGCAAACTGCTGGATATTTTCCTGCGCGAAGGTGCGGATCATCACGCCGTCCACCATGCTCGAAATAACACGTGCGGAATCTTCGATGGGCTCGCCGCGCCCCAGTTGCGTGGACCCGGAGTGCAGGAACAGTGCATGACCGCCGAGCTGATACATGCCCGTCTCGAAAGATACGCGTGTGCGGGTAGATGCCTTGTCAAAAATCATGGCCAGGGTTTTTCCAGCTAATGTTCTGTGCGGGATGCCGGTCTTTTGCATGGTCTTGAGTTCCGTTGCTCGCGCAAGGATATGGCGTGCTTCCTCCGGTGTGATATCCAGTAATGTCAGAAAGTGTCTCACGATGAGCCCCCATCTGTTCCGATATAGTCTGTTCCGAGACAATCACCAAGAATGGTTAGCGCCTCGTCAATTTCTGCTGATGTTACATTCAGTGGCGGCAGGAAACGAAGTACCTTGGGGCCCGCAGGCAGCAAAAGTAAGCCGGATTCACGGCAGCGGGCAATCGTTTCAGCCACATCACAGCTAAGTTCGGCGCCGATGAGCAAGCCCTGACCACGTATTTCCTGCATGACAGGATGTGTTCGTTGTATCGCTTTAAGCCCCAACAGCAGGTGCCCTCCCTGCGTGCGGGCGTTTTCCAGTAGGCCTTCCTGCTCAATCACATCAATCACGGTCAGCGCCGCAGTGCAGGAAAGCGGGTTGCCGCCAAAGGTGCAGCCATGCGTGCCGGGGCCGAAAGAAGCCGCAACGGATTCGCTTGCCAGCATGGCGCCAATGGGTACGCCGCCGCCCAGTCCCTTGGCCAGTGTAAGGATATCCGGTCGCATGCCGGTATGCTCAAAACCAAACATTTCACCTGTGCGTCCTACGCCGGTTTGCACCTCATCCAGTACCATCAGGATACCCGTATCGTTGCACAGTTTGCGCACACCTCGCAAATAGGCATCCGCTACAACATTGACGCCACCTTCGCCCTGAACAGGTTCTAGCAGAATTCCGGCCGTGTCGTCGCCTACAGCCTGTTTCAGGGCATTCATGTTGCCCAGCGGCACATGGATAAAGCCCGGAGGCAGCGGATCAAAGCCGGTTTTTACCTTATCCTGTCCGGTAGCGGTCAGCGTATTGAGGGTGCGTCCGTGAAATGACCGGGTGGCGGTGATAATGGTGCGTCGCGGGCTATGCTGATCGTACCAGTATTTCCGCATCAGTTTGATCGCCGCTTCGTTCGCCTCTGCCCCTGAATTACAGAAAAAGGCCCGTTCGATTCCGGCAAGCCGAGTCAGTTTCTCTGCCAGTTTTTCCTGAGCAGGAATATGAAACAGGTTGGAGCAATGCAGCATGGTTTGGGCCTGCTCACTGATGGCCCGAACCAGTGCCGGGTGGGCATGCCCCAGCGTGTTGACCGCAATGCCGGAAATAAAATCAAGATATTCTTTACCCGTATCATCCCATGCGCGTGCGCCACTACCCCGTACCAGCCTCACGGGATAACGGCCATACGTGTTCATAATCGCCTTGCTGTTCATTTGTCGCAGTCTAGAGATGAATGCGCAGGAACGCATCCTTGTTGTCAGGGCGTTTCAGGATCGCTTTTTATTCTCTGCTTCGTGTATGGCCTTTATCTCACGCTCAGCATGAAGCTGTCCGCGTTTCGTTCCTTCCTCGATTGCCGAGTGGATATGGTGACGGATCAAAGCCTGTTCGGTATCGCTACATTGCGCCAGTTCGTTTTCAGACAGTTTGCCCCAGACCAGCCGGGCAAGATCGCGGACAAGCCGATGATATTCATCGTATGGCTGGGCCGTATCCGGTTCGGCGGCCTCAATGCAGGAACTTTTATTTTCCGGATCCACCAGCGCGCCAAGGGATACGTTTAGCGCCGCCGCAATACGCTCCAGCGCATCAAGAGACAAACCGGCCAGTCCGCGTTCAGCACGGCTTAATTGCCCCGGATCAACCTCTGCCTGTACCGCTAACCGATGAATGCTGAGCATGGGGTATTGCGACTGCCGCAATGTACGAATACGACCGCCAATTTTTGATTGTAAAGCCATGCACTGTATTCTTTTGTCATTGGCCGCACACGGCAATGTCTCTACAGCATGTTGTTGACTTTTAAACATTGTCTGAGAGACTATTGCGGCTGAAGATGAGCAGACGGTGACAATGGCATGAACAAACATGAAACGTATAAAACCATACATGTGGTGGAGGATGAACACGCCATCCGTACAATACTGCTGCAAATACTCTCAGGCTGTGGATTCCGGGTACGAACATTCATGTCAGGCGAAAGTTATCTGGCCTATATGCAAAAGGATGGTTTCGGTATGCCGACGGTGTTGCTTTCGGACATTAACATGCCCGGCATGAATGGCTTACAGTTGCTCAGGGAGGTGCAACAGCGGCATCCTGATCTTTGCTGTATGCTGATGACCGGCAATCCCGATCAATGCGCCGAGTGGCATTTGCAACAATACGGGCTGGCCGGGCGAGTTCGCCATGTTTTCACGAAACCGTTTCCGCCTTCGCTTCTGACGGAGGCGCTGGAGAGTATCTGACTGGATTTATCCCGCTCTGTCGCCGGTAGCGTAGCATGCTATGTTTGCCTAGACTTGCATCATGAATTTAACAGCAACATCATGTCGCATACGTATCAAGGTATGCGGAATTACACGGATTGAGGATGCATTATTGGCTGCACGCCTCGGCGTGGATGCTGTCGGTTTTGTGTTTTACGACAAGTCGCCACGGTTCATTCCACCCATGAAAGCCGCAGCGATTATCCGTGCATTACCACCCTTTGTGTCGGCTGTCGGTCTGTTTGTTAATCCCGGTCAGGATGTGATTGACGATGCATTGAAACATTGCCCCCTGGATGTGTTGCAACTCCATGGCGAAGAAACGCCGGAATTTTGCGATGCTCAGGCCCGCCGTGTGATCAAGGCTGTGCCCGTCCATGAAAAGACGGACCTGAAAATAGCCCATGCCTACGATTGCCCGGTACTGCTGGATGCCAAAGCGCCCAAGGGGATGTATGGGGGCACTGGAGAAACGTTCGATTGGGCGCTGCTGGACGGGTTTGAACATGCACATCCGCTCATGCTTGCAGGCGGACTGGATATGGAAAATGTGCGACGGGCGCTAAGCGTTCGCCAATGGGATGCACTGGATGTATCCTCTGGCGTGGAGTCCATGCCCGGCGTGAAAGATGCTGAAAAACTATGCCGGTTTGTAGCCATAGTGCGCCAAAACGGAAGCTAAGACTGACATTTTTTGTCAGTATCCTTGTAAATTGCCTGATATTTCACCCATACGGACTGGCATATGTCTTGCAGATTGCCGGGAAGTCTCAGAGGAGCCGTATTGATAAACGAATTATCGGATGTTCCAGAATCTGTCTACGATTTTTCTATTCGTCATGCACCGGATGCAGGCGGCCATTTTGGCCGCTTTGGCGGCAAGTATGTTGCGGAAACGCTCATGGGACCACTGGCTGAACTGGAAGCAGCTTTTTTTGAGGCATGGGAGGATGAGGCGTTCCAGCATGAACGTATGCGGCTGCTGCATGAGTATGCCGGACGCGCCACACCTTTATATCATGCCGAACGCCTGTCGCAGGAAAATGGCGGCGCACAAATATGGCTCAAGCGCGAGGATTTAACACACACCGGCGCGCATAAAATCAACAATACGATCGGGCAGGGACTGCTGGCCCGTCGAATGGGCAGAAAACGCGTCATTGCTGAAACAGGCGCCGGTCAGCATGGTGTGGCTACGGCCACCGTTGCCGCCATGTTCGGTATGGATTGCGATGTGTACATGGGGCGCGAGGATGTTGAGCGGCAAATGCCGAACGTGCTACGTATGCGGCTTCTCGGCGCCAACGTCATCCCCGTGGATTCGGGTACGGCGACGCTCAAGGATGCGCTGAACGATGCCTTGCGCGACTGGGTGGCCAGTTGTGCGGACACCTTTTATATCATTGGTACGGTGGCCGGCCCACATCCCTACCCACTGATGGTGCGCCAGTTCCATGTGGTCATCGGCCAGGAAGCGCGTGCGCAAATGCTGGCTCAGGCCGGGAGGCTCCCGGATGTGGCTGTTGCCTGTGTCGGAGGTGGCTCCAATGCCATGGGGCTGCTGCACCCTCTGCGTGATGACCCGGTACGCCTTGTTGCCGTCGAAGCGGCGGGCAGGGGATTGGACACTGAAGCACATGCGGCCTCGCTGGCTGCCGGTAAACCGGGGATCCTGCACGGTAACCTGACTTACCTCCTTGAAAACGAAGAGGGGCAAATTCAGGGGACGCACAGCATTTCCGCTGGACTCGATTACCCGGGCGTCGGGCCGGAATTGTCCGCCATGCTGGAAGCCGGTGAACTGGAACTGGATGCGGCGACGGATGACGAAGCGCTGGATGCTTTCCGTAAGCTGACGCGGGTTGAGGGAATTATTCCGGCGCTTGAATCCAGCCATGCGCTGGCCGCCGGGTTACGTATCGCGGCTGCTATGCGCCCGGACCAGCATGTACTGGTGAATCTTTCGGGCAGGGGCGATAAGGATATGAACACGGTCTTTAAGGCGCTGGGCTGGACGGAGGGTGCGGTATGAGTCTGGATCGTCTGGCCAACTGTTTTGAAACCTGCCGCAGTGAGAACCGTGCTGCACTGATTGGCTATCTGACAGCAGGCGATCCTGATCCGGACGTTTCAGCACAATTGTTGCAGACTCTGGCCAGGCATGCGGATATTGTGGAAATCGGTATGCCGTTTTCCGATCCGATGGCGGATGGCCCGGTGATTCAGGCGGCGAGTGAGCGGTCGCTGGCTGCCGGGACAACGATGAAAGATGTGTTTCGACTGGCATCACAGACACGCAAGCAAAGCCCTGCTGCCGGTATTGTCCTGATGGGATATGCCAACGTGGCCTATGCCATGGGCTATGATGCATTTGCCTGTCAGGCAGCACTGGCCGGTGTGGATGGTGTGTTACTGGTGGACATTCCACCGGAGGAGTCCACTGAAGTAGATGCCGCTCTGGCCGAACATAAGCTGCACAGTATCCGGCTGGTTGCTCCGACCTCTTCGGAAGCACGCCGGGAACTGGCGGCCCGGTCCGCAGGCGGTTTTATTTATTACGTATCATTGACTGGCATCACAGGTGCAAAGATGGGAGAGATGGGGGAAATTAATCGCCAGATCACGCAATTGCGGAAACAATCTGACTTGCCCATCTGTGTCGGATTTGGCATTAAAACACCTGAACAGGCGGCAGAAGTGGCGGCCTTCGCTGACGGTGTGGTCGTAGGCAGCCAGTTTGTTTCACAGATTTCCGAGCATTTTTCCGATCATTGTGCCATGATTGAGGCTATGGATGGTGTTGCGGGGGAAATGCGCGAGGCGATGCTAAGGCGATGCAAATGAATAAATCATTGGAATCCACGCCCGGATTTGGGTCAGATGCGTCTGTTTCGATTGAGCAAAACCGTAGACGTAGCCATAGCTATGATGAGGATTTTGTGATTGAGAAACAGGTGAAGATGGCCTGAAGGCGGGATGCGGAAACTATGACTTATTCATTTACAGTGCCTGAGGAGAATGCAGGTTGAGGATCAAGGTTCTGGGCTGTTACGGCGGGCAGTTATTAGGCTTCCATTTAACCTCGTTTCTGGTCAACGATTCTATTCTTCTGGATGCCGGCTCGCCGACCGAAGGGCTGGACCTTGAAGACCAGTTTGGTATTCGCCATATCTTTCTGTCGCATACGCATCTGGACCATATCAAGGATATCGCATTTCTGGCCGATAATCGTTCCCTTAAACGATTAGGGGGAGCCAGAGAGAACCGTCAAATTATAGTGCATAGCTTGAAGGAAAACCTCGAGGTATTACGTAAACATTTCCTGAACAACCATGTGTGGCCCGATTTTACCAAGATACCCAGTATTGATGATCCTATTCTTGCATTTGAAGAGATCAAGCCTGAGGAGCCTGTAGAAGCAGACGGTGTGACGATTACAGCGATTCCTGTTAATCATCCTGTTCCATGCACCGGTTTTCTGCTGGAGAAAGACGGACAGCAATTCATCTACACGGCGGATACCGGCCATACGGATCGAATCTGGGAAGTGGCCAATGCCCAACCCAACCTCAAAGGGATTATCATGGATTGCTCATTTCCCAATAACTATGAGCGTCTGGCAGACATCAGCGGCCATTTGACGCCGAACGGTATGGCCAAAGAGCTGGCAAAATTTAACAAACTCGGAGATGTTCCCGTGTACCTGTATCACATGAAGCCGGAAACACTCAACGTGTTAACGGCGGAGGTGGAAGCATTATATTTACCCCACCTGCGCATGCTCACGCAGGTGGATGAACTGCTGTTTTAACATGAACTGGATTACACGTCTCATTGAACGACCATCGACCATGCTGGGCGGTTCGAAGCAGGACATGCCGGAAGGCTTGTGGATCAAATGTCCTGATTGCTGTGAGGCGGTTTACAACAAGGAGATGCAACGCAGCCTGATGGTATGCCCCAAGTGTGGTCACCATCATCGCATTTCCGCTGCGCAGAGAGCTGAATTTCTCTTCGATGCCAACACGTTTGAGCAGCTTGATACCGATTTACGTTCTCAGGACCCGCTTGATTTTCGTGATAAAAAGAAATACCGGGATCGTATCAAGGATGCTTCCAAAAAAGTGGGAGATGAGGATTCGGTACGCAATTATCTTGGTGATATTGGGGGGCAGACAGTATCTGCATCAATTTTTGAGTTTGGTTTCATGGGCGGCAGCATGGGGGCCGTGGCCGGTGAAAAAATTGTGCTTGGAATGGAACGTGCGCTGGAACGGCGTTGTCCTTATCTGCTGGTTACGGCATCCGGAGGCGCCCGTATGCAGGAAGGTGTGTTGTCCCTGATGCAGATGGCGAAAACATCCGCTGTCGCCAAGCGCCTGAAGGATGCGAGAATCCCCTTTATCTGTCTGCTGACACACCCGACCATGGGTGGTGTTTCCGCCTCCATCGCATGGCTGGGAGATATTATTCTGGCTGAGCCCGGAGCACTCATCGGTTTTGCCGGACCCAGGGTGATTAAAGAAACCGTGAACCAGGAACTGCCCGAGGGCTTTCAGCGGGCCGAGTTTCTTTTACAACACGGCCTGATAGATGACATTGTGGACCGCCGTGAATTGCGAGATGGTTTGAAGAATCTATTTGGTCAACTCCTACAACGTATTTACCGGCAAGCAGAGGGATAGTTGCAGAAAAACTTTTACCGAAAAGTTTCGTAAACAGAGCCACTTGCAAAACTCTGGGCCGAAGTGGGGAAGCCGATTGCCGCTCATGAGTTTTGCAAGTAGCTCAGCAGTTAAATTTCATACTTAATGACAAAACACCAAAAATTATCTGTTGAATCATTGTTGTCTAGTCTGGGTTCGCCTGCGGCGGATCGGGATTACCGACCGGGACATCAGCGCATGCATGCCCTGTTGGTGGACATGAATTTGAACCGGCCCGGGTTACGCATCCGCATTGCCGGCACCAATGGCAAAGGCTCCACCGCTTTCATGCTGGCACATGCGCTGCAAAGAGCAGGCCTTGCCGTCGGGCTTTATACCTCACCCCATATCCATACCTTCAATGAGCGTATCCGAATCCATGGGAAGCCGGTAACCGATGCGGAAATCATTCCTGCCCTGGAAGGCATGGTATCTGCCGCCATGAGTATCGGCGCATCTTATTTTGAGGTGGCGACGGCGTTGGCACTGTCCCTCTTCTCCAGGGCACGGGTTGATGTGGAAATTCTGGAGGCAGGTGTTGGCGCACGCATGGATGCCACGACGGCTGTTCCCGCGGATATGGCACTGATGACCCCCATTGCCCTGGACCATCAGGCATGGTTGGGCGAGACATTAAGTGCCATTGCCGACGAAAAGGCGTATGCCATGCAGGATTGCCGCTGGGCAATCAGTGCGCCGCAGGCCGATGATGTTGCTGAAATTTTACAGCGTCACAGGGCGGATATTGAGTTTGTGTCAGGTGAAGAGGACTTT
The DNA here is from genome assembly GCA_030950745.1 of Mariprofundaceae bacterium. Taxonomy (GTDB): domain Bacteria; phylum Pseudomonadota; class Zetaproteobacteria; order Mariprofundales; family Mariprofundaceae; genus JAUZQZ01. Next base: position 7,496 of record JAUZQZ010000003.1, on the reverse strand, counting down.
CCCCCGTTAAAAATGGCGGGAGATTATCAGCGATGCAATGCGTCGCTTGCCTATGCCGCAATTCGCCGTCTTTGCGTGGAAGGTGAAGTGGCGGCAGATTTGCCGTTAATGATGAAGGTCGTGGCGGAGACTGAAGTTCCGGGCCGGTTGCAGCATATCCGCTGGCATCATCGTCACATCTGGCTGGATGCAGCGCACAACATGCATGCCGTACGGGCATTATTGCCTTCGCTTCATGCTCTCGCCAACCCCTTCGATGGCATTCTGGTATTTACACGCGGTGATCGTAATCTTGCCGATGCATTACCGCTATTGCGGCCCTTTACTCGCAGGCTGGTGGCACAACATTATCCAGCCGGATGCTGTGATGCAAATTATGATTCCTTGCAGAACGCATTGGATGCGGAAATAGCGGGAAAAGAAAACGGTTCTTTTCTGGTGCTGGGCTCGTTCACCAGCGTGGCAGCTTCCGAGTCGTGGCTTATGGAGAATCGTGAATCAGCTTCTTGAGATTTCTGGTGCTCACCGTGCCATTGCGGGTATCCAGCGCCTGTTTCATTGCAGTCCGGGCGGCAGGGGTTTCGCGTAACAGGTAATGTAGCGACGCACGCATGAAGGCGGCATCCGTTGCTTTTGCAGAAGCGGAATCATAGTCATAACGGTGGATGAGCGCCCTGATTCTTTTCTGCAACGATTGATCCACGGCCACATAGTGCAATGATTCCGGATCGAAACGAAGTGCCCGGCGCATGGCCCATACGCCCCGGTCAAGCTGGCCTGTTCCGGCGGAAGCCAATGCGTAACCAACCTTGGGCATACCCTTGGCGGGATGATCCTGCGCCTCGATTGCAAAGGCATTCAATGCATCATTCGGGTGGTTGTCCTTGAGCAATTGCCAGCCATCGCGGCTGTGTGAAATGCGGACGCCCTCCTGATTATTGTATGTATGACGTGCATTCGAGTAGGAGGAATAACCGTAAGTATATGGGGAACTGTAATGGCCATAATATGGCGTATAATAATGACTTCCGTAGTCATGATGGCCGTAATGGCTGTAGAGACCATACAAGGCATAGGAACCTAAACCGTAGTGAGCATAGCGATGACCATACCCGTGACCACCATACTGGTGCCCGTAGCCATAGCCATGACCATACTGGTGTCCGTAACCGTGATGACCGTAATAATATCCGCCAGCCGAGGCCATGCCTGCGGGCAGCCAGATGCCGAATGCGAGTATCGCTGTCAGCACAATAATCCTGTTGTTTAGCCATTTAAACATACGCACCTCCATCGGCGCGCTGATATCCGGTTTATTCTGTGGAAAAGCAAGTCCGGTAAACAGAGCGCTGCAAGGGCAAAATGATGTTCAATAGTCGGAGGGGTACAGCCGGAATTACGGAGTTCTTTAAAAACACTGTAATTTCAATTGATTACGTTTGTTCAGTCGTCGTCTACCGTAAAGCCTTCCGCGCCACGGCGCATGCCGACAGGGCCTGTACGCGTCATCTCAATGACACCGTTTGGTTCCAGCATACGCAGAAAGGCATCGAGTTTCCTGGCTTTGCCGGTCAGTTCCAGCGTATAGCTGGATTCGGACACATCCACCACATTGGCACGAAATACATCAGCCATGCGCAGCACTTCGGCACGTGTGTCCTCTGATGCGCGCACCTTAATCAGAATCATTTCACGTTCCATATGTTCCTGGCGCGTTAAATCCTCGGTTTTGATGACTGGAATCAGCTTGTTCAACTGTTTCTTGATTTGCTCAATCACATGCTCATCACCGCGCGTCACCAGGGTCATGCGGCTCATCGAGGCATCCAGAGTCGGAGCCACATTGAGATTTTCAATATTATAACCACGAGCTGAAAACAGGCCGGCGATACGCGTGAGCACACCGAATTCGTTTTCCACCAGTACGGTAATCGTATGCCTCATGCCAGCACCATCTCACTTAATCCCGCACCGGCCGGAACCATGGGATAAACGTTTTCCTCTTTGGTGACAACGAAATCAATCACGGTAAAGGTATCGCGGTTGGCCAGTGCCTGTTTGATGACGGTTTCAACATCTCCCGGCTTTTCCGCCCGGAGGCCCTTGCCGCCATAGGCCTCCGCCAGTTTGACGAAGTCCGGCAGCGAATCGCAGTAGGAATGCGAATAACGCGATTCATAAAACATTTCCTGCCATTGACGCACCATGCCCATGTATGAGTTGTTGATGATGGCAACGATCACCGGGAGTTTGTGCTGCATGGCCGTAGACAATTCCTGAATGGACATCTGAATCGAGGCATCGCCGGCAATATCAATCACGGTTGCCTTAGGTTCGGCAATCTGCGCGCCAATGGCGGCCGGGAGCCCGAAACCCATCGTGCCCAGCCCGCCGGATGTAATCCAGCGATGCGGTTTTTTGAATCCGTAGTGTTGCGCCGCCCACATCTGATGTTGCCCCACTTCCGTGGCAATAATGGCATCCCCTTTTGTCAGTTCATGCAGCTTGCTGATCACAAACTGCGGCTTGATGCTGCCGTCCATGTCCTGATCGAAGTGCAGGCAATCCCTGGCCCGCCATTCCTCAATTTGATGCCACCACACCTTCAATGCTTCAGCATTGGGCTTGGTATTTGCAGTCTTGAGCGCATCCAGCATTTGTCCCAACACCACCTTTACATCACCGACGATAGGCAGGTGCGCATGTACGTTCTTGGAAATGGAAGACGGGTCCACATCCACATGGATGATTTTGGCTTCCGGGGCGAAGGCCTCGATCTTGCCGGTTACGCGGTCGTCAAAACGTGCGCCAATCGCAATAAGCAAGTCGCAATGAGATACGGCCATATTGGCTTCATAGGTCCCGTGCATGCCCAACATACCAAGGAAATGTTTGTCATCGCAGGGCACGCCGCCCAGTCCCATCAGGGTCTGGGTCACCGGAAAATTCAGTTTGCGTGCCAGCCTGGTCAGTAATTCAGCACTGCCGCGGGCGCTGTTGATGCCGCCGCCGGTATAAAATATCGGACGTCTGGATGCCAGCATCATCTTGATGGCACGTTTAATCTGGCCGTGATGCCCCTTGGTCACCGGCTTGTAGGAACGCATGTTCACTGTTTCCGGATAGCGGAATTCGCAGGAGGCAATTCCCACATCCTTGGGAATGTCTATCAGCACCGGGCCGGGGCGACCCGTTGTGGCAATATGAAACGCCTGGCGGATGGTAAGGGCCAGATCTTCCACATGCTTGACCAGAAAATTGTGCTTGGTCGCCGAGCGCGTAATGCCAACGGTATCCGCTTCCTGAAAGGCATCGTTGCCGATCATGTGGGTGGGAACCTGACCGGAAAAACAAACGGTAGGGATTGAATCCATATAGGAATCCGCCAGTCCGGTTACGGCATTGGTCGCACCGGGACCGGAAGTGACCAGCGCCACGCCGCATTTACCGGAGACGCGCGCATAGCCGTTGGCCGCGTGCAGGGCGGCCTGCTCGTGACGCACGAGGATATGGCGAAAGTAATTTTTCTTGAAAATCTCGTCGTAAATCGGCAACACGGCCCCGCCGGGATAGCCGAAGATGATGTCCACGCCCTCCCGTTTCAGGCATTCGACAAAGATTTCCGCACCAGTAAGTTTCATTATGATCTGTTATCCACCTTGTTCATCCGCTTAAAATAAGGAAAAGCGAACATAGAGAGGCACTTAAAATGTGTCAAGCACATGCCCGGAATAGAAATTAACACTTTCTTTCCACCTGGCGTTTTACATGAAGGCCAGGAGTAAAGCGGAAGTCCCTCTCGATATTTTGGGGAGACACATTTTCAAAACGGAATTTCATCATTGATCTTCAACTCAATAACGTTTTCTAAATCCACTTTTTCTAGTTCTCTTTCAGTAAGCATTTCATTCAAAAAACCAACGAACTCATTTGAATCCATCAAAGCGGAATTTTCTTTACTGTCATCACGCACCTTTTCTAAATGCTTGACGGGTAGTGTTTCCACTTTACGTAATAAATCAAGTTTTTTCAGTGCTATGCTTGAATCAGTTGAAAGGACTATCTGATTTACTAAAGAACTTACCATTCCATCTTTGGTTTTTGCATGACTAACAAGAATTTCAAACAGTGATTGTGCCACTTGACCAACTGTTTTCCCGTGACTTTGTAGTCCTTGGAATTTTCCTATAAACCCATATGGGTCCATGCCCTTTCTGATGGGGATTACCAAGACCTCTCTTCCTATTGCAACCCCAACTTCTTGATCTGTCCATTTACTCTTATCGAAGTTGGGAGTTAGAACCGCCACAAGGGCATCCATTGAAAATAAAGCTTTTTCTATTTCATTTTGCCATTCTTTTGTTGGTTCAATGTCTTTGTGGGCGACAAATGCAGATATTCCATACTCTTTCAACACACCCTGAAGTTGTGACATTATCACTTTATGCTCAGCAAGATGGCTTATGAATAAACGGAAATGATTTGTTTGCCAGAACTGGCTATCAGAACCTGCGCCCTTTTTTAATTCTGAAAATCCATGTTCAATTTCTAATTCATCAGCAATCTGCAATATCAATTGATCAGGTTCAGTTGCAAGCAAGTCCTTGGTATATACCCATTTGCTTCCACCTCCATCTGAGGTTTCCTTTTTAGTGTCTACTCCGAAAGCCGTGAGGTAGCCAGTTATATCTGAATAGGACATGGTTGATTGGAGGTTTCGTCCAATTCGATCAATCAAGTTTATCCGATCTATACGTTTCATTTATTCAACACCAAACACTGCACTTGCATGCGCTTTAGATTTTTTCACGGTATTCACCTACGGGGCAATCTGAGGGCCGTTTTTCATTCCAAAACTTAATTAGTCTTTCTTTGTGGCTCTTGTGCCATTTTTTTATTTTCGAGAAAGAGGGGATAGTATACTTATTTCTCATCTTTCCTCTTTCCTCTTTATCCTCCCGAATTACGTGTGGCGCATGCCTTTACGGGGCCTTTTTTACCACCTTGGGGACAAGTCTGTCATCGGACCACCTCACTTGAAGCAGATACATCAAACGAATTCCGGCAAAGTTTTGCATCCTCACCCATGGGCAAGCTTGTAGAGCATATACTGATTCAGGCTTACGCCTTCTGTTTTTGATTCCATCGCAAGCCGTGCATGCAGGCTTTTCGGCATGCGAAGCGTGATCTTGCCGCTGGCGCTGGAGATTCCGGAAGGCTTGGGGATCGGTCTTTTTTCTGCCTCCAAAGCATTCAGGCAGGATTTGACCGCAACGCGCACTTCCCGCAATGCTTCCTCTTCGGTTTCACCGAAAGCGGAACAGCCGGGAATGTCCGGCACGATTGCGATATATCCGCCGTCTTCTTCGCTATAAAATATTTCAAATGGATAATGCATATCAACCTCCATATTTGTCCATCATTTCGATGAGCTGTTTAACCTGGCCTGGACTGTTCCGAATCGCCCACAGCAACTTCTCCCGTTTGCTCATAGCGATATAGTATCATATATGGTGGCACATTACAACAATACGTATGTTACAGATCGTAGCGCATCGCCAGCGCATCCTCACGGGGGAATCCGGAAGGTTTCGGTGTATAGTAATCCTTGCGTGTGCCGCTGATGCGAAAGCCAAGGCCGGTATAGAGATGTTGCGCCGCCACATTGGATGTGCGCACTTCCAGCCAAACGTGGCGCATGCCTTCATGGTGCTTTTTATCCAGTATATATCGGGTCATCCGGACCCCGAGACCCTGTCGGCGGAACGCGGGCGCAACGGCCAGTTGCATGATATGCACCTCATCCAGCACATCCTGCCCGAGATAATAGGCGGCCAGTTTCCCACGGGTGGTGTGCCACACATCCAGATCGTAATCATGATCGAGGACATCCATGAGCGCCTGATGCGACCATGCTTCCGCGAACGAGGCCAGATTCAGTTCAAATACGGCCTGAATATCTTTACAGATTGCGGGACGGATATCTTCCATGCTTGTGCATTCATTACGGTTCAATTCTTGTGGTTCTTTTTTTTTACGCGGCTTCGGGGGTTTCGACCTGCTCACGCCAGTCACATCCTTCCTCGGCACACATATGCTCCAGCCCACGCCGTTTGGTGACTTTTTCGGTCACAAAAGGTGCGCCGCATTTCGGGCAAGGGCGGTCAATCGGTTTATTCCACAGCGCGTTTTTGCACTTGGGGTATTCCGAGCAGGAGTAAAATACCTTGCCACGACGGGATTTCTTTTCCAGAAACGTACCCTTGCCGCATTGCGGACAGGTGATGCCGGTGTCTTTCGGCTTTTCCAGCGGTTGAAGGTTTTTGCACTCGGGATAGGCCGAGCAGCCGAGAAATTTTCCATAGCGGCCATGTTTAATGACCATCGGCGCGCCACATTTATCACATTTCTGATCGGACATTTCGGGTTCGGGCTGCTCTTTCGCGTTGCCGTTCAACGGTTGGGAGTGCTTGCATTCGGGGTAACCGGTACAGGCCAGAAAACGCCCGAAGCGCCCCAGTTTGATGGCCATGGGTTTGCCGCATTCGGGGCAGATCTGATCGGTTTCTTCATGGGTGACATCGGAACGCTTTACATTCTCCATGGTATGATCCACGCGCTCCTTGAATGGCGTCCAGAATTTGCGTAACAACGGTTTCCACTCCGCCTCGCCGCGTGCTATGGCATCCAGCTTATCCTCAATGTCCGCGGTGAATCCCGTTTCCACGATGTCGGCAAAGTATTTCGTCAGGAATTTGCTGACGATTTCGCCAATATCGGTCGGTATAAAACGTTTTTTATCCATCTCCGCATAGTTTCGGGTCCGCAATACATTCAGAATCGAAGCATACGTGGAAGGTCGGCCAATGCCGTGGCTTTCGAGCTCCTTGACCAGGCTGGCTTCGGTGAAACGCGGTTTAGGTTCGGTGAAGTGCTGTTTGGCCTCGACTTTTTCAACCTGTACGGATTCGCCCTCCTTTAAGGGCGGCAACATGCCCGTATCTTCTTCCTTGCCCGGTTCATCGCGGCCTTCCAGATATAACTTGCGAAAGCCGTCAAAGGCAATGGTCGAACCCGTGGCGTGCAGCGTGGCGTTGTCCGATGTGATGTCGGCGCTGACCTGATCCAGCACAGCAGGCGCCATCTGACAGGCCAGCGCGCGCTTCCAGATGAGTTCATACAATCGGGCTGCATCCGTATCGAGCACATTCTTCATGGCCTGCGGTGTTCGTGAAATCAATGTGGGGCGAATCGCTTCATGCGCTTCCTGTGCATTCTTGCTTTTTGTTTTGAAGCGGCGCGGTTTGCCCGGCAGATAATTAGCACCGAAATGCTCCGCGATATGTGAGCGCATATCGGCAATAGATTCCTCAGCCAGCGAGACCGAATCGGTACGCATATAGCTAATCAGGCCGGTGCGTTCACCGCCCACATCAATACCTTCATACAATTTTTGCGCCAGTTGCATGGTCTTTCGGGCGGTGAATCCCAGTTTT
>JAUZQZ010000029.1 GCA_030950745.1 Mariprofundaceae bacterium | reverse complement strand
GCGCTGATGCCGGGGGCCATCGAACTCACAGAAGAAGATATTCTGCCAGCGGGAAAGCCCCAGTTGACCATCTATGACAGGGATGGTTTCCGAAGGGCCAACCAGTCCGGCTTTCAGGTGCGCATCGCCATTGCCATCCTGTGCATCATGCAACCACACTCCCTTGGGTATCAGCTTTTGTAACAAGTGAACGACATCCGTTTGAACGCTTTCATCCCAATTTTCCTGAATCATGGTGGCCGCAGTTGCTCCCTGCGCGTAGACGGAAATGATCCCGTTTTGCACCCCGCCTGCACGCAATGTTTCCTGCACCTTCGCTGTAATATCCACCAGTTGTTCGCGCCGGGTTGTTTCAATCTGGATAATTTTACGCATCGGGTTTTAAGGTCTGACCGGTTGCCGGAAGGCGTTCAAGCACGTGAATGTAGTGATCCGGTAGTCCATGTTCGGTTGCACCTTGAATCATAAGTGATTTATACCAGGCCGTGGTTACAGGCTGATGGGTGAGCTGGAAAGCGACATAGGTTTGGGCATGCACTTTCTGATTGAGATGGTTCAGGATCATTTTTTCAACCCTCCGGTATCCTGTTTCTTCCGTATCCAGAAGCTCCATTTCATTCGCGCTGATTTTATACAGAACGCCATAGGTGGCGGCATTCCGCTGTGGGACAATATTCGCCTTTGCTGTGCCGTCCTGTCCCAGTTTGTTGCACACAACATGATGATAATGAAGGCAGGCAGTTCCAATCACCACAGCAGACGGTGCGCGCTTACACATCCGCGTAGAGTACATATTGGAGCCATAGGCGAAGTACAGCATGCTCATGTTCGCGTAGCCTCATATTGTGCAATCCATACAGCAATATCCCGATACACGGGCAGGTGGTCAAAGCGCGGTCTGCGTGAAAACGGGTTCAGCCAGATATTCATGCCAATCAATTCGAAATGGTCGGCTTTCAGCGTGCCCAGATGTTCTCCCCATTGGGCCGAGGCGACAGATACCTGTGAATCATTTTCACCTTCATTCTCTTCAATCAAACGTCCGAAACGACGCATGAGCCAAGGTAATTTATTGATACGTCGCGCTGCGGAATAACTGCGATAGGTCACGTCCCTGTGATTTGGTGTACGGTCATTGAATTGTTGCATGGCTATCCGGGTCAGGCTCGAAACAGAGGGTAAATGGCGGTAGGGCGAGTACCATGTCTGCATTTCATGATCAGCGGCAGTCGAACCGTGGTGGGGCGTGGCCAGAGTGGTCAGGCTGGCCACTTTTTTATGACCGCCAAGACGGGTGATGTAGTAGCGGGCATCCACACCCCCCATGGAATGGGCAATGATATGGAACGGGACCGATCCATTTTTCAGTTGATCCGCCAGGAATCCTGCACGTCGTTCAATCGATTGCCCCCAAGGGAGTTGTAAGACCACCACATCAAACCCCATACGCTCCAGCATGGGGCGAACTCCCTTGAAATATTCCCACCCCAAACACTTGGTGATGCCCAGCATGCCACACAACAGAACAATGCGCGGGCGGTGATGGGCCATGGTTAGCCTCCGCGGTTGACGAAATGCAGCAGTGAAAGTTGCGGTGAGCGGGGGCCTTCAATAGGTACGGGATAATTGCCGGAAAAACACGCGTCACAATGTAAATGTTGTGGTTTACCCACCGCGCGGTACAAGCCTTCGAAGGAGACGAAATCAAGGGAGTCAGCGCCAATGGCACTGCACATTTCATCGGCATTCATTTGATTGGCCATCAGTTTATCCGAATCCGGAGTATCGATACCATAAAAACATGAGTGACGGGTCGGCGGGCTGGAGATACGCATATGCACCTCTTTTGCGCCCGCTTTACGTACCATTTCCACCAGCTTGCGGCTGGTGGTGCCGCGCACAATGGAATCATCCACCAGCACGATGCGCTTGCCTTTGATGAGATCCCGGTTGGGGTTGAGTTTTAGTTTTACGCCAAAATTGCGAATGGATTGTTGTGGTTCAATAAATGTGCGGCCCACATAATGATTGCGTATCAAACCCATCTGAAAGGGCAGTCCCGACTGCTCCGCATAACCCATGGCGGGCGGCGTGCCGGAATCCGGGACGGGAACCACAATGTCCGCATCTACGAATGCTTCTTTAGCCAGCTCCATGCCAATCCGGTAGCGTGCTTTGTACACATTGATGCCTTCCAGCGTTGAATCCGGGCGGGCAAAATACACATATTCGAAGACACAGAATTTGGGGTCGCACGACTGGAATGGATACAGACTTTCAATACTGTCTTCTTCAATGATGACCATTTCGCCAGGCTCGACGTCACGTACAAACTCAGCGCCAATCAGGTCAAAGGCACAGGTTTCCGAGGAAAGCACCCATGATCCATCCAGCTTGCCCAATACCAGCGGACGGATGCCATTGCGGTCACGCAGGCCAACCAGACGCTTTTCAACCAGCACCAGCAGCGAGAACCCGCCTCTGAGTTGCCGGACGGCTTCGGCCAGACGTTCTTTCATGGTTGCCGCCTTACTTTTTGCCACCAGATGGATTAACACCTCGGTATCGGAGGTGGACTGGAAAATTGAGCCCTGTTTTTCCAGTTTTCGGCGTAATTCGGGGGCGTTCACGATATTGCCGTTGTGGCACATAGCGATACCGCCATGTGCATATTCAAACGAAAACGGCTGGCAATTGCGCAAACCGGATTCTCCCGAAGTGGAGTAACGCACATGGCCTATGCAGCGGTGGCCGGAGAGGTTCTTGATGTCCGATTCCTGGAATACATCCGCGACCAGACCCATGCCACGGTGGCTATCGAAATTGTGGCCATCGGTGCAGACGATGCCGGCTGATTCCTGGCCGCGATGCTGTTGCGCATACAGTCCGAGATAAGTGAGGTTGGCAGCTTCCGGATGGTCGAACACACCAAATACGCCGCATTCATCATGAAAATGATCGTCATGAAACTGGTTGGTCATTGCATACTCTTTCGGATAATAGATTTTACAGCCTCTTTGTCTTTGTCCGGAATACTGATGGCAGGTATCTTTGGCACGTTTGGTTTGCCGCCCCCCTGTCGTGAGAATGGGTAACCCTCGGGGATGGCTTTACCCAGAAAATCCCCCATTTCAATGGCATAAGGTGCCAGCATACTTTTTTTCATCCATGGCTTGTCCGGTTTGGCATAGGAAGTATAGATGAGAAAAAACAGTCCGATGAGCAGCAATCCCCGGGCAAGGCCGAAAAACATGCCCAGTGTACGGTCGGTTGCCGTAAGGTCGGCCATGTCCACCAGTCTCCGGATGAGTGCGCCAACGAGCGCCACAACGACCATGACGGCAACAAAAACGAGGGTAAATCCAGCGATATTGGCTACCGTGGTATTGGGTATCCAGCCATGTACCAGATTCGCTGCCATGCCGGAAGCACGGCTAGCGGCAAAAAACGCGGCCACCAGACCGATCAGCGAGATAATCTCACGCACAAAACCTCGCCACAGGGACAACACCATGGAGAGACCGGCAATAGCGATTAACAGATAGTCGAATAAACTCAAGTCAACCCCGCCTGCGCAGCTTCGGCCATATTGCGCACTGGATGATATTGTACGCTGACCTTTGATTTCGGTGCGAGTGTAACAGCGATATCCGCTTCCCGCACCCTTGCATGATTTTCTTTTGGCAGAAGCAGTTGTGAGAACCCCAAATTAGCTGCCTCTTTGACGCGGGCCTCGGGTTGACCGACGGGTCTGATTTCACCCGTCAGGCCGACTTCACCGAATGTTGCCATATTCGCGGGCACGGGGCGCTCCTGATAGGCAGAGATAATCGCCAGCATGACGGCGAGATCGGCCGCCGGTTCAAGGATTCTTGCGCCACCCACCACATTGACATACACATCCTGTTGCCCCAGAGGCAGCCCGATGCGCCGCTCCAATACGGCGGTGAGCATGGATACCCTGCCCGTATCCAGACCCACGGCGCTGCGTTTGGGCGTGGCATAGACGGTGGGGGCAACCAGCGCTTGTACCTCCACCAGAAGCGGACGCGTTCCCTCCATACAGGCCAGAATGACGGAACCCGGCACATCCACAGCACGTTCAGCCAGAAAGATTTTTGAAGCATCGCGAATGCCGATTAACCCTGCATCGGTCATCTCGAACACCCCGATTTCACCTGCCGGACCGAAGCGGTTTTTCACGGCGCGGAGAATACGATGCGCATGTCCCCGATCACCCTCGAAATACAATACGGCATCAACCATGTGTTCCAGCACCCGGGGGCCGGCAATGGAGCCGTCCTTGGTGACATGGCCGGCAAGCACCAGTGCATGACCCTTTTGTTTGGCGCTTTGAATCAGGCCAGCGGCGCAATCGCGCACTTGTGCCACGGTCCCGGGGGCGCTGGTTAATCGTGATGTCACCGTGGTCTGGATGGAATCAATGATAACAGTTGAGGGTTTAAGTTGATCAATCGTGACCAGAATCGCTTCCAGATCAGTGCTTGCGGCCAAATGGATCGCATTATGTTCCGCCTGTATGCGCTCACCACGTAACCTGACCTGTTGGGGCGATTCTTCGCCGGTGACATAAAGCACGTTACCCTGTTCGGCAAGATAACGGGATGCCTGTAACAACAGTGTGGATTTGCCGATACCGGGATCGCCGCCGATCAGCACGGCTGAACCGGGGACGAACCCACCGCCCAGCACCCGGTCCAGTTCATGCAAGCCCGAGGAACGTCGAGGAGATTTGCTACTGTCAATTTCCGTAATCGGCGTGACAATAAGCGGTGCAGCTTTTCCGCTCCGCATGGAGGCCGGGGTTATTTGCTGTTCCGTAATGCTGTTCCATGCCCGACAATCCGGACATTGTCCTATCCATTTGCGATGTTCAGCGCCACAAGACTGACAGACAAATATGGTATTGCGGGTATTGGACAGGGATGTTTTTGCCATGTGCGCATGTTAGCCTGATTTTACTAACCAGGTCATTAGTAAAGCCGAATATGGTTTTATTAAGGAGTTAGTAAGGCTGTGGGCAGCTTCTGCGAGTTATAGGGTTAGAGCCAGAATGTGTTGACAAGACGTGCCTTATGCGTACATTTCCCCGCCCTGAATAAAGGGTAGTACAGCCGGAATATCCGGAGCTTCTTAAGGAGAAAACATTGGCCAACCATGCATCCGCAGAAAAACGGGCCCGTCAGAATGATAAACGACGCATGAGGA
>JAUZQZ010000028.1 GCA_030950745.1 Mariprofundaceae bacterium | reverse complement strand
CTACTGTGCGGCAGGGAGAGCGGCCCAAGATTGACTGAATATTCGTCGTATAGAACCACTATACTCCTTATATTCACTCAATTTTGTTCTCGCTTCCCCACCTGCTCGCTACGAATTGCCTAAGTCCGACAGACTCCTAGCGGGTAAACAGCTCCACAGTATTGCATTGTGGGTGCTTTCCACATACCCAGAACAGTGTGCCCTTGTATTTACCGGATTTGGCACGTTTAAGCACCATGCGTGTTCTGCACTTTTTACAGGTGCGGAACGCTTCCATGGAGACGGTAGCAACCATTTCATCCGGGGAGGGTGATTTTTCCCGCAAAAACGGTTCCAGTATCTGCCGGAGATCATGCACGGAATAAGACGTCTTTCGTGGCAGACGAAAAACAACGACCCCCAGTTGCTCCAGCAAATCGGTGGCATGTATTTTTTTGCGTGCATAGTTGGCATCTTCGAGGTCAATGGCACAAACTACATTCAGATTTTCTTTCGCGCATAGAATGAAATCAACATCACGTTCTCCATACTTGCGTGCTTTTTCAAGCAATTTTTTGTCTACACCCTTTTTGATGATACCAATGTCCGAAAGCGACACTTTGGCCATGACATGCATTTCCTTGCCGACTACCAGATGAAGCGCATTGAAACACTCAAGTTCCGATGAGCTTAGTAGTGAGGGAACATCACGTCCGGGGACCCCTTGAGCAATACCGGGGCCTTCGGCACGGTCTCTGCGCAGAAGAAGGACCGTTTCAAAAATGATAACGGCAGCACCGATTCCAAGCCCAATGAGCATCCAGTTCGTCTGATCCAACATATTTCTCCATTGTATTATTGATGATGGTTACAATCTGCCAATTCATGTCGGAATATCCAATCGTTGGCTGTGATGCAGCTCACAAATTCGGACTATAGCATAATGCCTTTGTCAGGAGCCATCATCGTGCCCATGGGCGGTTTTTTTATGGCTTTGTCATAACTCGTGTGCGGCAAACCAGTCCTTTCCTTGCCCAATATCCACAATGAGCGGGACATTTAGTTGCACCGCAGATTCCATCTCTTCACGTATGATACCGGAGACATCCCTCACTCCGGGTTCAGGACACTCTACCACCAGTTCGTCATGCACCTGTAGAATCATGTGGACGCCGGGAGCCTCTTTTGCCAGCCGGGCATGCAGATGGATCATGGCAACTTTGATGATGTCCGCGGCCGAGCCTTGCAATGGCGCATTGATAGCCGTGCGCTCGGCATACTGGCGGCGAAGCCCGTTTTTTGCGTTAATTTCCGGCACATGAACACGGTGACCCAGAAGCGTTTCGACATAACCCTGTGCTCTGGCAAGCTCCAGCGTTTTTTCCATGAAATGGCGGACTGCGAGATATTGCGCAAAGTAGGCATCAATAAAGGCCTGCGCCTCACCTCGTTCAACACCCAGTTGTTTGCCTAAGCCGAAAGCACTCATGCCATACAGGATACCGAAATTAACGATTTTGGCACGACGGCGCATATCGCCGGTGACATCCTGTAATGCCACCTGATTTACGGCGGCGGCGGTGGCCGCGTGAATATCCTCGCCATTGGCGAATGCGTTTGACAACACTGTATCGCCGGAAAAGTGAGCCATCAGTCGCAATTCGATCTGTGAATAATCTGCGGATATAAGCAGGTTTCCTTCCCCGGCGGTAAATGCCTTGCGAATTTCCCGTCCTTCTTCGCTGCGTATCGGAATGTTTTGTAAATTTGGATCGGAGGAGGAGAGGCGTCCGGTGGTGGTTACCGCCTGATTATACGAGGTATGCACCCGGCCTGTTTCCGGATGAATCAGCTTTTGCAGCGCATCGGTGTAAGTGGATTTCAACTTGGCCAGTTGGCGTACTTCAAGAATCAGGCGAGGGACTTCATGGTCTTCAGCCAACTGTTCCAGCACTTCCTGGCCAGTGGCCCATTGGCCCGATTTGGTCTTCTTGCCACCGGGGATTGCCAGTGTTTCAAACAGCAGAACGCCCAGCTGTTTGGGGGACTGGATATTGAAGGTGTTGCCGGCAGCCTGATGGATATGTTTTTCCAGTTCGCCAATACGTTTACCGAAGCGCCCGGAAAGTTCCGCCAATTTGTCAACATCCAGATGCACACCGGTCCATTCCATATCCGCCAGCACGAGGGACAGGGGCAATTCAATGTCGTCATGGCGCTTGAGGCGCTTGCCGAGTTTGCTGCACAGGTGTTGCGTCAGGCGCAGAGTGACTTCGGCGTCCTCGGCGGCATAGGGCAGGGCGGCTGCGACTGATACATGGGAAAAATTGATTTGCTTTGCACCTTTGCCCGCAACTTCTTCATACGAAATGCAGCGATGTCCAAGATATTTAAGCGCAACGTTATCCATCTTCGCCGATTGTCCTGCTTCATCCACATAAGCGAGCAACATGGAGTCATAACGAATACCCGTAAGCTCAATACCCGCCCGCCTGAGCACCTGGATATCGTATTTCAAATTGTGACCGCATTTGGGCGTGTCCGAATCCTCCAGAATAGGCTTCAATGCCGACAGCACATCCGCTTTGGGTAGCTGGCGTGACGTTTCCCCGAATAAATCGGCGGATCGGTGGCCAACCGGCACATACCAGCCCTTGCCCGGCTTGACGGCAAACGACAGGCCAACCAGTTCCGCATCATGACAGGAAAGGGATGTGGTCTCGGTATCCACGGCGATGAGTTCCGCAGATTTCAATGCTGCAACAAGTTGTTTCAATGTCTCGGGCGTATCCACCAGAAGGTCTGTGCGTTTCTCTGCCTGTTCGGGTGAAGGATCACCGGTATGCTTGACGTTGAATTCTTCAGTGAGACGGTAGAATTCCAGCTGTTCAAAAAGTTGGGCTAACTTCTCCCTGTCTGGTGACTGCATCGCCAGTTCATCCAGTGTCATGCCCACAGGCGTTTGCTCGTCCAGTGCCACCAGCCGGTATGAAAGGCGTGCATTTTCGGCGTACTGAATCAGATTTTCACGTCGTTTGTTCTGTTTGATTTCCGGCGCATGTTCCAGCACGCCTTCGAGGTCGCCATACATCTCAAGGAGTTCCACGGCCGTTTTTGGGCCAATACCGGGGACTCCGGGAATGTTGTCGGATGTATCACCGGCCAACGCCAGCAGATCATGAATTCTATCGGGCGCCACGCCCCATTTGGCTTTCACCTCGTCTGCGCCATATTCGATATGTTTCATCGTATCGAGCATCCAGATGCGGTCTCCAACCAGTTGCATCAGATCCTTGTCGGTGGAAACAATGGTGACATCCCAACCCCTGTTTTCAGCCTGCCGCGCCAGTGTGGCAATCACATCATCGGCCTCGTAGTTGTCTATCTGAATGAGTGGTAGGTTGAACCCTCGTGTTACTTCGAACACATGGGGCCACTGTACGGCCAGATCCTCCGGCATCGGCGGTCGGTGCGCCTTGTAATCGGCATACATATCGTTACGGAATGTTCCCCCTCTGGGGTCGAAAGCAACGGCGACATGTGTAGGTGATAATTCCTTGAGGATGCTGCGTAGCATCTGCACATAGCCGAAGACCGCATTGGTCGGCTCACCCTTTGAATTCGATAACTGCCGAATGGCATGAAAGGCACGAAAAACATAATTGGGACCATCAATGAGAACGAGGTGGGGCATGGCCGGAGCATGCCGCGCCTTGGGTCTGGCTGCAATGTGATTTAGCCTATTGAGCCACTTGCAAAACTCATGAGCGACAATCGGTTTCCCCACTTCGGCCCATTTCCGAGCTGGAATTTCGGTCCATGGAACCACCATGCACCTCATTTCACCCCGAAAATGGATTCAAAGTGGGATTGCCGCTCATCCACCCAGAGTTTTGCAAGTGGTTCATTTGATGGTTTAATTTAGGGGGATGTTATTCGAATCCATGCGTGAATTTGAGAAAATAAAACGCCTCCCTCCCTATGTTTTTGCCGTCGTCAACAAGTTGAAGATGGAACTTCGCCATGCCGGACGGGACATTATCGACTTCGGTATGGGGAATCCCGATCAGCCAACGCCCCAGCATATTGTGGACAAACTGTGTGAGGCAGCCCAGGACGGCAGCAATCATCGCTATTCGGTATCTCGTGGCATACCGGGCTTGCGCCGGGCTGTATGCGCCTGGTACAAACGACGATTTGACGTTGATCTTGATCCGGAGACCGAGTCGATTGTTACCATTGGCTCCAAGGAAGGACTGGCGCATCTGGCCGTGGCCATTACCAATCCCGGCGATCTGGTTCTTTGTCCGAATCCGGCCTATCCGATTCATCCCTATGGTTTTATTATTGCCGGTGCGGATATTCGCCATGTGCCCATTGGGCCGGGGGTGGATTTCTTTGAAGGTATTGCCAAGGCAGTGCGTGATTCGTGGCCGAAACCGAAAGTGCTGGTGGTCAATTTCCCCTCAAATCCTACAGCTCAGGTCGTTGACCTCGATTTTTATGTCAAACTGGTGGATATGGCGCGGGAGTACAAGTTGATCGTCATATCGGATATTGCCTATGCCGAAATTTGTTTCGACGATTACCGCTGTCCGTCCATTTTACAGGTTCCGGGAGCCAGAGATGTGGCGGTGGAGTGCTATTCCCTGTCCAAGACCTATAATATGCCGGGCTGGCGCATTGGTTTTATGGTGGGTAATCAGGAAATCATCGCGGCGCTGGCCAAGATCAAGTCTTACCTGGATTACGGCACGTTCCAGCCGCTACAGATTGCCGCATGTACCGCGTTGAACGGACCACAGGAGTGCGTGAGCGAGATTCGCAATATGTATCAGTCACGCCGCAATGTGTTAATCGACGGATTACACAAAATGGGCTGGATGGCCGAGAGGCCCAAAGCTTCAATGTTTGCATGGGCGGAAATTCCGGATGATTTCAAGGCGATGGGTTCGCTTGAATTTTCCAAGAGATTGTTGAGCGAAGCTGGAGTGGCGGTGAGTCCGGGCATCGGTTTTGGCGAATATGGCGATGAATATGTGCGTATTGCGCTGATTGAAAATGAACATCGGACGCGGCAGGCGTTGCGCGGAATCCGGAACTTTTTAAATGCAGGCGCATAAACAGCCTTTTCACCACAAAGACACAGAGGCACGAAGGAAATACTTTTTTAGAAAAGAACTTTGTGTCTCTGTGTCTTTGTGGTGAACTGAATTGGAGTTTTTGATATGAGTGAAATCAGAGTAGGGCTGCTGGGACTCGGAACCATCGGTACGGGAGTTGCCCGTATTTTGTTGGAGCAACAGGAACTGATGACTCGTCGACTGGGCAAAACTATTCGTCTGGTAGCGGCGGCGGATAAGGATACAGGACGTGATCGGGGACTCGATTTTTCCAACGTCAGAATATCCGATGATGCGGCAGATGTGGTCAATGCCGCCGATGTTGATCTGGTGGTGGAGCTGATTGGCGGATATGAACCTGCGCGAACGTTTGTGGCGACGGCGCTCACGCATGGCAAACATGTGGTGACGGCCAACAAGGCGCTGATTGCAAAACATGGTGAGGAACTGTTTGTTCTGGCGGCGGAAAAGGGTGTGTCCATCGGGTTTGAAGCAGCCGTCGGCGGTGGCATTCCGTGCCTGAAGGCGCTGCGTGAGGGGCTTGCTGCCAATGCCATTGAATCGGTACATGGCATTCTGAATGGGACCTGCAATTTTATTCTTACCAAGATGGAGAATGAGGGTGCGGACTACGCGGATGTGCTCAAAGAGGCGCAAGCACTGGGTTATGCCGAAGCTGATCCGACCTTTGATGTTGAAGGTGTCGATACGGCCCATAAACTGGCCATTCTTGCGGCCATGGCATTTGGATCGAAAATCCGCTTCGATCAGGTTTTCACCGAGGGCATCAACCGGATTAGCGCCGCGGATATTGAGGCTGCGGCAGAACTGGGCTACCGCATCAAGCTGCTGGGGATTGCCAAGCCGCATGGCAAGCATGGTATTGTGGAACAGGTGGAAATGCGCGTGCACCCGACATTGGTTCCACTGGATGCCCAAATCGCACAAGTCTCCGACTCCTACAATGCCGTACAGATTTCCGGCGATTTCGTCGAGCATACGATGTATTTCGGGCGTGGTGCGGGCGAGCGCCCCACGGCATCGGCGGTGGTGGCCGACATCATGGATATTGCGCGGGTTTGCTCGGGCGATGGGCCGGATGCTGTGGACAAGTTGGCGCCGCCGATGGGGTTTGTGGCTGGTGAGCGTAAAGAACTGGAGACGTTGCCGATAGCGGATGTTGCATGTGAATACTACCTGCGCCTGATGGTGAAGGACCAGCCGGGGGTGATTGCATCAGTGACATCCATTCTAGCCGATCACCGCATCAGTCTGGAAGCCGTGATGCAGAAAGAGCGAAATTCGGATCAGGCGGTGCCGGTCATCATGCTGACCCATGAGACCAGCGAGGGAAACTTGCAGGCGGCCATCAGCCGTATTACTGCACTGCCCAGCGTTGAAGAAGAAGTATTAATCCTGCGTAAAGAAACATTCGGAGCCTGAGCCATGCCGCGTTATGAAGGAGTTATTAACCGCTACCGGGCATTCTTGCCTATTGGCGAGGATGATGCGGTCATCACCCTCTATGAGGGGGGGACGCCGTTGCACGAGTCCCTGAACCTGCGCAATGCCATCAATCCCGAACTGAAAATTTTTCTCAAGTTCGAAGGTCTGAATCCCACCGGATCATTCAAGGATCGCGGCATGACAATGGCTGTCACCCAAGCCTACAATGCCGGTTCACGCAAGGTGATTTGCGCCTCCACCGGCAATACGTCCGCTTCGGCCTCAGCCTACGCAGCCAATTGCGGCATGGAGGCGTATGTGCTCATTCCCGAGGGCAAGATTGCGCTTGGCAAATTGAGCCAGGGCATTCGATATGGCGCCAAAGTGATTCAGATTCGCGGCAATTTTGATGATGCACTGGAACTGGTGCGCACGATTTCCGCCGACGGTTCTATCTCACTGGTCAATTCCGTCAATCCTTACCGCATTCAGGGACAGAAGACTGCTGCCTTCGAGATTATCGATGAACTCGGATTTGCGCCCGACTACCATGCACTGCCGGTGGGTAATGCGGGCAATATCACGGCCTACTGGATGGGGTATAAGGAATATCACGAAAAGCGAATCAGCAAGAGTCTGCCGAAGATGATTGGTTTTCAGGCGGCGGGTGCGGCCCCGATTGTCAATGGTGCGCCGGTGGAGAATCCCGAGACGGTGGCGACTGCAATCCGCATCGGCAAGCCTGCCTCATGGAAGCAAGCCGAGGCCGCGCGCGATGAATCCGGCGGTGTGATTGAGGCGGTGACGGATGATGAAATCCTTCAGGCCTACGATATGTTGGCCAGTCTTGAAGGAGTGTTCTGCGAACCGGCATCGGCGGCCTCCGTGGCGGGTGTGATCAAGTTGAACAAGACAGGCTATTTCCAGTCGGGCGACAAGATTGTTTGCACGCTGACTGGCAACGGCCTGAAGGATCCGGATACGGCCATGCAGAATGTACCCAGCCCGGTGACCATTGATGCCACCGAGGATGCAGTGCGGAAGGCGCTGGATTAACCTGTATTCGACAACGAAAAGGAATGGACATGGCCAGGCTGCCAAATGCCACCTTTACGCTTTAATATGAAATATTGTGGAAAATATCTCCACCTACAGGAGCGTAATATGTGGAATAACGATTACTCATATTACGTTAGTTAGCTTTCAAAACAAACATAGGGAGTACGAATGAATTTTACCGATAGGATACGCCCAACAGATAAAGGGATAACAACCTATCTGGATGAATTAGAAAATCTTGACTACCAGATACCAACATTCCAGAGAAATGTCGTATGGGAAAAAGAAAATGTAAAGAAATTGTGGGATAGCATTTATAAGTTTTACCCTCTTGGTAGCATTTTGGTATGGAAAACCGATATAAAATTACAAAACCATCGAAAAATTGGTGGTCACAAAATATCAGAAGGAACGTTTAGTCGTAGCGAGTATCAATACATACTTGATGGTCAACAAAGAACAACATCATTATTAACATCGTTATACGGTGGTAGCATTGAAGGTCAGGATGGATTTGATCCATCGCTATATATTGATTTAACAATCGAAGATGAAACTGATACCGATGATGATAGCTATAAAAAACGCTTTCTATATCGGGATGAAATCAATGATAAGGATGGTAACTTTAAAAGAAACACAGGGCGGCAGAATAAATTTAATGCTGGTCTTATCGTTAAACTACTAAATATAAAAAAATATTTTGGCTCTGTAGAGCGTTCTTTGGTTGAAAGCGAATACGATGATTATAAAGATTACGACCATCCAATCAGAGAACAATTAAGAAGGCTTAAGCAGGTTCTTGATAATTATCGCTTGTCATTTATTGAACTGAAAGGCATTCAGGTTTCAGAAGTTTGCCAAATTTTTGAGCGAATCAACCAAGCTGGGAAGCCGTTAGATATATTTGATATTGTTGTTGCAAAAACATTTAGACCTGAATCTAGTGAAGAACAAGGATTCTACCTGAGAGAATACATTGATGGTTTCAGGAAATTAAATAACAGCAATTTTTTACAAATTAGTAATTTCGACTATCTTCAAATAATTGCTATTTTAATCAGAGAAAATATCGAAAAGTCAGGAATATGGAACATAACCCCTCGCTATCTAAATGATATTAAAACAGAACAGATTGAAGAAATATGGGAGCCAGCTAAAAAAGCCATAAACAAGACCTTTGATTTTTTTGAAAACACGTTAAATATAAAAGGCCCTCAACTTATTCCTTACAGGTATTTTTATCTTACCATCGCAGCGTATTTCTTTAACAATGACAACCCAGATTACAATTATCTAAAAAAATATTTTTGGTTTTATAGCTTCCATAATGATGATTTACTCAGCAACACTGGGGATGTTAATTCACACATTGAGTTTCTTGATAACCAAAAACACACAGGAAACTATACTTTTCCCAGATTCTTAATTGATAAAGAAACATTAAGAAATTCCTCGTATAGTTCCAAAGGTCGCTTATCAAGAGCCATACTATCTCTTTACGCAAGCAAACAACCAAAAGATTGGAAGTACATAGACAGAAACGTCATTGTTGATAATTTTTTCTTTTCAACAGACAAACCAAATCTACATCATATATTTCCAACAAATTACATATCTAAAAACCCAGGATTAAATGAGCTAAACAACAACAGCCTAATGAATATTGGGCTCTTCAACGCTTATGTACGGTAAAATAGAGGGTGGTAATGCCCAGATACGTCTTA
>JAUZQZ010000027.1 GCA_030950745.1 Mariprofundaceae bacterium | reverse complement strand
TTTCGATAGAACACAGGGCTTGAGGGGAAGTAAAACCCAAAAAGATATTTTCAAGGAAATTGTCACATCAACCGGGCTTGTCCAACAAACGGTTCAGATCGTGGTTCGCTTCGCTCTCACGATCTAACCTTATTCGTTAGGAATCGGATTCCCGGCGGAATATAGGATAGCCGCCGGGGCGGCCGGTGAAGGGCAATACCAGCATCCAGCCGAGACTGCCTGATTGCTCCGACTGATACTGGCTCAGTCCAATGGTCATACCGTCATGTCCATCTCCGGGCTGGGCCTGATAGGTGCCGAATATCCGGTCCCAGATAGAAAGATTGAACCCGAAATTACTGTTGGTTTCACTGCGGATAATGGAATGATGTACCCGATGCATGTCCGGCGTGACCAGTACGAACCGCAATATCGCATCAAGCCGGAGCGGCAAACGTACGTTGGCATGATTGAACATGGCCATGCCATTGAGAATAATTTCAAACAGGATCACGGCCAGCACCGGTACGCCGAGCAGCGCCACCACCAGTATCTTGATAAGCATGGAAAGCAGGATTTCGACAGGGTGAAAGCGTAGGCCGGTCGTTACATCAATATCCTGATCGGCATGGTGCACCATATGCAGCCGCCAAAGCATCGGCACGGCATGAAACAGCACATGCTGGGCGTAAATGATGCCGTCCAGCACGATGACCGCGACGGCAACCGCTACCGCATGTGGCACGTTCAACCAGTGCATCACACCAAAATTTGCCTGTCCGGCCCAAACCGCGGCACCCACCGCACCTGTGGGGATTAGCAGCCGAACCAGAAGTGCATCCAACAGAACAATGCCCAGATTGGCCGGCCATCGCTGGTATCCGAATCTCAGTGGACGGCGGGGAGCAAGTGCCTGCCAGCATGCCATGATGAACAGAATTCCGAAAAAAGCACTTAGCCGGATGATTGACTCACTCATTCCCCAAGCCCTATAAAGAGCAGCCCGCAAGGGGCCGCCCCGGATTCCGTCTAGGATTCAGTCTGCGCAACTTTACAGGTCTTTATGCCCAAAATCGCATAGAGCGGGCAAAAACTCACCAAAGCGGTGACAATTGGAATCACGCCAATCCAGCCCCATGGCGTTTGTGGCCCCACAAAGACAAGACTGATCAGCGCTGCTCCGATAATGACTCTAAGAACTTTATCAATGGTTCCTACATTTGGATTCATGGCTTACCTCCTTAACGTTCTTGGTATGCCATGAATCATATGCGCAACAAAGCGTGTTCACAGTGACTATGTCACACATCACTGGCAGCCAGGGACCGCAGTGATTCGACGTTGTTGACACACACTTCACCGCGCGCCAGACGCACCCACCCCCGACGTTCGAAATCCTTGATAATCCGGCTGACGACCTCACGCGCTGTTCCCAGCTCAATGGCCAGATCCTGATGCGTTGCAGCAATGGGTTTTTGTCCTTCTCCGGAGCGTCGAAGCAGCAGGCGCGCCAGCCGAACATCCATTCTTCCGAAGGCAACATCTTCCACCAGCAACATCAGGTCGGCGATACGGCTGCCAATGGCAGCCATCACAAAATGACGGAAAACGGCCGCTTCCATCAATTGGGTGAATGAATCAACCGGCAGCAGAGCAAGCCGCGTGTCCTCTTCAGCGATGCCTTCAGCCGGGTATGCTTTTCCTCCCAAAAGGCAGGCGGTGGTCAGCATGCAAGTCTGACCTGCTTCAACCCGGTACAAAACGATCTCACGGCCCTGTGCATCCATCTTCTGCACGCGCACCGATCCGGATACCACCATGACATAACCCTTGCAGTCCTCCCCGTCACGAAACAAAACATGGCCCGCTGGCGCAGCCAGTTCACGCGCACGGGAAAGTAGATTTCCACGTAAAGAGGTGTCCATATGATCCAATTCGGGAAAAGCTTTCAGCCACTCCATATCCATCATTGCCGCAGTTCCAGATCAAGCCGCTGAATATGCGCCAGCGAACGGTGGAAATGCCCCCAATCCCACAGCTTTCCCGGATCCCATTTGCGTCCCGGAGCAATATCGACATGCCCGACGATGCGCTCAGCGTTAATGCCGGGGTAAGCCTCCATCAGCACCCGGCACAGGCGTGCGGCTTCCCTGTATTGCGCATTGGTGAAGGGGTGCGCTTCATCACCAATTATTTCAATACCGATGGAATAGTCATTACAATCTGCCCTCCCTTCCCACTCTGATTCGCCCGCATGCCATGCACGCCGCACTATTGGTACGAACTGTGTTATAACACCATGCCTGTCTACTACAAAATGCGCCGATACGTGCAAACCATTGAGTCCGGCAAATGAAGCATGTGCCGCTACATCCAGTTGATCGGTAAATAACGCCTCCACATCATCCATGCCAAATTCGCCTGGTGGCAAACTGATGGCATGAAACACAATCAGGTCAATGTTTACGCCATCCGGGCGTGCATTGTGGTGGGGGGAATCAAGCTGCCGCATTGCTGCATGATGCGATTTTTTACCCCATGTACGCAAGTTACGGCTATGCTTGGCAAATGAGTGTGGTTTGGATTTGGTCTACGGGACTGGCTTTCGCCATAATTCACAGTGCCCTTGCAACGCAGTACTGTAAGAATATCTTTTATCGGCTTGGCATGAATCCCAAATCCTACCGTCTGGCCTACAGCATCCTTGCTACCCTCTTAACCGTATTGTGGCTCGGCTTTGTACACCAGCTACCCGACACCACACTTTACCGTACGCATGGATGGATGAACGGGTTGATGACGGTTGTACAGCTCGCCGGCCTGGGGATTGTTGTACTTTCGTTGCGGGCCATTGACACATCTTCCTTTTTGGGGCTTTCCACCGGCCCGGAGAAACAGGACAGCTTCACGGAACACGGTATCTATCGTTATGTACGCCACCCCATGTATTCCGGCGTTATGCTGGCATTGCTTGCCAGCCCCGTTCAAACCGTGAACAGTCTGAATCTATTTGCCATTATTATTTTATATTTTATCATTGGATCACGATTCGAGGAGCAACGTATGCAAACCATTCACCCTGAATACGCCGACTACCAGCGGCGAGTGTCGGCATTCATTCCCCGCCCGAGAGCAGGACGAGCCCATGAATAGAGTGAAAGATCGAGGACTTGTGCTTGCCCTTGGCGGTGGTGGCGCCCGTGGTTTGGCCCACATCGGCGTCATCGAAGTGCTCGTGCGTGAAAAGATCCCCATCCGGGCCATCGTCGGTACCAGCATTGGTGCGGAGATCGGCGCTTTCTTTGCAGCGGGAATCTCGAGTAAAAAAATGCGGGAACTCGCCTGCCGTATGGACTGGATATCTACCATGCGCCTGTTCACACCCGATTTCAGCGATCTCGGTGTTTCCACCGGCAAGGGCATTCGTGAATATTTAACACCATACATGGCGGACAAGCAAATTGAAGATTTACCCACTCCATTCGCAGCCATTGCCACCGACCTTTCCACCGGAGAACAGGTCGTCATCCGCAAAGGCAATCTACTCGATGCCGTACGCGCCAGCATTTCCTATCCGGGCCTGCTTACTCCCTTTCAGAAAGATGGTCGAACGCTGATTGATGGCGGAATGGTCAATCCCGTCCCCTTTGATTCCGCAAGGACGCTCTTTGGTGGTCCGGTTCTTGCGGTACAGGTTCATCCGAAGGTTGAACTGCATGTCGCACACCGGGAAAAAGAAGCGCCGGAATGGGATAACAGGCTGAAAGAGTTGTTGGCTGATGCATGGCCAAACATGCCGCCACATCTCATCAAATGGTTCAAGGGGTTCAAGCGAAAGCGTCTTTTTCCGTTCCATAAGGAAAGCAGCCTCGGCGTCAGTTCGATTATGAACCAGTCCCAATTGATTATCCAGGACATGATCATGCGCCTGCGTATGCACATTTCGCCACCCGACCTGCTGTTGAAACCTGATATAAGTGAAATTGGCTCGCTGGAATTTTACCGGGCTGAAGATGCTATCCTTGCGGGAAAAGCGGCAGTGGAGGCTCAATTGGAAACGATCTTTCAACTCCATACAACGTTCATTTAGCATGCAAAACACGGAACAACTGGAAAAAGCCCGTTTGATGCGGTTGGCCACCTATGCATCCACGGCAACGGCAATCACGCTGATTGTTGCCAAGCTTTTCGCATGGTTGTGGACTGATTCAGTCAGTATCTTGTCCACACTGATTGATTCATGCCTGGATGCAGCAGCCTCCCTGATTAATTTACTGGCCGTTCGCCATGCGCTTGAACCGGCGGACAAGGAACACCGCTTCGGACATGGAAAGGCTGAATCTCTGGCAGGGCTTGGACAAGCCACCTTTATTGCCGGATCGGCAGGTTTTTTACTGCTTGAAGCCGCAAGGCGGCTTTTCCATCCACAGCCAGTGAATGTGGTCGGTATCGGCATCAGCGTCATGATCTTCTCCATTGCCGTAACCCTTATTCTGCTGGCGTTCCAACGTTATGTTGTACGGAAAACCGGCTCCACTGCCATCAAGGCGGATTCTCTGCATTACGCCACTGATGTGCTGGTCAACGGAAGTGTCATCGTTGCCCTGCTTCTAGCATTTTATGGCTGGCCAGGATTTGACCCCCTGTTTGCTGCTGCTATCGGAATCTACATCCTTTATAATGCAAAACAAATTGCCAGCGAAGCCATCCAACACCTGATGGACCACGAACTTCCGGATACGGATCGCAAGCGTATCCATGATATTGTCATCAGCCATAAGCATGTGAAGGGTATGCATGACTTACGCACCCGCCGTGCCGGTACAACGGCCTTTATCCAACTACATCTTGAACTGGATGATAAGCTGACGTTGCTCCATGCCCATGCCATTTCCGATGCGGTGGAAGCGAAAATCAAGAAAGCCTACCCGGACTCTGAAATCATCATCCACGAAGATCCGGCCAGCCTGACGGAACCAGTACCTGAATTCGACCGGGATGAGCAGTGAGTCGGAAAATGTTACGACACCATGTATTCCTCGCCTTCTTTACGGCTATACTGCTATGCTTGACTAGCCTGGCCAAAGCGGAAACCGCCACCATTGAGGTGCTGCATCTGCCATTACAGGAAGCTTCCGATGTCGTAAAAAACCAGCTTTCCCGGCAGGGTACCGTAGCCCGACTCCCATCACGCCAAATGCTGATTATTCAGGACGATGCCGGGCACATTGAGCGCGCCCGTGCTTTGCTCAAACGTCTGGACATGCCCCCACCACAACTGAATGTGCAGGTAAACGTGGTGGAACAGGAAACAGCTGATAAAACAGTGATGAAGGTGTCGGGGGTGATCCTCCCGGGAGGCTGGATGCGCATACAGGCAAACCATGAAATACGGCAGGGAAGCAACAATCAACGTTTTCGTCTGAGGGTTACATCCGGTAAATACGGGCGCATTGAGGCCGGGAATATTCGTGCCGTGCGCCCCTCTGTCCGGTATTTTTTACATCGCTATGGCGTAGCCGACACACCCGACCTTGCACTGGTCCCAATTACAGCCGGGTTTGACGTGCGAGCCCGGCTTATCGGCAAGAGTAACGTACGTTTGGATATCCATCCGTGGTTTGAGCGAGAGCGGCAGGAAACAAATATTCAGGCAGATATGGAAATTCTGCCAAGCCTTGGTTCAACCGCCTCCACAAAACGACCACCTGCGACCCAGGCTCCCATACGCCTGAATATGCAGCCACAACAGTCCAGTCATATCGAGCGTATCGCCGTAACAAATGCCAATACCGAGCTGACGGTCAGGCTGGGCGAAACGGTCACACTGGCTGCCACCCGGCAGGCAGCCAAAGCATTTGGGAATGCCCTGCTGGATCATTATACCACCGTTGCGAACAGGTCCGTCTTCCTGCGCCTGACAGTAACGCAAGCGGATTATTAGTTCTTTTTTAAAACACTAGGAGTCTGTCGGACTTAGCCGAAATCTACTGTGCGGCAGACTCCTAGCGCTTCAGGCGATACCACTGCGCCATGCGTAATTTCCAGAAGGTGCGGTATTCCTCGTCGGTCACTTCACCATCATCATTCGTATCCATGGCTGCATAACGCGCCACAATGCGCTCCCGCACCATGGCCATGTATTCCTCATACGATACGCCACCGGATGCATCTGTATCCAGATCCATGAAACGTGCTACAATCTTATCGGTAGCCGACAGAGGGCCTGCGGGTTCACTGGCTGCGGGAGCTTCGTCAAGTGGCTGATGCTCCGCACCTTTTCCTTCGATAATGGCAGGAGTATTATCCGCAGGCGGCTTGCTGACACCCGCTCCACTTTCAAAAGCAGGATTTGCCGTTTCCTTCGTGGGTGCCTGAGCCCACCCGGACAGGGCATATAAAACAGCTATTGGCAGCATGATTCCAATGCTTAATATTCTCATCACCGATCTCCTTACGGACATTTTGCACGCGAACAGACTTTTGCCAACCACTTCAGGCATCGGCAGCATAGGGCCGGACATAACAAACAGCAATGGGAGGCAGATTTGAAGCAGTATCTCGACCTGATGCGTCATGTGCGTGATCACGGCGCGCAAAAAGGCGACCGCACTGGCACCGGAACGCGCTCCGTGTTCGGTTATCAAATGCGTTTCGATCTGTCCGCAGGCTTCCCGCTGGTCACGACCAAGAAGGTGCATCTGAAATCCATAATCCACGAACTTTTGTGGTTTCTGAAGGGTGATGCGAATACCCGGTATCTTACTGACCATGGTGTGACCATCTGGAATGAGTGGGCCACGGAGGATGGTGAACTTGGTCCGGTCTATGGCTACCAGTGGCGTAACTGGCCGGTGCCCGGTAACGGGTCCGTTGACCAGATTTCCGCCCTGATTGGACAAATAAAGTCCAAACCTGATTCCCGCAGGCTGATTGTGTCGGCATGGAATGTGGCTGATCTTCCCGATGAATCCATTTCTCCGCAGGATAATGTCGCAAACGGAAAGATGGCGCTGGCACCCTGTCATGCCTTTTTCCAGTTCTATGTTACCGGTGGCAGGCTTTCCTGCCAGCTCTATCAGAGAAGTGCGGACATCTTCCTCGGCGTGCCGTTCAATATCGCTTCCTATGCCCTGCTGACCATGATGATAGCACAAGTCTGCGATTTACATCCGGGAGATTTTGTTCATACCTTCGGCGATGCACATTTGTATTCCAACCATATGAAACAGGTTGAAACACAACTCGCACGTGAACCTTATGCATTACCGGAAATGAAGCTGAATCCGGATGTGAAAAGTATTTCCAATTTTACCTATAATGATTTCCAACTGACGGGTTATGAATGCCATCCCGGCATCCGCGCACAGATTGCGATATAGAAAATGAAGATTGCACTCTCCTTAATATCCGCACAGGATATAAAACCAACCGATTGGCAAAGGAACCCATGAGGGAGTGAATATGCTAAATATCCAGAAAATTGACCACGTTGGCATTCGTATAAATGACATCAGGGTTTCCATCGCCTTCTACGAAAGCCCTGGTTTTGAAAAAACTCTTGATGCCGGGTTCAAGGACGGTCATCCGGTGATTATGCGACATCCTTGTGGCGTAACCCTGAATCTGCTCGGCCCCGGGAATCAGGAACAGGACGTGAACATCCTGATGGATGTTACCGAACTGGATGAAGTGGACGAGGGCATTTGATAGGCACTATGATGGATTATCCACTTGATTTATAATGCAAGACAACCTGATAATCTTTCCGATGTGATATTCACATGATGATTTCCCTGATCTGGGCACAGGATAAAAACGGGCTGATCGGAGCC
>JAUZQZ010000026.1 GCA_030950745.1 Mariprofundaceae bacterium | reverse complement strand
TCGGCCAACAGTCGCCCCCAACGCTCGGCGACAGATTCGTCAATGGCCACACCCGCTCCTGAAACCAGTCCGGCAGCGAATGCTCCAGCCAGACGCGTAGCTTCTCTTTGCGTGCGGCAGCCACAACTGATTCCACGCCTTTGCGAATCTCACCTATCGTTAGCACGCTGATATACAGGCTGTCACCCGACCCCAACAGTCTGCTAATAGGTGACAAGATTGGCCCATCATACGCATTACATCATTTTAACGTCGTTTTCTGGTTTTTTTCTGCTTTCGCTGTATCTGAAGCACTCGATCCCTGAGTGCGAACGGAGACTTAATTCCACGAAATACTATCCTGTTGTTGATGCTGCCGGCGGTGCTGAATTCGACATCACCAACATCAAAGAAACGCTGAATAGTTGTCTGTTTTATTTCGATATCTTTGATGCTTTTCAGAGGAATACTTTCCTGTTTTTTTGACGTGATACCGTGCTGGCTCTGAACATCGCCGTCGCCGATCCTGAATTCCCATGCAAAGCGGCTATAAACGATCGTCAGTATGATCACCAAGGCTGCCAGTATGTTGATTGCGATAAGGAATGGCGTCATCTCCAGGAGAAAGAAGGGCATCAATAGCAGTATCAGTATGGAACCGAAGGAACCCATCTGGTTCAACCATGATGGCCTGTCGTTGTAAGTAAGCTTTGTCTGATTCATATAACGGGCCACACTATCAGACTATGGGCGCGGGATGGAGACCGGAGGCTTTCCATGAATCTGATATATTTCCTTCCCCTTCTGGAAAGCGTGATAACCCAACAATTCTAATACCCTTGAGTTGTTTGCAGAATTTATTTCCATGATTTTGGAGTAGGGTTCGCAGATACCTTTTATGTGGGAGTACATCATGACCGACAAAGAACAATACAGAATACACGAAGAGCCGTTTTATCAGGTGCAGTCTGATGAGGTCGAGCTATATGAAGCCGCTTATGCCGCCCGGCTGCCGGTGATGGTCAAAGGTCCGACTGGCTGCGGCAAATCCCGGTTTGTGGAATACATGGCCTGGAAACTTGATAAGCCGCTCATTTCGGTAGCCTGCAATGAGGACATGACCGCCTCCGATCTGGTCGGGCGGTTTCTGCTCGATGCCACCGGCACGCGCTGGCAGGATGGGCCGCTGACACAGGCCGCTCGCATTGGCGCTATTTGTTATCTGGACGAAATTGTCGAGGCGCGTCAGGACACGACTGTGGTCATCCATCCGTTGACCGATCACCGCCGCACGCTGCTTTTGGATAAGAAGGGCGAACTGGTGGAGGCGCACGAGAATTTTCAACTGGTGATTTCTTACAATCCCGGCTACCAAAGTCTGATGAAGGATTTGAAACAGTCTACGAAGCAGCGCTTTTCGGCGCTTGAATTTGATTATGCCGTGGCCGATGTCGAAACGGGTATTATTGCCAAAGAGACTGGAATCGATACGGATACTGCCACAAAACTCGTCAAGATTGGTGAAACAGGCCGTAATTTGAAGGGGCATGGTCTGGATGAGGGTATTTCTACGCGCCTGCTCGTCTACGCCGCGCAGCTCATTGATCAGGGTATTGCGCCGAGGGCGGCCTGCCGCATGGCGCTGGTTCGGCCGATCACTGACGATGCTGATATTCGGGATACGCTGGATCATGCGATTGATTCGGTTTTTGACTAAAAGGTTTGAACCACGAAGGCACTAAGACACGAAGGAAAAACAGAGTGATTGTGTTCCCTGAAGACCGATTGGTGATATATCATGTCTAAAGTCGCTGAGACGCCACCGGAGATCGCGGAGCTTCGGGAGAGGCTGGGGAAGACGTTTCCGGCGGTGGATGCGGTGTTTAATGAATACGCGAACGAGGCGATACGTTTGCTTTCACCGGAAGGCGTGCAGGATTGGCTTGATGGTGCCAAATTCCTTGGCAAGCTCGGGCGGGGCGCTGAGCCGATGCTGGTATTTCTCGACAAAGCGCCGCAAGTCGCCGCTATCATTGGCGAGGAGGCAGTCGGTAAACTGAAGGATTTCGCATGGCAGATTTCGCGTACGCCCAATGGCGATGCCATTGTGCCGTTTCTACAGACTGCGGCGGCAGCGGCGAGAAGGCTGGAGGGCATCGGCCTGTTCGGGGACTATCTGCAACTGGCAGATTATGTCATGCAGGAAACCACGACCTCGGTGCATGGCATTGTGGCGACACACCCGAGTCCGTCTTTTGTAGATTTTCTGAACAGCGTGCCTTCGCTGCTTGATCGTTTGTCCATTGCTGCATTGAAAAATTGGGCTGAATATGGTGTTAAGGCATATCGGAATGATCCGGAAGGTCAGTCCAATTATTTTGCCTTGCAGTCGGTGGATGCGCATACCATGCTCCAGCGTGAGCGCCACGGCACGCTGCTGGTCGATCACGAACGCCTGTTCCATCTGTATCTGACCGGACTCTGGGAAACAGACATGATCTGTCATCCATATTCACTGCTATTTGATGAAATTCGCAAACCCAGACCTTATCTCGATAAAAACGGCATTCACCTCCCGGACGTCTATGACGATCAGGACGGTGTGCCGGGTATCGACCGTTACAGGGCGTTGCTTGCGCATGTCGCGGCACATCAGCGGTGGACCACGCCGATTTTAGGCGACAACCTTTCTCCGTTCCAGCATGTGGCGGCTGAAATATTTGAAGATGTTCGTATCGAGTGGCTGGCGATTCAGACATGGCCGGGTTTAAGGCGCTTGTGGCTGTCTCTGCATCCAAAGCCGGCAGAAGGCGCATGCCCTGAAGGCTGGTGTGGTGTGTACCATCGTCTGAGCATGTTTTCGCGGGCGATACTTGATCCCGAACACAGCTATCAGGATACGGTGCTTAACGAGTTTATTGGCCGTTTCCATACGATGATGGAGGAGGGCGGCTCAACCACGCAGGATGCAGCGGATATGGCGGTGCAGTGGTATGTCAAATCGCGTAAGGATTCGGATATGTCCACCGATATGTTCCTCGACGATGTGGAAATCGAATATCGTGATGACAACCGACATATGTGGCTGTATCAGGAGCAGGGTGATGAAGATTACATGCCGGAATCGCAGAGTGAATCCGAGCCCGAGGATCAGGATTTTGAACGGCCCATGCGCCATTATGACGAATGGGATTACGGTACACAGGCCTACCGTCCGGACTGGGTAAGCCTCTCTGAACACCTGCATCCATCCGGTTCGGCTGCCCTGATTGACCAACTGCTGGCCAAGCATATGCAGGTGGTCAAGCGGCTGGAACGGATGCTTGATATGCTCAAGCCGCAGAACAAGGTGCGTATCCGTTTTCAGGAAGATGGTACGGACCTGGATCTGGATATTGCCCTCCGTTCACTGATTGATTACAAGGCAGGTTCACAGCCGGACCCGCGCATCAATATGAGTCATCGCACCGATGGCCGCAGTATCGCCGTATCGCTACTTTTGGATCTCTCCGTATCCTTGAATGAAAAGCCGGAGGGTTGCAATCAGACCATTCTGGAACTTTCGCAGGAAGCGGCATCACTGCTGGCCTGGGCGGTGGACAGAATGGATGATCCATTTGCCATTGGTGGTTTTCATTCCAATTCCCGCCACGAGGTGCGCTACTTTCACCTGAAAGGTTATTCCGAGTCATGGGGTGATGAGGTCAAGGCCAGAATTGCAGCCATGCAAGGGGCCTTTTCAACCCGCATGGGCGCGGCATTGCGCCATGCCGGGCAGGGACTCAAACAGCAGCAGGCGGACAAGAAACTACTGCTGATTCTTACCGATGGCCGCCCGCACGATGTGGATGTAAAGGACGAGCAGTATCTGATTGCCGATGCCCGCAAGGCGGTGCAGGAGCTGGATCAGGATGGCATCTACACATGGTGTATCAACCTCGATCCGAAGGCCGATGAATATGTGACCGATATCTTCGGCCCGCAGTATACCGTGATTGATAATATCGAACGGTTGCCGGAACGGTTGCCGGAGTTGTTTATCTCGCTGACCAAGTAATTAGACTTGACACACATCCATTAAATGGACTAGTCAGACTAGACTGTATTGGTATAAATCAGGAGGTTATGATGGCTCGTTGGCAATTACAGGATGCAAAAGCGCGTTTCAGTGAGGTCATCAAGAAAGCCCGCAAGGAAGGGCCGCAACAGGTGACCGTCCGGGGCAAGCCTTCCGCCGTGGTCCTTTCCGTGGATGAGTATGAGGCAATGAAGAAGAAGCGCCCTGATTTCGTGCATTTTATGCGTACTTCTCCCCTTGCAGGGATAGAACTGGATATTTCTCGATCTGATTCGCCTGCCCGCGATATTGATCTGTGAGTTATTTAATCGACACCAATGTACTCTCGGAGCTGGTGCGACCGAAGCCCAGCCCTGCGGTGTTGGTCTGGTTCGGGAATGTGCCGGATGACAGCCTGTATATCAGCGTGCTGACGATTGGTGAAATTCGTAAGGGTGTGGAATCGCTCACGGCTGCCGCTCACAGAGAGAAGCTGCGCGTCTGGCTGGAGCATACCCTGCCGGACTGGTTTCAGCAGCGGGTGCTGGCCATTGATGAGCCTGTCACTGAGCGCTGGGGAAGGTTGCTGGCCGAGGTGAACAGGCCGGTCCCTGCCATCGACAGCCTGCTAGCCGCCACGGCCTTGCATCACGATCTGCGAATGGTCACCCGCAATGTGCAAGATGTCACCTTCCCCGATCTTGAGGTCATCAATCCGTGGGAGTAGAAAGCTATTGTTGCGGCAGGCGTGCTCCTGCGATGCTGATGGAGGAGTGAAAAAATGTGCGAAACAAGGCTCGACTTCTAATCCTTGATTCTTCCTACGCCTGCAAAAAAAGAAGATACAGATAACCGGCAAATCCACCCACCAGCAATATACCATCGAAACGATTTATTTTTCCCAGTTTCAAACCGAATGAGAGCACAAACAGGGCAATGGTAAAGCCCAGCATGATCGGAAAATCGCGCAATAATGCTTGTGGATCAAACACACCGGGGTAAATCATTGCAGGCATGGCCAGTACGGCTAGCAGGTTGAACATATTTGATCCGATTACATTGCCGATTGCCAGATCCGCCTCGCCTTTCAGTACACCCACAATCGATGCCACCAGTTCCGGCAGGCTGGTGCCGATCGCTACAATGGTTAATCCGATCACCAGATCACTGACACCGAGAGCATGGGCAACTTCTACTGCTCCCCATACCACCATGCGAGAGCTGGCCATGAGCACCAGAAGCCCTGCAATGAACCAGAAAACAGATTGCCGCATGCTCATTTGATCCGGAATGGATTCAGTGAATTCCTGCACCAGGGGGTCGTGCCTGTCTTTCAGGGCGATGCGGGCAATCCATATCAGCATGAGGACAAGCCCCACAAGCAGCATCACCCCGTCGATAAAATCCAGTTCACCATCCGACATCAGCATAAATGCAAACACAGTGACCAGAAACAGCACCGGCATTTCTCTGCGTAACGTCATTGATTTAACGGTCAGCGGCATGATCAATGCTGTAACCCCCAACACCAGCCCGATGTTGGCAATATTGGAACCGATCGCATTACCGATACCGAGATCACGATTCGCATCCAGGGCCGCCATTGCAGCAACGACCATCTCAGGTAACGAGGTGCCGACACTGACGATCGTCAACCCGATCACCATTGGCGGCACACGTAGATTTCTGGCGATCGAAGCCGCACCGTCTATAAAACGACCAGCACCCCAGACCAGCAGGATAATACCGGTCAGAATTGCCGCAACAGGCCACAGCATGTCAGGTTGCGGCAGCATAGAACGATGGCGTAACGATGAGTGAGGGAATGTTGGTAGGGAATTTCAAGGGCATACTTAATCCCACATAAGCAATGGGAAACAAAAATATGAAAGCCGGGGACATTTCCACTGTGGTGTTATCGTTGGTTTAGCTTGCATTGTCGTGCGTTTTTACATGTCTGGTCAAGAATTTATCCAGTTGATTTGCAAAAGATTTTCGATCATTTTGATTCAGGGCTGGTGAGCCGCCTGTATCTATTCCGCTGGACCGTAACGTATCCATGAAATCCCTCATGTTCAGGCGCGCCCGGATATTGTCCAACGAATACAATTCGCCACGAACGCTCAACGCCTGCCCGCCTTTCTCAAGTACTTCTGCTGCCAGCGGGATGTCGCTGGTAATCACAAGATCGCCCGCCTCAAGGCGCTTCACAATTTCACTGTCAGCGACATCAAAACCGGCAGCGACTTGCAGCATGCTAATGCAGGGTGTCGATGGTATGCGCAGCGGCATATTTGCGACCAATATCAACGGTACGCCGGTACGCTTTGCCGCTCTGAATAAAATATCCTTGATGACCACAGGACATGCATCCGCATCGACCCATATTTTCATATCATATATGCAACGGGACAATGTTGTTTTTGCATTTACAGCCCCTCCCTTTTCATTGTACCTTGATACAAGTTGGCAACATTGGCAATCACGGCACGCGTCTTTAGCCTGCACTATTCACAAATTCTACCGCATCCTTGCTTGCTTCTTTGCCCGCAACAAATCCCTCCTCGGTCGTTCGTATGCACTGCTACGCCCTCCTTCCTCGGCATCCGTTGCGAACAAAGCTTCGGCGCAATCCTCGCGGCGATTTATGAATAGTGCAGGCTAGGAGTCTGTCGGACTTAGGCAATTCGTAGCGAGCAGGTGGGGAAGCGAGAACAAGATTGAGTGAATATAAGGAGTATAGTGGTTCTATACGACGAATATTCAGTCAATTTTGGGCCGCTCTCCCTGCCGCACAGTAG
>JAUZQZ010000025.1 GCA_030950745.1 Mariprofundaceae bacterium | reverse complement strand
GCATCGAAAACATCACCGGGCGCTTGTGCCGTCTGGCGGCGTTGCGTGTCGCTTGCATACCTGAAGGTATGCGCGCTCCACGCGCCTTGCCAGAAGACAAAATCACCTCGGCCAATTACAAGGCTGTTTCCGGGAGGGGCTACTAATGGCGCGTTCGTTGAAGAAGGGAGCCTATATCGAGGCTTCATTACAGAAGAAAGTGGACACCGCGCAGGGGGGCAGCCAGAAAGGGGTGATCAAGACATGGTCCCGCCGTTCGACCATCGCTCCGGACTTTGTTGGATTGAACTTTGCCGTACACAACGGCAATAAATTTATTCCGGTGTTTGTATCCGAGAATATGGTGGGACATAAATTGGGCGAGTTTGCACCAACAAGGACCTACTATGGTCATGGTGCGGACAGAAAGTCGAAGAGGTAACAGGCCATGACAGAGGAAGTACATGCTTTGGCGAAAGAAAGCCAGATTAGCCCGCAGAAGGCGCGGTTGATCGCGAATGAGATTCGTGGTCTTGCCGTGGGACGTGCCCTGGCTATATTGGCATTGTCGCCCAAGAAGGGCGCCCGCCTGATGGAAAAGGTTCTGAAATCGGCCATTGCCAATGCTGAGCAGAATCATGGCCTGGATGTGGATGAGCTGATGGTGTCGACGGTTCGTGTGGATGAAGGGGAGATATTGAAGCGTTGGAGGCCGAAAGGCATGGGCCGGATTCGCAAACGATACAAGCGCCGCAGTCATTTGACTGTAGCTGTGCGCGAGCGCAGTTAGGCAAGTTTTAATTAGACGGAGTTGATGCATGGGACAAAAAGTTAATCCAATTGGTTTTCGCGTAGGCATAACCCGCGGTTGGGAATCACAGTGGTATGCCGAAAAGAATTTCGGAGCCTTATTGCTGGAGGATATCCGCCTCCGGGAATACGTTAAAAAACGTTTAAAACATGCGTATGTGTCCCGCATTTTGATTGAGCGACCGGCTGGCAAGTTGAAGATAACGGTGCATACCGCCCGTCCCGGCGTTGTGATTGGTAAGAAAGGCGCGGATATTGAGGCCTTGCGTAAGGATCTTCACCGCATGACGGGTCAGGATGTAGACGTTTACATTATGGAAATACGTCAGGCCGAGGCCGAGGCGCAACTGGTGGCCGAAAATATTGCTTTCCAACTGGAGCGTCGTGTGGCATTCCGGCGAGCGATGAAACGTTCCATGCAGGGTGCTTTGCGCATGGGAGCCAAGGGTGTGCGTGTGAAATGCTCAGGTCGTTTGGGTGGTGCTGAAATTGCACGCACGGAAGGCTACCGTGAGGGACGTGTCCCGCTGCACACGCTACGGGCCGATGTGGATTACGGATTTGCCGAAGCACATACCACCTATGGCATCATTGGTGTCAAGGTCTGGGTATTCAAAGGTGAGAAAATCGGCGAAGCCGAAGAAAAAAGTACGTAAGTTGCGGGGATAGAAAATTATGTTGCAACCGAAAAAGATTCGCTGGCGTAAACACCACAAGGAATTACAACGACTGCGTGGAATTACGCCGCGTGGTGCCAGCCTGAATTTTGGCCAGTTTGGCTTGAAAGCCATGGAGCCGGGTCGTATTACGGCGCGCCAGATTGAAGCCGCGCGTATCGCCATGACGCGTTATATCAAGCGGCAAGGACGCATCTGGATTCGTATGTTTCCCGATCTGCCGGTGTCTTCCAAGCCGGCCGAAGTGCGCATGGGTAAAGGTAAGGGAGACCCTGAATTCTGGGTGGCAGCCGTTCGTAGGGGTCGTATTTTATATGAAATGGATGGTGTAGAGGAAGACGCTGCACGTGAGGCGTTAGCGCTGGCTGCATCCAAGCTGCCGATTCGTACCAGAGTGGTTGTGCGTGGAGTAGGCCGATGAGTGACATAAAGAAAACAAAGGATTTGCGTGGCATGTCCGAAAGCGACCTGAAGGAGAGGGTGGACGAATTGGCCGCTGAGGCCATGAAGTTGCGGTTTCAGCAGGCAACTATGCAAATGACCCATACCGCCCGTCCGACACAGGTGCGGCACGAGGTTGCCCGGATTAAAACCATTCTGGCGGAGCGTTCGCGTCAGGGAGTTGAAGCATGAGTGAACAGAAAAGCAACAAGCGCGTGCTGGAAGGCGTTGTACTGAGCAACAAGGCAGAAAAGACGATTGTGGTGCAGGTGGAGCGTAGATTTTTACATCCACAATACCGTAAAACGATTCGTGCCCACAAGAAGTATATGGCACATGATGAATCCAATGAGTGCAACATCGGCGATACCGTGCGCATTATCGAGTCCAGGCCGCTGTCACGACGCAAGCGCTGGGCGTTGGATTCCATTGTAACCCGCGCCGAGCAGTTGTAGGCGCGCATTAGGGGACCAGGAAATGATTCAGACCGAAACCATACTTGAAGTTGCGGATAATTCCGGCGCAAGACGAGTTGCTTGCATTAAAGTGCTCGGCGGATCCAAGCGGCGCTATGCCCGTGTTGGCGATGTGATCGTCGTGGCGATAAAAGATGCCATGCCCGGCGGTAAGGTAAAAAAAGGGCAGGTGGCGAAAGCTGTGGTCGTTCGCACGGCAAAGGAGTTCCGCCGCCCGGACGGCAGTTCTATCCGTTTTGACCAGAATGCGGCTGTGCTGCTGACAGCTCAGGGCGAACCGGTGGGCACGCGTATTTTTGGTCCGGTCACGCGTGAACTGCGCGGCAAGGGGTATATGAAGATCATTTCTTTGGCCCCGGAAGTTTTGTAGGCCGGTTTTCAGGAGAAGATAATGAGTGCAATGACAAAAACCCGTATCCATCGCGATGATGAAATTGTCGTCGTTGCCGGACGTGACAAGGGTGCACGCGGTAAAGTGATTCGCACACTGCCGGCTAATGGCAAGGTGTTGGTGGCCAAGGTGAATATGGTAAAACGACATACGCGCCCGTCGCAGAGCAGCAAAGGTGGTATTATTGAAAAGGAAGCACCGATTGCGCTTTCTAACGTGCAGTATTATTGCCCGAGTTGTAAGGCCGGAGTACGGCTTGGCGTCAAGGCGCTGGAAGACGGACGCAAGGTACGCACCTGCAAAAAATGCGGTGAAGTATTGGATCGATAGGAGTTATTGAGATGGCTCGATTGAGAGAAATATATAAAGCCGACATCAAACCCGCCTTGCAGAAGGAACTGGGTATTAAGAATGTTATGGCCGTACCATCAATTAGTAAGATTGTGGTCAATATGGGTGTAGGCGAGGCAGCACAAAATTCCAAACTGCTTGAGGGTGCAGTCGTCGACATGACGGCTATTACTGGTCAGAAGCCGGTAGTGACAAAGGCACGGGTATCTATAGCCAACTTCAAGTTACGCGAAGGCATGGGTGTAGGCTGCCGGGTGACCTTGCGTGGAGCGCAGATGTGGGAGTTTATGGATCGTCTGGTCAATATCGCTTTGCCGCGCATTCGTGACTTCAAAGGTGTCAGTCCCAAATCATTTGACGGGCGTGGCAATTATACATTAGGGATCAAGGAACAGATTATTTTCCCGGAAATTGAATATGACAAGGTGGATAAAATTCGTGGTATGGATATCACGATTTGCACCACCGCCAGAACAAACGAGGAAGGACTGGCATTGCTCAAGCATTTCCGTATGCCGTTCCGGAATCAAGGAGTAAGTTAATGGCAACCAAGGCGATGATTGCGAAATGCAATCGTAAACCAAAATTTAAGGTGCGCGGTTATACCCGCTGCCAGCTGTGTGGACGACCCCATTCGGTCTATCGCAAGTTTGGCATTTGCCGTATTTGCCTGCGCAAGCGTGCCCTGTTCGGTGAGATCCCGGGCATGGTCAAATCAAGTTGGTAGGAGAATTGCCATGATGATGGATCGAATTGCAGACATGTTGACCCGTATTCGCAATGCACAGGTTGCCGGGTTGGAAAAAGTGGAAATGCCAGCCAGTAGTATATTGAATGCATTGGCCGAAATCCTGAAGGAAGAGGGTTATGTGCAGGCGGTAAAGGCATACAACCACAAGGGCAATAAGCATTTACGGCTTATCTTGCGTTACGATGATGAGGGTACGCCGGTAATCCGCGAGATTAAACGTGTGTCCAAGCCGGGGCGGCGTGTGTATGCCAGCTCCGATGAATTGCCTCGGGTTAAACGTGGTTACGGCATGGCGATTGTCAGCACATCGCATGGTGTGATGACCGATAAACGCGCGCGTGCCGCCCATATTGGTGGCGAAATCTTATGTACGGTATTTTGAGGTAATAAGTATGTCTCGTATTGGAAAACAACCGATCACCGTGCCCGGTGGTGTGGAAATCAGGATTCAGAGTGATTCCGTGGCTGTCAAAGGGCCTATGGGCGAACTTGTTTCGCCATTGTTTGAGGGAATTGTAGCTGCACAGGAGGGCGATAGCCTGATTTTGCAATGCGCTGACCTGGGTAACAAGGTAATGAAGTCCAAATATGGCCTGGCACGTGCACTTCTGGCAAATGTGATTACTGGCGTCAGCAAGGGTTTTGAGCGCGTGCTGGAGTTGCGAGGCGTGGGTTATCGTGCCCAGGTTCAGGGTAAGAGTTTGAATCTGTCACTTGGTTTTTCGCATCCGGTTGTCTATGCCATACCGGAAGGGGTGGAAGCCAAAGTAGAGCAAAACCGCATTACACTTAGTGGTATCGATAAGCAAAAGGTGGGTCAGACCGCTGCCGAGATTCGTGCTTTCCGTCCGCCGGAACCCTACAAGGGTAAGGGTGTTCGCTATGCGGATGAGCGTGTGAAGATGAAAGAAGGTAAGAAGGCCTAGGGAGATTTAAATGTCTGCAAAGCGTTATGAACATGATCCAGCCGTCCGCCGGGCAACCCGGGTGCGCGCACGCGTCAAGGCGTCCGGGCATCTTCGGTTGAGTGTTTTCCGCTCTGCCCGCCACATCTATGCACAGGTGGTTGACGATGCGGCAGGTAAGACTCTGGTGACTGCATCAAGCCTCGATTCCTCGGTTAAGGCGGGTAGTAATAAGCAAGCGGCTGAAGCTGTGGGTAAATTATTGGGTGAGCGTGCAAAGAAGGCTGGCATTAAGAAGGTGGCTTTTGATCGTGGTAGTTTTCCCTACCATGGACGCGTGCAGGCACTGGCAGAAGGTGCCCGTAGCGCCGGATTGAAGTTTTAGTAACTTAGGAGCGTTTGAATGATCAATACTGAAGAACTGGAGTTGACTGAGAAACTCGTACATATCAACCGCGTAGCCAAAACGGTCGCTGGCGGTCGGCGTATGGGTTTTTCGGCTCTGATGGTTGTCGGCGATGGCAACGGACATGTCGGTTTCGGACATGCCAAGGCCAAGGAAGTTCCCGAAGCCATTCGTAAGGCTAA
This sequence comes from Mariprofundaceae bacterium, assembly GCA_030950745.1. Taxonomy (GTDB): domain Bacteria; phylum Pseudomonadota; class Zetaproteobacteria; order Mariprofundales; family Mariprofundaceae; genus JAUZQZ01. The sequence continues at coordinate 6,970 of JAUZQZ010000025.1, read as the reverse complement.
CGAAATTGCACGGCGCACGTTGATCAGCGTGCCGCGCAAAGATGGTACGATTCATTATGAAGTTATCGGTCGCCAGGATGCATCGCGTGTGATGCTCAAGCCCGCCAGCGAAGGTACCGGTGTGATCGCCAGTAGCAGTGTGCGTGCTGTGATGGATGCGGCCGGTATCCGTGACGTATTGACCAAATGCCTGGGTTCACGCAATCCGCTCAATTTGATTCGTGCTACATTTAACGGGCTGCGGGCACTGGAAACACCGGAACAGATCGCTGAGCGCCGTGGTAAAAGCAGGCAGGGAGCTTAAGCATGAGTAAGAAAAACATGATTCGTGTACGTCAGGTTAAAAGTGGCATCGGGTATGCCAAAGATCAGAAAGCGACCCTTCGGGGTTTGGGGTTTCGCCGCATGAATCAGGTGGTAGAGCTGGAAGATACACCGGCGATTCGTGGTATGGTTAACAAGGTCTGCCACCTTGTGCGCATTGAAGCCTAGGAACGGGAATAAAATAAGTGATGCAAACTAACTTGTCTTTCCGCCCATTTTCTGCGTTATGCAAACAGTTGCATAGCTCTACTATGCGCCTGTTCGCATGCCTTGAAAATGAACAAAAATCCTGCGCTATTTTGCAGCCATTATTTTATTCCCATTCTTCAAGGAGTCGAACGCATGAAGCTGAATGATCTTAAAGCAACCAAAGGATCCCGGCGTGATCGTAAGCGTCTGGGTTGTGGCGTGGGTTCCGGTCAGGGAAAAACCGGTGGACGCGGACACAAGGGACAAAAATCACGTACCGGTGGTTCGGTTGCCCGTGGCTTTGAAGGTGGACAGATGCCGCTAATCCGGCGCGTTCCGAAGCGCGGGTTTACACCACTGACCAGAAATTCATATCAACTTGTGAATGTTGAGCAACTGGAACGATTCGATACGGGTGCACATGTGGATGCAGCTTCACTGTTTGAGGCAGGCCTTATTCGCAACGCTGTTGCATCTGTCAAACTGCTTGGCACTGGTGATTTGTCCAAAAAGCTTGATATTGCTGTGACGGCGGCATCGGCACAGGCTGCCAAGAAAGTTGAAGCGGCAGGTGGAAGCCTGAAGCTGGAGCGGTAAATATGTTTGAACGCGCAGGCCAGATGGCCGGATTCGCCGATATGGGCAAAATTCCCGAACTGAAAAGCCGGATTATTTTTACCTTGGGAATGCTGGTGGTGTACCGTCTTGGTGCGCATATTCCGGTGCCGGGAATTGATGCCAGTGTACTGGCTGAAATATTCAAGCAGGCACAAGGCACGATGCTGGGCATGTTTGATATGTTTTCCGGCGGTGCCCTGCGAAGACTTACGATTTTCGCACTGGGTATCATGCCCTATATTTCTGCGGCGATTATTCTTCAATTGATGACTGTGGTATCACCAAAGCTGGAACAACTTAAGAAAGAAGGTGAGGCAGGGCGGCGTCAGATTACCCAATACACCCGCTATGGCACAGTTGTGTTGGCCCTGTTTCAGTCCGTGGGCATTGCGATTGGAATGGAATCATTTTCCGTGAACAGTATGCCGGCGGTGATCGATCCCGGTTGGTCTTTTCGTCTGATGACCGTGCTGACGCTTACTTCCGGTACGATTTTCCTGATGTGGGTGGGCGAACAGATTACCGAACGTGGTATTGGCAACGGCATCTCGCTGATTATCTTTTCCGGCATTGTTGCCGGACTTCCACGAGCCATTGGTGGAACGCTGGAATTGGCACGAACGGGAGAATATACCGCATTCACGGTGCTTTTCCTCTTTGCGACAGCCATTGTGGTGACGGGTGTGGTCGTCTGGTTTGAACGGGCACAACGCCGCATTCCTATCCAGTATGCCAAACGGCAGGTTGGTAATCGTCTGTATGGCGGCAAGTCCTCATTTCTTCCCCTTAAAGTGAATACAGCAGGTGTGATTCCGCCAATTTTTGCTTCCAGTCTGATTTTGTTGCCGGCTACGTTTGCCCAGTTCACGAAGAATGCGGAAGGGTTTGGCTGGCTGGGAGATGTTTCGGCCCTGCTTAGTCCGGGAAGCTGGTTGTATATGGCGCTGTTTTCCGGCCTGATCATCTTTTTCTGCTTTTTCTATACTGCCATCGTATTTAATCCCAAGGAAACCGCTGACAATCTGAAGAAAAATGGTGGTTTTATTCCGGGTATCCGTCCGGGGCAAAAGACGGCAGAGTATATTGATTCCGTGTTGACGCGCTTGACGGTAACAGGAGCCATCTATGTTACTCTGGTTTGCCTGCTGCCTCAGTATTTGATTTCAGAACTGTCCGTACCGTTTTACTTTGGTGGTACCAGTCTTCTGATCGTGGTGGTGGTGACCATGGATACGATGTCTCAAATTCAGGCACATCTGCTCTCGCACCAGTATGAGGGCATGATGAAACAGGCTCGATTGAAAACAGGGCGCTAATGAATCTGGTTCTTTTTGGGCCTCCGGGTGTGGGCAAAGGCACTCAGGGTGAACGTTTTTCGTCGGAGAACAGCATTAACCACCTTGCCATGGGCGACATTCTCCGTGCTGCTGTGCGTGATGCCACCAAGGCCGGCCAACAAGCCAGGACGTATATGGATTCAGGTAAGCTGGTGCCGGATGGTGTGGTTGTATCCATGATTGAAGATCGAATTGTCAAAGATAATACCACGGGTTTTCTCCTGGATGGATTTCCCCGGAATGTGGCACAGGCAATATCCCTGGATGATATGCTCGCGCATCATCATCTCACTCTGGATAAAGTCGTGTTTATGGATGCACCGGAGGAGGACTTGCTTGAGCGTTTAAGCGGGCGGCTTATTTGCAGGGCTTGCGGTTTTGGATTTCATCGGCATTATTCGCCCCCCCGCGAGGCAGGGCGCTGCGACCGCTGTGATGGCGAGTTGTATCAGCGAGAGGACGACCGCGAAGAGGTGATTGCCAATCGTTTGCATGTCTACAGGGATCAGACTGAGCCTTTGCTTGCGTATTATAAAGGCAGGCCGGGTTTTATCAGGCTTGATGCTTCCGGGGAAATGCAGGCGGTTTATACCGCACTGAAAGAGGCGGTTAGAGACTAAAACATGGCAAAAGAAGATATCATTGAAATGTCAGGGGAAGTAACCGAAAAACTTCCCAATGCCATGTTCAAGGTCAAGCTGGAGAATGATCACGAGGTTCTGGCTACGATTTCGGGCAAGATGCGCAAGTATTATATCCGTATTCTTCCCGGCGATAAGGTGACGGTGGAAATCTCACCGTATGATCTCTCTCGCGGTCGTATCAGTTATCGTGAGAAGTAAGAATAAGTCCGTTGTTAGCGGGCAGGAGGCAGCATGAAAGTTCGGGCATCCGTAAAGAAAATGTGTAGCAAATGCCGTGTGATCAAGCGTCGTGGTGTGATTCGTATCATCTGTGAGAATCCACGGCATAAACAGCGACAGGGATAATTCTTTTTATGCAGCGATATACGAAAACAGACTTGCAGGAGGCCGTCTTGGCGGCTATCATCGCGCGCCCTTCACAGGCGTGTTATCAGTTACATACGTTGGTGTTTTGTGGACAGGAGGCATAAGTGGCACGTATCGCCGGAATAAACATCCCGACCCAGAAACGCGTGGAAATTGCGCTGACCTATATCTTTGGTATCGGACGCTCCAGTTCCCGCAAAATTCTGGCCAAGGCAAAAATTAGCCCGGAAGTGCGCGTAAGGGACTTGACGGAAGCTGAGGTTACCAAGATCCGCACCGCAATCGACAAGGATTATGCGGTTGAAGGCGATCGCCGCCGGGAAGTTTCTATGAGCATCAAGCGGTTAACCGACCTGGGCTGCTACCGTGGTTTGCGCCATCGTAAGGGCCTTCCGGTTCGTGGCCAGCGTTCCAAGACCAACGCACGTACGCGCAAGGGGCCGCGCCGCACCGTGGCCGGCAAGAAGAAGTAAGGGCGAGGTAACTATTTATGGCAGATCCAAAAACCGGAAAGACAGGCACGAAACGGCGTGTTCGCAAGAATATTGCGAATGCCATTGCGCATATTAAGGCATCATTCAATAATACCCTCATCAGTTTTACCGATGAGGCCGGAAATGCAATTTGCTGGGCGACCAGCGGCGCCGCCGGATTCCATGGTTCACGCAAGAGCACGCCGTTTGCAGCTCAGGTTGCGGCTGAAGAAGCCTGCAAGAAAGCCATGGACCACGGTGTGAAAAATGTATCTGTGCTGGTCAAGGGCCCGGGTTCCGGTCGTGAGTCTGCTATCCGGGCTATTGCCGCTTCCGGTTTAAATGTCACTTTTATTCGTGATGTTACGCCGATCCCGCATAATGGCTGCCGTCCACCAAAACGGCGCCGCGTTTAGGAGTATTGAAATGGCTCGTTATATGGATGCCAAATGCCGGTTATGCCGGCGCGAAGGCGAGAAACTGTATCTGAAAGGATCGAAGTGTTATTCGGACAAGTGTGCGATTGAACGCCGTCCTTATGCTCCAGGGATGCATGGTCAGAGCCGCCGTCCCGGGCGCGCTTCCGACTATGGTCTTCAATTGCGTGAAAAACAGAAGGTTAAACGGGTTTATGGTCTGCAGGAGAAGCAGTTCCGCCGTTATTTTTATGATGCCGACCGTATGCCTGGTGTGACGGGACTGAACCTCCTGCACCTGCTGGAATCCCGTCTGGACAATATAATTTACCGCATGGGTCTATCCACGTCGCGTTCTGAAGCGCGGCAGTTGGTACGCCATAAACATATTCTTCTGGATGGAAAGGTTGTAAATATTCCGTCCTGCAAGGTTCGTGTGGGAACGAGAATTACTTTAAATGAGAAGGCGCAGGATCATCTTCGCATTAATGCTGCAGTCGAATCTTCGGGGCAGAAGGGTGTGGCCGAATGGCTGGATGTGGACCTGCAGAGTAAGCAGGGAACATTCCGTGAATTGCCCGCGCGTGATCAACTGGATCCGGGAATTCATGAGCAACTCATTGTTGAGTTGTATTCCAAATAATTAAAGAACAGACAGGGGATAAGCATGAAGCTGATTAAGCCTCGCAAGGTAACGGTTGAGGAAATTGTTCCCGGCCGTACCGCGAAGATCACATTTGAGCCGCTGGAGCGTGGTTTTGGCACCACCTTTGGCAACAGTCTGCGCCGTATGTTGCTTTCCTCGCTGGCTGGGGCATCCGTCAGTATGGTTCGGATTGATGGTGTCGCACATGAATTTGATACCATCAAGGGCATCCGCGAAGACGTGATGGACATCATCCTGTCGCTCAAAGAAATTGATTTGAAGTGTGATACTGATGCTCGCCATGTATTGAGCCTGGATGTGAAAGGCCCGGCAGTGGTGACTGCGGGCAGTCTCAATGTTTCAGGTTCTGTACATATCCTGAATCCCGATATGGTGCTGGCACACCTCAATGAGGATGGTGCGCTGAAAATGGAGGTTACGGTAGATACAGGCCGTGGTTATGTCCCCGCCCAGGAACGCGAGGATGTGGAGCGTGCCGCAGGTACGTTGCTGGTTGATGCTTCCTACTCGCCGATTCGGCGTGTGGCGACACGGGTTGAAAATGCACGTGTTGGACAAAACACCAATTATGACAAACTGATTATGGAGATTGAAACGAATGGCGCGCTTTCGCCTGAGGAAGCAATCCATGAAGCGGCAGGTATTATCGAAGGCCAGTTGGCCGTATTCCTGGATTTTGATGCGGTGGTGCGTGAAGACACCAAGGCCGACGAAGGAATCAATCTTGAGGAAATGTTGCGCCAGCCGATTGATCATCTCGATTTGTCGGTACGCTCTATGAATTGTCTGAAGAGTGACAATGTTTTTTATGTTGGCGATTTGGTTATGCGCAACGAGCAGGACATGTTGCGGACACCGAATTTTGGCCGTAAATCGTTAACTGAAATTAAAGAAGTTCTGAATAAAATGGGTCTTGGTCTGGGTATGAAAGTTGAAAACTGGCCGCCGCAAGGCCTGCCGCCTGTTGAATAAACAGTATTTTCTGTAAGGGGTATTTATGCGTCATCGTAAACATCATGGCTCCCTCGGTTTACCAAGCGGCCATCGCCGCGCTGTTCTGGCCAATCTGGCGACAGCGCTGTTGACTCATGGCCGTATTGAAACGACGCAGGCTAAAGCCCGCGCTGTGCGTCCATATGTGGAAAAACTGATTACCCTGAGCAAGCGTGGCGATCTGCATGCCCGCCGTCAGGTGCTGGCCAAGTTGCACCATCGTTCTATTGTAGATCGTTTATTCAATGATGTGGCATCAGCATTCTCCGATCGAAAGGGTGGGTATACACGCACCATCAAAACAGGATTCCGTGCAGGTGATGCCGCGCCCATGGCGATTATCGAATTGGTGGACCAGCCCAAAGCTAATGCATCCGATGTGAAGCCTGCTGCTAAAGCCGTCAAACCTGCCAAAGAGGCGAAAGCGGATAAATAATTCCAGGCATCAAAGGAATGAATCAAAGGGCTGCGCATTGCGCAGCCCTTTGTGTTTGTTAGGCGTTGTTTCTGGAGTCTATATAACATATTCATACCTTTTCAAAGAAACTTGCCTAAAAAAGGGAACATTGCCCCATTTGCAATGATGAAAGAGGGGCAAGAGTGGCTTTTTGCTCTTGTTGGTATTGGGTGGACCGTTATATGGGGAATTTTGACTATCTTTGCATTGAGTACGGCTTTTGGATGGGGTTAAAGCAGCAGAATATGACACAGCTGGCCGCTTGACCGGTGTGGCTAGAAAATCGACGAGGTCAGACTCGAATGGCGCTAACTTAAGTCGATTTAGCCCTCAATCGGCCCATTCATGAAGGGCAATGCGAAAATCATCGGGGATATGCTCCGGAGTTTCCTTACTTATCCGTACATGATCCACGCGGGCCATCTCCGGTCCATGCGAAAGCCACCGCTGCATGTCATCCAGTTGCTCCACACTGCCGCAGATCAG
>JAUZQZ010000024.1 GCA_030950745.1 Mariprofundaceae bacterium | reverse complement strand
GGATGAGCGGCAATCCCACTTTGAGTCCATTTTCGGGGTGGAATGAGGTGCATGGTGGTTCCATGGACCGAAATTCCAGCTCGGAAATGGGCCGAAGTGGGGAAGCCGATTGCCGCTCATGAGTTTTGCAAGTGGCTCTTTAGAAGAAAAACCGTAGCTGTGCATGCGGACGACTGATCAGGCGAATTGTGCTTGCGCAAGAGAGCGTCCCCTGATGGGCGAGGGATTTGTTGCGGGCAAAGACACAAGCAATGGTATGATAGCATTTGTGAATTATGCGGGCTAAATTCGGCATAAGTCTTGCGTAATACGCGGATATGCGCCTGTCTAACTTTCAAAAAAATCTTCTGGGAATCGTCTGTATCATGATGTTGTCCTCGCATGCAATGGCTGCCAACAATCAGCGTACCGAGGGCGTACGCGCCATTCTGGAAAATGGTAACCCTGCGCTGGCCATTAAGAGTGCTCATACCTTGTTAAAAAATAACCAAATCAGTAACAGGGATCGCCGAAACCTTCTGGATATGATTGCCAAAGCCGAGGAAATACGCACATCCTTTCGTGACTATTCGGATGTAAGCCATGCCACACGGGCATGGGCCAGTCTGCTCAAGGAATTCCCCAAGGATAAAAAAGCGGCGGCAATCCGCTGGCGAATTGCATGGCTCTATTGGCGGCAGGGAAAACTGCCTGAAGCAAAAAGAGCTGCGGAAGAAGTAATAAAAAAACATCCGGCGGCAAAAGAAGTGGGGAAAGCACAATTATTATTAGCCCGCATTGCTATCAAGCGCAACCGTATGCATGCGGCCCGTAAATATCTGTTGCAATACACACTGGGTGAAGAGGATAACAAAACAGCACAAGCGCGCGGGCTGGCATGGCTGGCAGTGGTAGATTTTTCTGAGCATCGTCTGAATGCGGCGCTGAAAGGAATGGAAAATGTTATTCACCTTTCTCCGGGCGTCATTGCTTCCGATGCGGAACTACAATCAATCTATATCCGTTTACTATATGCCCGGGGGCATCGTGATAAAACCATGCAACTTGCCGAAGACTTCTTCAAACAGTACATCAACACCCCCTTTGCCCCGCCCATCCGCCTTATTCATGCCGATTTACTGGCCCGGAAAGGCAACATCACCAAAGCCGTAACCGAATACGATAAACTGGCGGTCGCAGAAGCGGAAAGCAGTGTCGGCAAAAAAGCATTCATGCGCAAAATGATGTTGCAAAACATCAAAACCAGCGATGTAAAATCTCTGAAGCCCGTACTGGCCGCATTGCAACGTATGGCAGCCGGGAATCAATTATCATACATTGAGATTGAATCCATGCTGGATCAGGCACAATTATGGGAGAGGCTGTCTGACAAGCTGGACAAGGCGGCTGAGAAATCGCTGGAACTGTATGCCCGAACCGCCGCTAGCCATGATCCGGACTTTTCCGCTATTGCCCTCAAGAAAGGTGCTGCACTCTTACGCCAACGACTCAAAATCAAAATCCATGAAAAGAGCTGGTTGCAAACCGTGGTTCTTTGGAAACGATTCCCACAATTGAGGCCTCATCGGTCCCGCAGTGGTGAACAGAAGTATGGCAATATCAATATTGAACTCGGTGTTGCGCATGCCATGCGTATGCTGATGCAGTTTCCCGCAGCTGAAGAAATGCTGAATCGGCTCTATCTGCAGACCAAAGGTAGTATTGAAGGACAACGCGTCATGCTGAAATTAACCCAGCTCTGGCTGGACAGGGGAGATACCGGCGGATTCTCCAGAGTAATGCACTGGCTGGATAATCACGAGTTTACGCTCTACCGGCCAGACATGCTGCTTGTAGCAGCCAGCATGCAACTGGCAGAAGGGAAAATTAGCGCCGCATCACAAACACTCCATGCTGTATCCCCGGAAGATCTGGCGATGGAAACACGTGCTGCCTACTGGCGAACAGAGGCACACATTGATGAAGTCCTGTCTCGCTGGCATCTGGCGGCAAAAGCATGGGGGAACTACGCCAGATACAATAAATCTGCGACCGGCAGGATATTGATGAAACAAGCCAATGCCCTGTTCAAGGCGGAAGAATTTGCAGCGGCAGAAAAAACCTACCTTGCCGTACCGAAAAAAATGCGATTGAGCGAATGGCAATATCGTATGGGATTGGTCGAATATCATAATGGGAAATGGAAACAGGCTGAGGAACGTTTACAGCGCTTGGCTGAAGACAAGGATGCTGGTGAACACGTCAATATGGCTAAGCTGGAACTGGCTGAAAAACGTGCCCGTGCATTACTGGAGCAACAATGAGTTCCCAACCTGTTTATCTCATTGGTTTTCCTGCAGACGAAGACGCTGATTTACGCGTCCAATTGGGCCGCGTGCTGCCAGATACAGTAATTGACACACCCCTTCCAAACATGGAAAACGCTTGTCTGATGGATGATGCACTCATCTTTGTTAAGGATTCAATGACAGCCGAAGCAACGGTTACGCGTATTTTTGAACAATCTCCCCAGGCCAGCATTATCGTGCTGGCATCATCGGGGAATCAGGTGCGGGCAGTGGATTTAATGCGTATGGGTGCAATGGATTACCGTATTTTACCCTGTCCCGATGAAGTGCTGGCTATTTATACACGCAAAGCAGGCCATCAGGCGGAATTGACAAAACAGGCGAGTAAACAACAGGAAAATACCGATACCTTTGTTACGCATGACCTGGAAACCCGCAGATTACTCAATCAGGTTTCACTTATCGCTCCAAGCCGTGCCTCGATATTGGTAATCGGAGAATCAGGTACGGGCAAAGAACGTATATCCCGCTTTATTCATCAGTGTTCAAATCGTAATAACCGCCCCTTTATCGCCATTAACTGCGCAGCCATCCCCGAAGGTATGCTGGAATCTGAATTATTCGGCCATGAGAAAGGCTCGTTCACCGGTGCCACAAGCTCCCGGCCAGGCAAGTTTGAAATGGCACATCAGGGTACGCTGCTACTGGATGAAATTACCGAAATGCCGCTTCATCTCCAGGCCAAGCTCCTGCGCGTATTGCAGGAAGGTGAGGTGGATCGTCTGGGCGGCCGCGCTCCGATAAAAATTGATGTGCGTATCATCGCCACCAGCAATCGCGACATCGTTAAATCGGTGGCTGAGGGTGTATTTCGTCAGGACCTCTATTACCGGTTAAATGTTGTTACAGTACAATTACCCTGCCTGCGTCATCGCCCCGGCGATATTGAACCGCTGACACATCACTTCCTCGAACATTTTAGTGCCATGTATGGCAAACCCGCGCCTGTTATCACCCGACAAGCCTTGTGCAAGCTTTGTGAATACAGCTGGCCGGGCAATGTGCGCGAACTGGAAAATTGCATGCACCGGGCATTTCTGATGGGTTCCGAAGGAAAAATCGACGAAGAACATCTGGGGCTGGAGGCACAAACACCTGCGGAGACAACGTCTGCATCCGGCTCACATGCTATCGCAGCCGGAATGAGTATCCGAGACATGGAACGCGCTCTGATTCAGGAAACTGTCAAACACGTGCAGGGAAACCGTTCCGAGGCCGCCAAACTGCTCGGCATCAGTATCCGCACGCTACGCAATAAACTGAACGACATGGCAGCAGTCAATGCACATCAGTCTGGCACGGCGCTTGCTGATACATCCGTGGGCAACATATCCAGCCCACCAGGCAATCCATCAGGTGTGATGGATGTTTGTCAGAGATAGGGGGAAACATGAGTGAGATATCCACAAGTCTGTTCGGTAAAGGCTTCCTGAAACTGGAGACTGCCCTCTCGGCCCGGGAACGCATGCAAAGCGTGTATTCAGCCAATATTGCCAATGCTGATACACCCAATTACCGCGCGGACCAACGCAGTTTTGCAGATTTCCTGACCGCCGGACAACAAAATCAGGGGCGCGACGGTCTGGCCCGTACGCAACCGGGACACATGTCCATAAATAATTCACCTTCTTTACAACAGGCCGTGTTCAAACGCTCCGACACTACACAACGTATGGATGGGAACACTGTGGACATGCAAAAAGAAATGACCGGTATGGCAGAAAATCAATTGATGCATGAGCTTACCATCCGTCTGCTCAAGGGACGCCTGGAAGGAATGAAAAATACTATTAGAGAAGGAGGCCGGTAATGTCTGATTCACTGTTTGGCGCCATGAGTATTAGTGGTGCGGGTATGTCCGCCCAGCGCGCCCGCATGGATATTGTCGCCGAAAACATCGCCAATGCGGACTCCACCAAATCTCCGGATGGTGGGCCATATCGCCGCCGTCAGATTGTTTTTCAGGCTGTTCAGCCAGGACAGGCATTCAATGATGTATTTCGTTCATCCTTTCAGGGACACAAACCCAATACCATCAAGGTTGCCGGAGTCGTCCCCGATCAACGTCCGTTCCGTGAATTATACAATCCGTCACACCCTGATGCCGATAAAAACGGCATGGTCAGGATGCCGAATGTCAACACCATCGAAGAGATGGTGGATATGCAATCCGCGGCAAGAAGCTTTGAAGCCAACGTAACCACCATGGAAGCCGCCAAGCGAATGTTCCAGAAATCACTCGAATTACTGCGTTAGGAGAATACATGATGAGTATGCAAATCAATGCTTACGCCAATGCTATTGGTAACACCATCAGGCAGGAAAGTAAGTCTGTGCCAGCCGCCGAAGGTCAGTTTGGTGCACTGATCCAGCAATACGTCGAACAGACAAACACCCAGGAAAAAGTAGCAGGTAAGGCTTCCGTCGAACTAGCCACCGGCAAGAGCCACAATGTATCGGAAACCATACTGGCACTACAGAAGGCTAATCTTTCATTCCAGCTCATGCTCAGTGTGCGCAACAAACTCGTGGACGCCTATCGCGAAGTCATGCGCATGCAGGTATGAGGACAGACATGAGCCCACCTCTTTATCGTTCTGGAACAATTATCGCCGAGGATAAGAATTATGGCTGACATACTGACTCCATCTCATGCACAGAATGTCTCCGTAGCTACCGGCATCGCAGGCAATGCGTCATCACAGGCTCTACCGGGCGCACCTGTAAAACCACAGTTTACGGCATTGCTGCTGAACAATCGGCGATTGCTGCTGTTCATCGCGGGCAGTCTCATGCTGGCCGCCTTTATCAGCATGGTGATGTGGTCTTCGAAAACACCGTATCAACCTGTCTATGCCGGCATGGCGGCAACCGATGCATCCGCTGTCGTTGATTACCTGCAGAAGGAACACATCCCTTACCGACTGCAGGGTGAAGGAACCGTATTGGTGCCTGCCGACCAAGTCTATGCCGTACGTTTAAAACTGGCCGGACAGGACATCACACCCGGTGGTGCGATGGGTTTCGAATTGTTCGACAAAAAAGGGGAATTCGGTATCAGTGACTTTACGCAAAAGGTTAATTATCAACGGGCGCTCCAGGGAGAGCTTGCGCGCACTATTGAGGTTATGCCCCGCATTGCCGCTGCACGTATACAACTGGTTTTACCCAAAGATTCCGCGTTTGCAGATCGTGAACGTAAGGCTTCTGCTTCAGTGATGCTCAAACTTGCCGGTGGCCAGCGACTGACCAAACAGAATGTAATGGCCATTCAAAGTCTGGTAGCTGCCAGCGTACAAGGTCTGGATATCAAAACAGTCACGGTTGTGGATGCAAGCGGAAACCTGCTCTCAAACAACGAGGAACAGGCCCCCATGAATGCCGGCCAGACGTTGCAGGATGTCCAGACCCAAATGGAGCGCCGTTTGGAAGCAAGGCTTACCGGCATGCTGGAACAGGTCGTTGGCACGGGTCAGGCCGTGGTACGGGTCACGACGGATATTAACCGCCAGATGGTCGAGCAGAACAGCAAGCGATTCAATCCGGATGAACAGGTAATTCGCAGCCAGAAGGAGACGATTGAAAGCCATAAAAGTGTAGATAGTTCGCCTATTGGCGTGCCGGGAACCGCCTCCAACACTCCCGGCGCCAATGCTGCAACCAACAATGCCGCAAATCCCCCGGCTACATCTCCCGCAACCACGCCGCCGCAGGAAAATGCCAACAGAAACGAACGAACCACCAATTACGAAATCAGCTCTACCACCGAACATCGCATCATTCCTTCAGGTGGAATCAAAAAGATCTCCGTGGCAGCCATCGTCGGCGGCACATTCAAGAAACCCGGTGATGCCTCTACCTTTACGCCACGTGGCAAGCAGGAACTGAAGACCTTGCAAGGTCTCATTGAACGTGCAATTGGCTACGATGAAGATCGGGGGGATTCCGTGGAGATTCAAAGCCTGCCGCTCATGGACATTTCCAGTCATGCTGATACAGGTACGCTGGAAACAGCGGCCAATAGGGCGCTCTATATGGATATCGCGCGTTACGGGCTGGCCGGCCTTGCGCTATTGCTCCTGGCATGGTTCGTACTTCGGCCATTATCACAACGTATTACCAGTCAGGGTGCGGGTGGAACAGCTGCAGGAGGTGAATCATTTGTACCACAGGCTTTGCCCGCCATGTCTCCCGCCGCCTATGCCCGCCTGGAATCCACAGAACACGCCAGACAGGTTATTACCAATGAACCCGATCGTGCTTCACGGGTGGTCAGTGAATGGATTGAACACACATGAAAAGCGCCAAGCTAAGCGGGCTGGATAAAACAGCCATTCTGCTTTATGCACTGGGACCGGAAGCCTCGGTTCCCATCGTACGCGACCTGAATAATGAAACACTGATCCAACTCGGACAACGCATGTCCGATCTCGGCAAAATCGAGGCGGAAACACTGCATACAGTTGTACAGGAATATCTGGACATGCATCATTCTGATGACCCTCTGTTGCGTTCCTCGCGCAAGGATGTCCTCAGCCTCCTAAAATGTGCCGTGGATGAAGAACGCAGGACCCAGATTATGGCAGGCCTGGATGCTCCGAGGAAACTCAGCATCTGGGAAAAACTGTCACGTCTTAAACCGGAAATGATTAAACCATATGTGGAAAATGAACATCCTCAAACCGTCGCCCTGATTCTTGGTAATATCGAAAGCTCCGTGGCCAGCCGAATCATTGCTCTTCTGCCGGAAGATATGCAGATGTCCGTGGTGGTACGAATGTCCAAAATTGAAACCGTCCCCAGTGATCTGGTGCGCGACATTGAGGAAACACTGGAAGAAGAACTATCGGGCATGGAGGGATCCTCGGGATTATCATTCGACGGCATGGTCAATGTCGTTGAAATCCTCAAAAAACTTGATAAGTCTGTTGCCAAACCCATCCTTGAACGATTGCAGGAAAAAGATGAAGAATTATTCCAGCAGGTGGATCGTCTGTTGCTTGTTTTTGAAGACCTGAACGAACTTTCCGACCGCGACATTCAGTCCATTCTCAAACATATTTCATCCGACGATCTGGTCAAAGCGCTTAAAGGGGCATCGGACGAAATTGCCGACGGTTTCTTTGGCAATATGTCAAAACGTGCGGCAGAAATTATGCGTGAAGACATGGAAGTGATGGGACCATTAAAACTGGCTGATGTGGAAGAAAGCCAGCAGAATATTCTCAAAACTGTCCGCAAACTGGATGACGAAGGTGCCATCACTCTCGGTGGCAATGAGGAAATGGTTTAAACATGGGCCTTACCCCACTGCCATTGAAGATGATTGAAGGAACACCTTCCTCATTTCCATTCGGGGAATTAAAAACAAACCCTGCGACGGTCAAGCCCCTTGAAACAGACCGCATGAAACAACTGGAGCAAATGCTCCAGGAAGCGCAGGGACGCGCCGGCACTATTGAAAAAGAAGCCTACGATAAGGCATACCGGGCAGGTGAGAAAACAGGACTTGATCTCGGAAAAAAACGTGCGGAACAGTTTATGTCATCTATGGAAATATTGCTGCGCCAAAGTGAAGATGAACTGGCGCGGATGCATGAGCATATCAATGAAACAGTGCTGGAAATCGCCGACGCAGTCATCCATCATGTGGTAGGAGCTATGATGGATGATCATCCCGATTATTTGAAACAGATGGTTGAACAATGCGTACAGCGCCTTCCCGTACATGACACGCTAAAACTGGCGGTAGCTCCAGAAAACATGTCCATGATTGAAACGCTGCTGGAAAACGGGTTACAGGAAAACACCCCGCAAGACAACGCATCACAGGATATCCGCCTGATACCGGATAGCAGCGTCCGGCCTGGAACCTGCCGTATCATGGCCCGGACAAACGACGTGCTCATTGATCCCCAGGCAGCTGTCACGGAATGTATGCAACATATTCGTGATACAATGCTGGTAAAACATGAATCTGTGAACATTTCCACCCGGCAAGAGTCCGCAGACACACCAACATGATGGAAACCATTGCTCTGTGGCAGCCAGAGGCCCGCCATAATGTATTGAACAGCCTGCGTCATATCCACCCTTTCCCTATCCTGGGCCGTGTAAATAAAGTTCTGGGTCCGATGGTTGAGGTAGGTGGCATGCGCTCCAGTATAGGAAGTGCCTGTGATATTTACGTGAGCAAAGGTCAGTGCATTGAAGCTGAGATTGTTGGTTTCAGGGATGAAAACAGTATCCTGATGCCGATTGGCCGCGTCCGTGGTATTGCGCCCGGAGATGTGGTACGTCCCCGATCAACACCACCGGGTATCCATATCGGTGAACATCTGCTTGGACGAGTCCTGGATGGAAAAGGTCAACCGATGGATAACCGTCCACTCACATCTGCAGGGCCTTTTCATGCCTTGCACGGCACGCCCCTGAACCCCTGTGACCGTCACATCATTAATACCCCCATGCAATCAGGCATTAGAGCCATGGATGCTTGTCTGACCATGGGATGGGGTCAGCGCATGGGTCTGTTTGCCGGTGCGGGTGTCGGCAAGAGTACATTGATGGGCATGATGGCCCGTAATTCGGATGCGGATGTCAACGTTATTGCACTGGTTGGCGAACGCAGCCGTGAAGTGCGTGAGTTTCTGGAACACAGTCTGGGTTCCGCTGCACTTGACCGCAGCATTGTCATTGTTGCCACATCGGATGCCGCCCCTGTGCTTCGCATCCGTGCCGCATTATTGGCTGCCACAATTGCCGAATTCTTTCAAAATCAGGAAAAAAAGGTGTTTCTGATGATGGACAGTCTGACCCGCTTTGCACAGGCACAGAGAGAAATTGGGCTTATGCTGGGTGAACCTCCCGCCAGCAAGGGATATACACCCTCCTGTTTTTCCGCCATGGCAGAGTTGCTGGAACGGGCTGGCCCCGGCACAGGACAGGGTAGCATCACCGGCTTATATACTGTATTGGTAGAAGGCGATGATATTGCCGGAGACCCGGTGGCTGATGCTGCTTTGGCGATTCTCGACGGCCACGCGGTGCTCGATCGGGAACTGGCGGAACGCGGCCACTACCCGGCTATCAATATTCTTAAAAGCGTCAGCAGACTTGCCAATTCCCTCTCCGGGCAAGATGTACAAAAAGCGGCACGATCCTTGCGTAAAGAGTTGGCATTGTTTGAACGTATGGAGGATATGATCAATATGGGTGCTTACGAACACGGGAGCAATCCGGAACTTGATCGCGTCATCACCCGTATGCCAGCCATACGTGCCTTCCTCCAGCAAGAGCAAAACGATGCAAGTAATCGTGAGGACACTTGCAGGCAGCTGATCCAACTGATGAAGGAGGAATAAAATGCGATTGATGCCCCATCAAATTTTACAAAAACTCTCGGAGAATTCCCGCAACCGAGCCCAACATGAGCTGACAGCACTAAGCCGACAAAGACAAAAGCTGATCCAGCATATTGAGGAAACGGAAGCACACCTGAAAGAGCTTGGGAAACAGCGTGAACAGACATTAAAAGTCGGTGCACAGGCAAGCCTGTTAGTCGTATTTAATGAAATCATTGTCGAGCAACGTGAACAAATGAAACGGCTGGAAGAATCCCTCGAACAACTACATTTACAGGAACAGACGTTACTTGATCACTGGCTGGAACATGATCGTCAGAGCAAGGTATTTGGTAAAATGGACAGTCGCCTGCAGGCTTGTGAACGACGCAATCTGGAACGACGTCGGCAACGACTGGACGACGACCGAACCGCATCCATCGTTGCCGCTAGCATCTAGGCGTCTGTCGGACTCATGAATACGCGCCGAATTTTATTTCTGCTGTTTACTTTAACAGCCCTGGTGCTGGCGCGTACCGTGCTATCACTGTGGCCTGGAGATAAAAGTACCCATCATGTTATTCAGATAGCCAATGCAGCCGTGGCAACACCACGGATGAAACCTCAGGCAAAGAAAACAGCACATACCGCTTCGAATCCCTCTCTGATTGCCGAGGCTCATGCATCAATAATGCCGGAAAGTGATCATATCAGCGATACAGAACGGGAATCCCTGCTCAATTTGCGCAAAATCAAGAATCGACTGGACAAACGGGGTAGAGAACTCGACAAACGTGAACAGGCTACTGTGGGAATGGAAAAGAAGGCTGCGCAACGGATTGCTGATCTGGAGGAACTGGAAACACGTATTCAAGACATGCTGGCGCAGGAAAAAAGTATTAGTAACAAGAAAATCAAGCGTTTGACTGCTGTATATGAAGGTATGAAGGCAGATAAGGCCGCCCTCGTAATTGCACGGATGGATTTACTCATAGTGGTTAAAATGTTTTCACGTATGGATGAAAAAAAGGTCGGCAAGATTCTTTCCTTCCTGTCACCGGAGTTGGCTGTAAAAATAAGTCAGGCACTAACGCAAAAAATTGCTTCACTCAACCCCTAAGGGATATCTGACCAGGCCAACTTTCAACATGAATCCCCTGTGGGAAATCTGTCATGATCTGGTGCATAAACAACCGGGACACATAGCTGCCGGAATTCTTGATCTGGATACAGGCATGACACTTGCGGCCTACCACGAAGTGGCTTATTTCACGGATGCCTATGTGGAAATGCTGATGGATGCTTCAGCAAAAATGTTTCGCGGGACAGTGATCTCCAGAATTGATGACCTGATATCCGCACAACAGGGCAGACCGTTTGAACGTCACCTTGAGGAAATATACTTCCGCACATCCCGAACCCACCATTTCCTGTGCACCATTCCGGAAACGCCTGCTGCTTTGATTTTCGTAGCCTCCATAAACATAGATCGTGCCTTGGGCTGGAAGGCCGCCACGAATACACTGCCGCAGATTGCACCTCACTGCCCTGAACCGATTCATGAATAATTCAAGCTAGCAAGGAAATTTAATGAAATCCGTTCTACAAGACCGCCCTTTGCTTTACCATCATCTTGAATGGGTACTGATGCATCCCCGCTTCGGCATTATCATGCTTGGATTGATTGCTGCGTCGTTTATACATAACCAGATACTGGCCGGAATTTTATTTACTATTTTTGTCATTGAGCTTGGCCTGCGCATCGCCATTATACGTTATAAGATCCACACCAATCCCTACCGTTCCTCTCTGAACAGTAAACTGGACGCACTGTTTCTGGCACTTGATATTATTGGTGTCGCCTCCCTTCTGATTACAGTGTTTAACATCCCGCTGAATGCCGAAGATGCGGCAGCGGCACGATTGCTGCGCGCGTTTTATCTGATGCGAACACTGCGTGTATTTCGTTATGTTGATTTGCAAAGTGCCATGTATTCACCCACCTATGGCATGCTCATCTCACTGCTTATTCTCCTCTCCTTCTTCGCCGAGGACACCCTGATGTGGGTCGTTATCATCTTCTTCTCCGTCGAGTTGGCCATTCGTCTGGTGCTTATGCGGCACATGAAATTCGAGACCACCAGAGACCGTATCAGTGAGTGGATTTACTGGTGGATTGATCTGATTGCGACCGTTGTCATGGTTCCGGCATTCGCCGTTATTCCTCATGGAAGCGCCCTGCGTGCCCTGCGCCTGATACGACTACTTCGTCCATGGACGATCATCTTACGCAACCTCAAAGAGGTCGTGGCCGAAGGACAATTTATGCAGGAAGTCAATCTGATTATCCTGCTGTTGGGCGTACTGGCTATCACAGGTGGCGTGGTCGGACATTTCTTCATGCCCCCCTACGACTACACGCAAGACGGCATCGTGGACGCCACCGATGGCACCCTGTTTGCCCAGATATGGTTTTCTTTCCGTCTGTTTACCGACCCGGGAAACTCGATTCTCTTTCCACCCAATGCCAGGATGGCCATTGTTTCCATCACAGCCGTCATCACTGGTGTTTTTATCTTTGCTTTCTTCATCGGCATCGGCTCCCAGATCATTTCCGGACTGATGCAAAAACTCCGGAATGAACGACTGAATATTACCAATCACATGGTCATGCTGGGATGGTCCGAGGTTGCGCCTTACACGTTGGCACAATTGCGTACCATCTCTGAACGTCATTTCTCCCGGCTAAAACTGGTACTTCTGGGCGAAAGCGCCGAAACGCCGAAGGAACTGCTGGCCTACCCCTGGGTATCCTACCGCTGGGGCAACGTACAGGAGGTCGATTCACTTAAACGCGTCAACCTGAATCATGCTCGTCAGGCCATTATCAATGTGCCAGATAACGTCTCGCAAGCGATTCAGTTATCACACAGTACCTTTTCGTTGCTCGCCATTCGCAAGATTAACCCGGACATCTATCTGAACTATGCATCTCCCAGTCTGGCTGAGCCGCAATTATCCTCCCATCATCACATCCTGCAAATCGGCTGGGATAACAAAAACGTCTACGATAAACCCACTGTCGTGCTATCGCACGCGGAAGTGCGTGCCAACATGCTGCGCAACATTCTCGCCTACCAGGACTTCGATCAGGTAATGGAACGCCTGATGATTCCCGGACGTACCGAAGAATCGGCATTGCAGATTTGCGAGTGGGAAGGTGAAGTGGATACTCGTGACGGCAAGGTATTCCTTAGCATGAAAGGTGAAAAAACCAGCCTGGACGTGACACGTGTCGCAGCAAGCATGATATCCCGTGGCATCACACTCGTGGCTTTGACCGATGATCAGGGATGTCCCCATCCACTCTATAAACTTGCCGAACGCGCTCCAATAAAAATCACATCTGTTCTGGGGTTAGCCATTCATTCCCGGGATATCCACGGAGAATTACTTTACACATATAAAGAATATGAAAACAATATAGAACAGAATGCCGAAAACAATCACATACCGGCCAGCTCGACTGAACTAAAGTTAGCCCAAAATGCTGAAGTATTGAATCTGGTCATTACGGGTTGGGTTGGTGCGCTTCCCTTGCTGCTCAAACGACTGCTTCAGGACTTTCATACCATCAACGTTAAAATTATTGATGATATCACCCGTGATGAACATATTGACCGCATCGTTTACCTGCGCCGCAGAATTGCTGAAATGTCCGGAGCAACCGAGCGCATCCATTTCGAGCTCATCCGCTGGGATTTCACCGATATGGATCGCTTGCGTGAGTATGTGAAGGACGCAGATCGTATCCTGCTTTCGCGACCCCAGCATTTGAAAGATCATGCTTATAGTGCGATTGCAACCGTACTCTCACATCTGGTCACAATTGTTCGGGAGAATGGTGATACACCACAAATTTTTCCGCTTCTGAGCAATCGTGAGCAGGCCCGTCTGCTACAGGAAGAACTGGATCGCTTTGAATTACCCACCGAGGTCCATGTCACCGTACCGGATGAGTTTTATGGCACATACATCGCACACACGAGTTATTATATGTACTCATCGGAAAGTCCCGAGGCTTACGAACTACAGCGCACCCTTCGCCGTGCTATTGATGTACTAATGAGTGATACCGGTGAAGATGATGATATGGATATCAAGACCCTGACTGTCACGGAAGAGCTGCCGGAAAATGCCGAAGCACTGTTCGCCGACCTGTTGCAACGAGGCTTTATCTGGATTGGTTACCGTCTGAAGTCTGGGTTTGTGTGGCATGACCCCATGCAAGACAAGATTCGTAAATTTTTTCCACGAGAACAGGATTATTCCTGTCTGCGACAATACCAGATTATCATCAACCCCTTCGGCAATCCGGTTTCGCGCCATTCATGGACTGAGTATCGTGAGGATATTGAGGAACTGATAGTCATTACTGAATGAATCCAGGGAAATAGTTGCCGGTTAATCGGCAATTATTTCCCATCACTACTCACCATAAGTCTATAACATGTTGATTTATATGGGATAACATTCTGGCCCTGTCCATGCTCCATCCACAGTATGAGTGAACAAATTCAAGTTGGCGGAGCCGTAAAAGGCGTTAGCGCTATTGCGGGCAAAGGTGGGCATACCGGAAAGAACGGACTATTTGCACCTCTGATGGCTCTGTTTGATAGTCAACATGGTCAAAACCATCAAATAAAAAACAAAACAGGGAAAGCGCATCGCAGCGCTGGTGCAGGCCTACAAACCACAGGAAAGTCAGTTTTGGCACACCGTGGAAAAAATGGTGCCATAATATCTGATATTGAAGATGTAAAAAAAATAACGGCACAAGACAATAAAAAGTCGGCCCTGGCTGCGTCTGATGGAGAACGTCTAACCCATGTCCGTCGACTGAAAGACCAGAATGCTGCTGTGGGTCTCGCCGTCCCGGTCACCTTCATACAAACCTCAAAAACCGGTATCCAAACGGTAGAAGTTCAGCAAAAGAAACTCAGTGGAATACTCCAGCAGAAACATACCAATGCAGAGGAGGCAACATCCCGTAAACATGCACAAGCTGCCGAACTCTCCATGCCGATACAGGATCATGTCAGACAAGGTTCCCTGGACGAGCAGGAAACTGGTGCAAAAGAGGCCGGACTGAAAGAACAGAAAGTGGCACAAAAACTACCTGATTCTCCCGAGCTATTGGTCAACAATAATCCGGCTGACCAGAAACCCGTCGTAGGGGAAGGAAAGAACCATATAAAGCAGAGCGCATATCTTATCCCGCATGCACTGAATAACCCTGAAATATCATCAACAATCAAACCAGAAGCAACCGCTGGTAAAGCTATGCTATCTGCACCCACAGCCTCCGGACTCGCTGCTAATCTCTCCCCGGAAATCAATGCAGAGAACATTCCGAAAGAAACCGTACGGGAAACAAACGTCATACCCAATGCCCTCAGTTCGGAATTGCATGAAGCCAAGTCTACACGGAAACATAAAGGCAACAAAGCCGCTACGACCAACCTGTCTACTACCCAGACGACTCTCAATGAAGGGAAAGCTTTCACATCAGCATCACAAAACCCGACGGCACATGCCCACAATATTGATGGACGTCCAGAGTCCCCCATACGCCATAATCAGAATCAGGCGCAACATGCAAATGCTTTCTCCCGTACACTGGCGCACGGACTGACCCCCGGTGATGCACAATACGGCAACCCTGCTGATCAGCAAACAAATCAGCAGGGTAACCAGGCCGGGGCAGACAACCGTTTTGCAGGACTGGTTCAGACAGATTCATCCATATCCCGAAGCAACCCGCAAAGCACTACACTACATCGTTCTTTCCAACATCTCCGGGTCATGGATGCTATGAACGAAATTGCACATTCAGCAAAAAATGGTCATGCACGCCTTGATATTCAGTTGGAACCGGCACATTTGGGGAAAATCCATATCTCGTTACAAACCGATGCGGCCAAGCAATTGATGGTACATATCACAGCCGAACAAACCGTCTCACAACAGGTCATCCAACAAAATATACCACAGTTACGTCATGCACTGGAACAGCAAGGTCTTTCTCTGGGTCAATTTTCCATGAGTACAGGATCACAGGATAGCTCCGGAGCAGACCAACAATTTAACGGCAGGCATGAATGGGGCGCCATGGATGGATTGTCTTCCGACGCATCACCGACATCCATTCGGACAGACACGCAAACAACGTCAAGCGGCCATGGCCGCTTGAGCATCCACGTTTAACATGAATCATTTAACACTAAAAAGGGGACAGCCAAAATGTTGACACCTACCGTCACAACCATACAAAATCAGCCTGCACGAACCACGCAACAGGACTTGGGCAAGAAAGATATTTTTCTCAAATTACTTGTTGCGCAAATGCAAAACCAGGATCCGCTCAAACCACAGGATCCAACCAAAATGGCTTCGCAACTGGCGCAATTTAATATGGTGGAACAACAGATCAGCACCAACAAACTACTGGGGCAACTTGTCGGAGCAGGAAACAGCACAGGCGGCCAGTCCACATCAGCCGCAACATATCTGGGGCATTCCGTCACCGTTAATCAGAATCAGATTCACTATGATGGAACCGTACAAACCTTTACCGCCACACTGGATGCGGCAGCTACACAGACTCGTGTCACCATCTTTGACACCAACGGAGTGCCGGTGCGCACCATGCAACTGGCCAATCTTTCTGCGGGCGTTAATGCCCTGAATTGGGATGGATTAATGGACTCGGGTGCAACAGCGCCGCAAGGCAACTACAGAATTGACATTAGCGCAACCGATCTACAGGGCAATGCTGTTAAGTCCTCGGTTCAACATTCAGGTATCGTGACTGCTGTCCGGTTTAACGCATCAGGTACGGAACTTATGGTAGGCGGTATCGCAGCTTTACCATCTGATATTACGGAAATCCGCTTATGATCTTCACAAAAGATTCGCGGAAATAAAGAAGAAGAAAGGAGAAAATCATGGGTGTTTTTAATGCATTATTTGCGGGAGCCAGTGGCTTAACAGCCTTCGGTGAAGCCGTACGTGTGGTTGGCGATAATATTGCCAACGTCAACTCACTGGGATTCAAAAGTCAAAATGTCAACTTTTCGGACGTATTGGCGCAAACCGTCAATGTAACCCGTTCAAACATCGCCAATCAGGTCGGTAATGGCGTACGTATTGGTGCGATAACCCGGGATCAGCAGCAGGGTTCGGTCAAAAACACAACGAACCCGACGGACATGGCCATCAATGGCAATGGCCTGTTTGCTATGCGTGATCCCGGTAGTAATCAGGTTTCATACACTCGCGCAGGTGCCTTTATTCTGGACAAAAACTTCAACCTGATTGATGGGCAGGGAAATATTGTCCAGGGATTCAAGGTGGATAGCACATCCGGAAAAGCGACAGGTAATGTTACGGATATTACCTTTGGTAATCTGGCGGCAAATGCCAAGGCAACAACCATTATCACTGCAGGTGTAACGCTCGATTCAAATGCACCTATAATTATTGGCTCTGTTTCAAGTCAAAAAGGTAACTTCGATCCGTCCACTCTGGCCACATTTAACTTCAAATCCGATGTCAATGTATTCGATCCGCTTGGTGGACAGCACACTGTTTCAATCTATTATGTTAAAACAGCATCCAATGCCTGGAACTGGTATGCCGGCGTTGATGGCACCAACATCACTGCGGGAACCGCCGATACCTTCGGCGTTACAACGAATGCAATCGGTGCGGCAGGAACTGCCGGTACTAAAACCTTCCTAGGCACCATGGGCACATTATCTTATACCCCAACGGGTGCGCTTAATGTGGAAACGGTCGTAGCTACTGCTGCTGGTGGCACGGCCATAGCTCCAAAAGCTACCAATTTCACGTGGGATGGTGGTGCCAATAACATCATCGGTTTCGACTTTGGTAATGCTGTATTAGCCGATTCCCAAGGGCCGCAAACAGTGGGGGTTGGTGCAACTGGTACCGGTTTAAACGGTACGGTGCAGGTAGCGGGCAGTTTCGCTACTCGTCAAATGACACGTGATGGTTTCGCTGCCGGATTCCTGGACAAGCTGGAAACGGACTCTGCTGGAAAAATATTCGGTGTATTCACCAATGGACAGCGTCGCGCCCTGTTCCAGGTTGCACTGGCTAATTTTCCGAATGATGCAGTGTTAAACCATATCGGCAACAACCTGTTAGAGGAAACCATCGCATCAGGTTCACCTGTTCTGGGACTACCAGCTTCTGGTGGTCTGGGAACCATCACACCCTTCGGGTTGGAGCAATCTAACGTGGACCTGGCCAATGAATTCGTCAAACTCATTGTGATTCAGAGGGCATACGAGGCCAACTCCAAAACTATTCTGACCACGGATCAGATGTTGCAGTCGCTTATGCAAATCAAGCGATAGTTTAACCGCTAATTCGTAGAAAGCGGGGGCGTAGTCCCCCGCTTTTTTTGATGGTTTTTTGTTCTCGCATAATTTTGCGGTGAGTCCCACAGAATTAGCACGTTTCTTGCTTGTATTGCAAGAGAACCCAAGGGTGTCTGTTGCAGGGAAGGCTGATTCGCAGGGTTCGTATTCATTTTCAAGGAGTCTGATTCGTGGATATCGCAACACTCATTGGTCTCATACTGGCATTTGGACTGGTTGTTTTCGCCATTGGTAGCGGCATTCCCAGCTTTATTGACCCGCCATCCATGTTGATCGTTATAGGCGGTACAATTGGCGTGGTTCTGGTCAGCTATCCACTAGCCGACGTGCTCAAAATTATCGGCGTGGTCATGAAAACCATCATGTACAAGTTACCCGCCGCCAAGGATGTCATCACTGAATTGGTCGAATTCGCCCAAATCGTACGCAAAGAAGGAATTCTGGCCCTTGAAAGCAGAGTAGGCGATGTGAGTAACCCCTTTATGGCCAAAGGGCTACAAATGGCCATCGATGGTCAGGAGCCTACGGAAATTGAAGACATCCTGTACATGGAGATGGAAAAACTCGGAGCGCGTCATACCAAGGGTGCGGATATCGTCATTCAAGTCGGCACGATGGCACCTGCTATGGGCATGATCGGTACGCTGGTCGGGTTGGTGCTGATGCTGCAAAACATGTCCGATCCGTCTTCCATTGGCCCATCCATGTCCATTGCCCTTCTGACCACATTTTATGGTGCTCTGATCGCCAATATCGTTGCCCTGCCCATGGCTGCCAAACTGAAATCCCGCAGCAAGGATGAACTCATGCTACACGAAATCATTCTGACGGGGGTGCAATCGCTGGTCGCGGGTGAGAACCCGCGCGTCATGGAGCAGAAACTGCTCGGATTCCTGCCACCCAAAGAACGCAAGTCATCCTTTGACTGATTTCTTTGCCACTGCCTTGACAGGATAAACCACCTTGGCCAAACGCGAAAAGAAACCCGACCCGATACCACGGGAAAAAGATGTTGCGGGAGCCTTGTTTCTTGAACTGATGATGCAGATGCTGGCCTTCTTTATTCTGCTGACATCCATGGCTGTCATTGTAGAGGATAAACGTTTGGCAGCGTTGGGCTCACTGGCAGGCACCTTCAGCTCTCTCCCACGCGGCGCTAACTTGAGTCAGGGTAAAGGGCCTTCGTTACCTGCACGTGATCTCGTAGACGGTTCCAAGGCACCCAAACGAACCGCCAAAGCATTGACGGATGTCGCCAAGGAACTGGGGCTTGAGGATGCCATTCACATTCTGCCCCTAGACCAGGAGACTGTGCGCGTACGCCTGCCCGAAAGAATTGTATTTGCCACCGGCCAAATTTCGCTCTCTCCATCGGCGAATCCTTTGATGGATGCACTCGCTAAATTATTTTCGCGGCCTGGAATTATTGAAATCAGCATCGAGGGCCATACGGATGAGATGCCTACGAAAGGTACTCTTTATACTTCCAACTGGGAGCTTTCAGCGGCACGCGCTATGAGTGTGTTTAAGGCGCTTGCCAGCCGGGGCGTTGCCCGTAGCCGTATGATTGTTGCCGGTATGGGCGATCAACACCCTTTGATTGAGAATGGTAAAAATTTAAGCCGTAGGGTTGAAATTACACTCAGATTCCGCCCCGTCACTGACAAACAGGAACAACGAGCCAAACCCGTGTTGAACCCACCATCACGTCCTGCGGTCACACCACCGGTTCATCCGTAATGACACGCAAGAAAAAAAAGGAACCCGAATTCCTTCCCGATACCGAATCGTGGATGGGGACCTTTGCCGACTTGGTCAGCCTGATGCTGACGTTCTTTATCCTGCTTGTATCCATGTCCACACTGGATCAAACCAGCCTGTCGGATATTTCCAGCTACTTTCCCAAGGTGGTCATGGTATTAAATGCAGGCGAAAAAACTGAACCGGAGATAATCGAACCATCAGGACTACAACAAATGGCCACTCCACGCGAGTTAATGCTGGCCATGCGCCAAAATTCCAGAGTGATGCTCAAAAACAGTACATTGGAGCATAAAGTCAACGCGATTATCCTCAAAAACCGTCTGATCCTGCGTGTGGGTAATGCAGTCCTGTTTGAAGCGGGACAAGCCAAACTCAGCCCACAGCACCTCAAAGCCATGAAACGCCTGGCAAGAATGCTGGCATCTTCCCCCGGGAATATCCGTATCGAAGGACATACGGATACATCCGCATTGCCTGAAAACAGCCCCTGGCCGGATCCGTGGAGTCTGTCGCTGGCCAGAGCGGCATCAGTCTTGCATGTACTGGAAAATGAAGGTGTGAATCCGATACGGCTTTCCATGGCGGGATATGGTCCTTCACGGCCTGTTTCTACCGAGGCCACCCCATTCGGACGCAAACGTAACCGGCGCGTGGATATTGTGCTCTATGAGAGCCCTTAAATTAGACTTAATGGAGAAAGAACATGGCTGATGAAGAGGAAAAACAGGAGGGGAAACCTAAGGAGAAGAAGTCATCTGGCGGTCTTTTACCCATCATTAATCTTGTATTGCTGCTGCTGGTTCTGGCCGTGGGCGGCTTTATCGCGTGGACGCTGATGCAGATGGAAAAGCCTACCGCACAAACAGGTAAGGTGGCACAGACTGAAGATACGGCAATTCCTGAAGCTGCAGATGATACCGGCCAACCACCGGTGCTGGTAGGAATGGATACTATTACCGTGAATCTTGCGGATACGGATATCAGCCGTTACTTACATACCAAGATCGACCTTGCGGTGCGTAACGAAGAGGCCAAGGCCAAGATCGAAGCAAACAAAGCCAAGATCAACGACCTGGTTATCACCCTGCTATCCAGTAAGAAATTTTCCGACATACGTACACCGCAGGGAAAATATGCTCTAAAGGAAGAGATGGTTTATCGTATTAACCGTGCGGTTGGCGGCAAACCGGTAAAGAGTCTGTATTTTACGGACTTTGTTTCTCAATGAGTGAGCCAGCTCCACAGCAGGAAGGTCCGGTTCTCGAGCCGGAAGAAGTTGCTGCCCTGATGGAAAATCTAGATCCAAATGAGGAGACACAGGCTATTCTTGCAAGTTTGCCTCCGATGCCACAGCCCGAACATGTGGAGATATTTACATACGAGAGCGGAGGGTCTGAAGGACCTGAGCGCTATCCGTTGTTCGGCAGCGTGCAGGAGCGCATGGCTGAAGCGATAAAGGATAGCTGGAAGGAAATCTTTCAACGGCAAATTGACCTGGATGCCGGGAATGCAACGATGACCCACTATGAAGAGATTATCGAGTCGGACAAACCGAATGCGTATCTGGTGTTCGATCATCCTGGTTTTGGCCTGATGCTGGTAGTTATCAGCATCAATCTTACGGTGGCTTATGTGGATGCCTTGCTGGGAGGGAGCGGTGAAGCGTATGGTGAAAGTGCAGAAGTACTCTCACCTGTGGAACAGCGTTTATGCAAACGTCTGGCTCGGGAAATCGAACACATTATGACAGCTGCATGGAAGCCTGTTTATCCGATGGATTTTATTCTAAAAAAAATCGAAACTGATCCGCAATTTCTGGGTGTAGCCGCTAATCGTGATTTATGCTTCAGCACTTCCTACCACATCAAACTGAATGACAACCTTGAAGGAGACATTGCATTTCATTTCCCACGGACATTTCTGGATCCAATCCTGGAAATGCTGCGTTCAAATGACCAGGACAAACCAGACAGCGTGGATGATGAATGGAGTCTCCAATTACGGCAAGGTTTACAGGGAACCCCGCTCACCCTGCGGCTCGAAATGGGTTCATTGCAAATGAATATCGCTCAATTTCTGGCCCTCAAATCAGGCGATCAATTGCCTTTATCCAAACGTGCAACAGACATGGTTGAATTATGGGTTGAATCCGAGCCTGTGTTTCGTGCCATTGCAGGCCAGAAAGATGGCTGGCTTGCCGCTGAAATTAAAGAACCGTATCACCATGGAGGTGAATTATGAGTACGACAGTCTCGCAAGAAAGCACCGCAACCGCATCTCAAATGGATTCGCAGACGGCGCCGAACACCGTAAACACGGTATCTCCAAACCTTGAAAATATCATGCATGTTCCCTTGCAGATCAGCGTAGAACTGGGCCGCGTCCAACTCCCCCTGCATATGGTGGCACGACTGGGCCGAGGTGCAGTTGTAGATATGCAGAAAGAAGCCGATTCCAGTGTTGATATTTGCGCCAACGGCAAAGTCTTTGCCAAAGGAGAAATTGTATCGGCTGAAGGAAAGCTGGGGGTTCGCATACTTGAGGTCACACCCGCCAGTGACCGTATTCGCTCGCTGGGCTGATCAATCACCAGACCATGCATGCCAATTTTCTGACACTTCTGTTACAGTCCTTCTCGGCACTGGCTGCCGTACTGGCCCTGTTTGCCATGCTCATATGGATGCTCAAACGGTTGCAGCAACATCGCCTGATGCGCACGCCAGACGGACAAACACACATCACACAGCGTTTCGCAATTGATGCAAAGCACAGCGTGGTAGAACTTGCGCGGGGGGAAACCCGTTATTTGATCGGCCTGTCGCCGACAAACATGACTGCAATCGCCGAATACAAAGCCTCCGTGGAAGAAGGGGATATTGTATCCCCATGAATGCTCGACTTGCTGCCCACAATAGCACAAAATGCTATAAAACAACAAAAATTCTATCGCTTTCTATAGCTTTGTGGTTTGTTTTCCTGCTTTGTACAAATACCGCACAAGCAGCCGATATTCCCACCTTTTCCGTCAGTCTCGGCGGCTCGGACAATCCCGAGGACTGGTTCACCGGCCTGAAAATTATTGCTGTCCTCACGGTACTGGCTCTTGCACCTTCGGTACTGGTCATGATGACTTCATTTACCCGCATCGTTATCGTCTTCGCTTTTTTGCGGCAGGCGCTTGGCACACAGCAAGCGCCGCCTAACCAGATTCTAATCGGTCTGGCCCTGTTTATGACCGCCTTTATTATGATGCCGGTATGGCAAAAAATTGACGCTACAGCCGTGACACCCTACCTCAACGAGGAAATCAGCCAGAGTGTGGCCATGGAACGCGCAACAAAACCCTTACGTACATTCATGCTCAAGCAAACGCGTGAGGATGACCTGCTGCTATTTTTACATGCCGCCAAAGCGGAAAAACCTGCTTCGGCAGACAAAACACCCATGCATATCCTGATCCCTGCATTTGTCATCAGTGAACTGCGCACTGCTTTTGAAATCGGCTTTCTCATTTATATCCCGTTTGTGGTACTGGACATGGTCGTGGCCAGTGTGTTGATGAGCATGGGTATGCTGATGCTACCACCGGTGATGATCTCATTACCTCTTAAAATTATCCTGTTTGTACTGGTGGACGGATGGCACCTGATTACCGCGTCATTGCTGCAAAGTTTTGCCTCCTGAAGCTAGCTTGAACTATTCATAAATGCTGCCGCACCCTCACTTGTTCCTTGGTCCGCACCGAATCCCTCGTCGGTCCTCCGTATGCACGGCTACGGCCTCCTTCCGCGAGATCCATTGCGAACAAAGGCCTTGCGCGATCATCACGGTGATTCATGAATAGTTCAGCCCAAAACCTGTAAGGAAAAAACCTTGACTGACAATGATCGTAAAAACATGGCCCCCGGCGGCATGGATGCATTCGCTTCCGTGGAAACGCTGCGCCTTTTATATGCACAGTCACCCATTGCCTTTGTTGCTTCGTTAATCGCCGCCAGCTTGCTGACTTCCATGCTGTGGGATGTTGTAAACCACACGTGGCTGACTGCATGGCTAGCGGTGATGGTCATGTTTACGCTGGGACGCCAACTTCTGGTACGCAAATTGCAACGCATGGAAGCTTCCATGAAATACGTTGTAAGCCACCATAGAACACTTGTGTGGCTTGCCTTTATGGCCGGCACCATCTGGAGTGCCGGAAGCGTGATATTCCTGCAACAATCACCACTGGAATACCAGATATTCGTTATCCTGATTCTTGGCGGCATGGTGGTCGGTGCCAGCGCTTCATATGCCGCGTCTATCACTGTTTTTAATGCTTTTTCCTTACCCGCCCTGATCCCTGTCATTATTTGGTGTCTGACACAACCAGACAGGGTTTATATTACCACCGGAATCATTCTTGTCGTATTCACAGCGGCTATGTGGGCCATCGTTATCCGTAATCATGCCATGGTGCTCCGAAGCCTGACACATGAACACCAGAGTTCCAGACTTGCCCGGGAGTTACAGCAGGAAGCGGATCAACGAAAGCACCATGAGGAACTGTTAAATCTTCAGTCCCAGGTATTGAAAACCATCACCGCTGCCAAGCAAGGGCTGGAGTCGGTACTTGAAACACTGGCGTTTCGTGTTGAGGAATTTTGTCCCGGCATGGTTTGTTCCATCCTGTTGCTCAATCATAAAGGGAAATGTTTGCAGCATGGTGCGGCCCCACATCTGCCGGAGGCATGGAACAAAGCGGTAAACGGTTTGGAAATCGGCCCTTGTGTTGGCTCCTGCGGTACGGCGGCATACCGCAAAAAAAGAGTTGTTGTTGCGGATATTGCCACTGATCCGTTATGGGCGCCGTACAGGGAAATGGCACTGCATCACGGACTGCGTGCCTGCTGGTCCCAACCTGTGATGGATGCAGAGGAAAACGTGCTTGGAACCTTTGCCATGTATTATACCGGCATCCGCAGTCCGTCAGACCATGAGATTCAAGTGATCGAAAGTGCTGCAAATCTTGCCGCTATCGCGATTGAACATGACAGAAAAGAAGAAACGCTGCGCCAGCTTGTGGAGGTCATTCCCGATGCTGTTATGATGCACTGCCAAGGTAAAATTGTGTACGCCAATGCCGCCGCAGCCAAACTGTTCGGTGCTACTGTGCATAGCATGTTAGGCATGCCCATACTGAATTTTGTGCATGCGGATATGCAATCCATGGTCATGAAGCGCATGGGCAAGGCAGTCCAGCTACCGATGCCCCCCGTTGAAGAGAAGCTACAAAGGCTGGATGGATCCGTATTCGATGCCGAGGTGACGGCGCTGCCGGTCAAATATCAGGGAAGACCTGCAATCGAAGTCATTATTCATGATTTAAGCGTACGAAAGGAAGCCGAGGCGGAAGCCCGGCGCCTTCGTGTTGCGGTGGAGCACGCGCCGGAAGGTATTTTCATAGCCAACTCCGAAGGGAAAATCACCTATTGCAACTCTGCTTTCGCCCGGGAGTCCGGACTGGAACCTGATCAGATGCTTGGCAGATATGCTGCGGAGTTCCGCGGTGGTGACAAGGATGATATCGACTACCGCAAAATACTCTCCCGTTTGAACCGGGGCGAATCGTGGGAGGGTGAATTCACCGTTCCGAATGCCAAGGGATGTAAACGAACAGTTATTCGCAAGGTGGCGCCGGTAACGGAAATGGGAGAAACACATTACCATGTCGGGATCGACTTTGACGTGACGGAGAAATATGCACAGCAAGCCAGGCTGGAGCACACACAACGTCTGGAAAGTCTGGGTGTATTGGCAGGCGGCATCGCTCATGATTTTAATAACATTCTGACAGCGATTCTGGGCAATGCTTCACTGGCGCGCATGAAGCTGGAACGCACATCAGCGGTGCAGGAACATTTGCACAAGATTGAGGTCAGCAGTCGACGGGCGGGAAATCTATGCCATCAAATGCTTGCCTATGCCGGTAAGGGAAAACGTGTGGCCAAACCCATGAACATATCCACTCTGGTTAACGATATTTCCGC
The DNA here is from genome assembly GCA_030950745.1 of Mariprofundaceae bacterium. GTDB lineage: Bacteria > Pseudomonadota > Zetaproteobacteria > Mariprofundales > Mariprofundaceae > JAUZQZ01. The sequence continues at coordinate 33,553 of JAUZQZ010000024.1, read as the reverse complement.
TATGCTGGAGGTGTCGCTGGGCAAGAATGTGACGTTGGAAAAACACCTCGAAACATCCCTTCCTTCTATTGAAGCGGACGAATCGCAAATGGAACAGGTGCTTATGAATCTTATCACCAACGCGAATGAGGCCATGCAAGGGGAAAATGGCTCCATTACAATCACAACCGGTGTCATGCAGGGGGATGCAAGCTATCTGAAGGCTTGCCTCGGTACGGAGGGCCCGCAGGAAGGTCAGTATGTATTTCTGGAGGTGAGCGATAACGGATGCGGTATGAATGTACAAACAAAAACAAGGATGTTCGATCCCTTCTTCACTACCAAGCGCACCGGACGAGGGCTGGGCATGAGTGCTTTGCTGGGCATCGTCAGCCAACATCACGGAGCGCTCCATCTGCGTAGCAGAGAAGGCGAGGGAACAACATTCAGAATCCTGTTCCCGAAGGTCGAATATCACGTGGACGAGGTGCAACACTCGGAGGGCCCGGAAATAAACACTCGTTTTTCGGGGGTGGCCCTGGTGGTGGATGATGAGGAAATCGTCCGCGAAACAGCATCGTCGTTATTGAAACATATGGGGTTTGATGTACTCGTGGCCGAAGATGGTCAAGCCGGTGTGGAGGCTTTTCAAAAAAATAAGGATCAAATTACAGTAGTCCTGCTGGACATGAACATGCCACGTATGAATGGCAAAGAGGCCTGCCGCAAAATGCATGACATGCGCCCGAATATTCCGATTATTCTGGCATCCGGTTATAGTGAAACGCACCTCTCCGATGATTTCATGAAGAAGAAAACCGCAGGTTTCCTGCACAAACCGTATTCGAAGACACATCTTGTACAAATCTTGCACCGTGCCATGAACAGCTAATCCGGACCACTCACCGCAACATTAATTAAACCGTATGCGGCGACTGGCCCGGAGAAAGCCTTACATGCAGCCCGGTTCTGCGTTACGGCATCTGGCCTGCACTATTCATGAATCGCTGTGATGCTTGCGCCGGGGCAACCGTCACCTCCCCTGCTCCTGTTGTTCAAATTGGCCCCAGGTTTGCTTCATTAGGACATGAACCCCGATACCGTCATTCATTTGGGTACCCAGGCGCTGTACATGGTCTTGTGGCTATCCCTGCCCATGCTGGCTGTTGCCCTTATTGTTGGTGTGGCCATCTCTCTGTTTCAAGCTGTGACCCAAATTCAGGAAATGACCCTGACCTTCGTTCCCAAAATTATTGCTGTATTTGGCAGCATGGTAATTGTCGCACCATGGCTAACCAGGACCATGGTTACATTCACCCGCCAACTCATCGAAAGCATACCGGGACTCTTGCGTTAACCTGAATGAATTTTCCGCTTCTCACCACAGATGATGTCACTATCGCATTTCTGATTCTACTGCGTGTCTCCGCCATGATCATGTTCCTACCCATTCTCGGGCATCAACTGGTACCATCGCAGGTTAAAATTGGCCTCATTGGAATGATTTCCATTCTTCTTTATCCGGTTATCCGCCCCATCGTACCTGCAATCCCGCCATCCCCTGTCGCATTCAGTCTCATTGCCGGTCAGGAGATTCTCATTGGTGCCATGCTGGCCATGTTTGCCCAACTTATCTTCGCCGCTGTACAGCTGGCTGGCCAAATCATGAGTTACCAGATGGGCATGGCCATTGCCAATGTGTTCGATCCGTCCACCAATGCCCAAATTGCCATCGTGGGACAGATGGCCGTTGTCCTGTCCATGCTGATATGGCTTGTAACAGGCGGACATCACGCTTTTCTGATGGCAATCGCCGATTCTTTTACAACCCTCCCGATTGGTCATGCCTGGTCATTCACGGGATGGCAAACGCTCAATGATGCTGCGGCAAACATATTCGTTCTTGGTTTGCGTCTAGCCGCCCCTGTATTGTTGCTGCTGCTCTTTACCTATGTTGCTCTTGGATTGCTATCCCGGGCCGTTCCACAGATCCAAATCTTTTTCGTTAGTTTTCCTCTCACCATTGGCCTGGGCATGCTGGTTTTCGCCCTCTCCCTGCCAGCTTTCCTGGCACTGGTGCATGACGAATTCAGTGGATTGAATCATCGCATCCCTCAATTTCTGCACATACTGGCAGGCGGATAGAACATGCCTGACGAACAGGATAAATCCCAGCAAACTGAGGAAGCGAGTCCAAAAAAGATTGAGGACGCACGCGAAAAAGGTCAGGTCCCCAGCAGTAAGGAGCCATCGACGGCCATTGCATTTCTTGTTTTAGCCGGGCTTGGAATCACCGGTATTGGATCATGGACTCTGCAACATGCAACACACATGATGCGCCACTATCTTTCGAGTGGAACGGAAATACTCCGAATCGATGGCTCCGGCATGCAATCGCTTTTGTTTTCGATTAGCGGCGACATAGGGATGATTGTTCTACCCATTGTGCTTCCCATGATGATATTAGGCATGTTGGTTGCCGTCATGGTATCCGGGCCGGTATTCACTTTCGAGACACTTAAGCCAAAACTGGAAAAAATAAGCCCGATGGCTGGTTTCAAACGTATGTTCTCCACCAAAGGTCTGGCTGAGTTTGTTAAATCTGTATTGAAATTATGTGTCATTTCCCTGGCGTGCTGGGTCGTTCTGAACGGACTCCTGCCTGATGCACTGTTATCCAGCCGCACCAATGTTGGCGCTATTGGCCGACTGGCTGTCCAGGGCACGCTCGCAATTGCTGCGCTCTCGGCACTCATTTTCTTCTTCATTGCCCTGGCAGATGTGCTCTATCAACGTTGGGAACATGCCAAGGGATTGCGCATGTCCAAAAAAGAGCTGAAGGATGAAAACAAGGACACCGAAGGCGATCCCCAACTCAAGGCCAAGATTCGCCAGATTCAGCAGGAGCAGGCTCGCAATCGCATGATGACTGACGTACCCAAGGCAGATGTTATCATCACCAATCCGACACACATCGCTATCGCACTCGCCTATAAACCCGGAATACCGAGAGCACCAAAGTTACTTGCAAAGGGCAAAGGGAAAACTGCCGAAAAAATCCGTGAAATTGCGCGTGAAAACCGTATCCCCATTCGTGAAAACAAACCTTTGGCAAGGTCCTTGTATAAGGGTGTGAAGATCGGGAATGAAATACCCGAAGAATTGTATGAAGCCGTAGCCATCATTCTGGCGGAGATATTCCGCATACGCACTACGGCACAGGGGGTATAAAACATCATGCAAGCAATGGCAACCCTTGCAATTCAACGCTTTGGACGACACTCGGATGTGGTGCTGGCTATCGGCGTGCTGGGCATCCTGCTCATCATGATGGTGCCCATGCCGACATGGCTGATGGATGTGATGCTGGCCGCCAATATTACAATTGGAATCGTCATTCTTCTGACATCTATCTATGTGCTCAAGCCACTGGATTTTTCCGTATTCCCCTCACTGCTTCTGCTCACCACGCTGTTCCGGCTGGCACTGAATGTCGCCAGCACACGTCTGATCCTGTTGCACGGACAGGAGGGTCCGGCGGCCGCAGGCCGTGTCATTGAAGGCTTCGGTCAGTTTGTCGTCGGTGGCAACACCGTGGTTGGACTGATTCTCTTTTTAATTCTGGTTCTGATTAACTTTATCGTCATCACCAAGGGATCCACACGTATTGCCGAAGTAGCCGCCCGCTTCACTCTGGATGCGATGCCCGGCAAGCAGATGGCCATTGACGCAGATCTCAATGCTGGCCTGCTTGATGACAAAACAGCACATACAAGACGTGAGTTTATTGCTCGCGAGGCTGAATTCTACGGTGCCATGGACGGTGCCAGTAAATTTGTTCGTGGCGATGCCATCGCAGGTCTGGTCATCACGGCTATTAATATTTTTGCCGGTCTGGTCATTGGCACAATGCAACAAGGTATGCCGCTTTCCGATGCCGTCAATGTGTACAGTATTTTGACGGTGGGTGATGGTCTCGTATCGCAAATACCGGCGCTGGTCATCTCAACTGCGGCGGGCATTATCATTACTCGTGCCGGTGGTTCGGCTGCCCTCCCGCAGGAACTCTCCCGCCAATTCACTCAGAACCCGCGTGTGCATATGGTCGCCTCCGGCGCCCTGCTACTCATGGCGCTGGTTCCCGGATTGCCATTTATTCCTTTCCTACTGCTATCCGTGGCGTTGGGTATTACCGCATGGTATCTGCACACCGTCTCTGACGCGGAAGAAGGAACAGCCGCAACAGAAGCAGATGCCACGCCCGTGGAAGCCAAACCGGATGAACGCCTTTCCGAATTACTGGTACTGGATCCCATCCGTCTGGAGGTGGGGTACGGGCTAATCGATCTGGTGGAATCGGGCCGTGACGGCAATCTTCTGGACCGTCTACAAGCCGTGCGGCGTCAAATTACCCGTGATATCGGTTTTGTACTCCCGCCGGTACATATCAAGGACAACTTGCAATTAGGCGTAGGTGATTACCGTGTCCTGATTCGTGGCGCAGAGGTAGGGCGCAGCGAAATTCGTCCACGCAATTTACTGGCGCTTGAAGGCCAGCAGACTGGCGAGCAAGTGGAAGGCGTCGCCACACAAGAACCGGCCTTTGGACTTCCAGCCCTGTGGATCGACAACGACAAACGGCAACAGGCCGAACTATCCGGCTATACGGTCGTGGAACCTGCGACGGTCATCATCACCCACATCACCGAACTCCTGCGCCGGCATGCGCATGAGATTCTGGATCGTGCACAGGTCAGGGAACTGCTGGATGGCCTGTCCGAACGTTATCCCAAGATCGTAGAGGACATTGTGCCGGCACAGGTGTCATTGGGCCTGCTCCAGAATGTGTTGCAACGTTTACTTGCCGAATGGGTCCCTATCCGTGATCTCATGGTTATCCTTGAAACACTGGCAGACGCGGGTGGAGAGCAACGCGATGCGGATATTCTGACCGAACGCGTACGCACCCGCCTTGGACGCTCCATTGTCCAGCATCATCTGGACTCCCAAGGTGAATTACACGTCTTCGCTCTGGAATCAGAACTGGAACAGGACATGAATGATCGTGCCGTAGCTCAGAGTGGCGCTACTCTGCCCATGGATATCCAGCACTGGCAACGTTTCACTGCACGCCTGAGCGATGTGGTTGCCCGCCATGATGTAGATACGCCGGTTATCCTGACTTCACCTCAACTACGTCACTCGCTGGCCAAGGCATTAAACCGCATCATGCCAAGGATTGCTGTGCTATCCATTGCTGAAGTTCCATCCAATATCACGGTCCACCCATTGGAACAGGTGGGTATCTAGGTGGAATACTAAATGCAAATCCGCGTATTCTCCGCCCCCAAATTACATGAAGCCCTGGCCCTTGTACGCCGGGAATTGGGCCCGGATGCCATCATTCTGGACCGGGACCAGAAGATTAATGGTAACCAGGAAAAAATATGGCATGTGCATGCAGCACTGGATGTGGAAAAAAAATCTTATGCACAACCGAAATTTGCCGCGTCAGAGCCTGAAACAAAGAAACGGCTGGAAGCCTCCATGCAACGGCTGGAACGCATCATTACGGGTTTAAGCAAGCAGGAAGCGGACGGGCTGCGCGTCACACTGCCCAGTGCTGCTGCACAAAGTGCTTTTGACCAACTCCTTCTGCTTGGCGTAACCGCCAGCCATGCAGCGGACATGGCGGTCGCCTTCGCCAATCGTGCGCCTGTATGTGCCTCCCTGTTAAAGTGGGGGAAAAAGCTTAATTTGAAGAAACACCGGGAAATCGTATTGCTGACCGGGCCTTCCGGTGCTGGAAAAACCACAATGGCGGCAAAGCTGGCAACGTATTACAGCCTTAAGGGAGTCTCCACCGCTTTTATCAGCACCGATACCGAACGTATGGGCGGCCTGGATACTCTCACGGCTTATGCCGAAGTGCTCGGCGTTCCCATACATTCCCTGCGGCACCCGGATCAGGCATCCAGAGTTATAGCTAAAACAAAATCGGCACGATTGGTGCTAGTAGATACGGAAGGCTGGAGTCCACAACAACCCGGCGCTCTCCGGCGCCAACGGAAACTGTGGAAATCCTTATCTGCCAGCCGCCGGATGCTGGTGATGCCAGCCAACCTGGACGAGAGTGATGGAATGAACCTTATCGATGCCGCATCGGCACTGAACATCACCGACCTTGCATACAGTAAGGTCGATGAAACCTGCATGACCGGCAAGCTGGTCAACTGGGGCGCCGCATCAAGAATTGCACTTTCCTATTGCAGTTATGGCCACGATGCATCCGAAGGGATTGGTCTTCTGACCTCCAGGTCATTAACCAGTCTGTTGGCCAGCCAATGCAAGTCCCGGACTACGCATGAATCGCCGTGATGATTGTGCCGGATCTTTGTTCGCAACAGATTTTTACGAGGAGGATCGTAGCGGTACTTACGGGCGCCTGAGCAAGGATTCGTTGTGAAAAAAGGAACAAACAAGGGCACGGCAGTATTTATGCGTAGCCCGGGAAAAGGAGTCAGCATGAGCGAACACATGGAACACCAGCGCAATGCATCGCCACGGGTTATTGCTGTCGCCAGTGGCAAAGGTGGCGTCGGAAAAACTTTCTTTTCCATTCACCTGGCTGCCCGCGCTGCTGAAACGGGAAATCGTGTTCTGCTGATGGATGCCGATCTGGGTCTCGCCAACGTTGACGTCATGCTGGGGATTTCAGCCAAAGCTTCAATCCGCGAGGTTGTGGAAGAAAAAACCGGTTTAAACCAGGTGTTGGTGCATAGTGATTATGGTTTTGATGTCCTGCCTGGAGGTTCCGGACTCCATACACTGACAAGACTAACCCCCCATCAGCAGCAAATTCTTCTGGATGAACTGGATGTGACAGGTAGCGACTATGACATTGTCATTATCGATACTGCGGCAGGCATCGGAGAGAATGTTTTGTATTTTGTATCCGCCTCTGAATCGGCACTGATCGTACTAACCCCTGATCCAACATCGTTAACCGATGCCTATGCCCTGATCAAAGTACTTTCCCGACAACGGGATATGCATCGTTTTATGGTCATAGTCAATCAAGCGGATGAAATTGATGCACAAATCACTTTTCGTCGGCTGATGTCCGTTGCCGATCGTTATCTTGACGTACATTTAGACTATATGGGGCATATCCCTCCATCCCGCGATGTGCGAAAAGCTATCCAGGCCCAACGTCTGTTAAGCCGTGACGGAGGTTGCCCGAAAGCCATGCAACAAACACTGGATGCCGTTATAAGACAGCCGCGTGATACCTCCCGTGGCAGCGGATTACAATTTTTCTGGCAGCATAGCCTGAACGAGGCATTGGTATCCGAGCCCTCCCTTACCGTTAGCGCACAGGGGGTCAATACATAATGCTATCACGCCATGCAGCAGCCTGTGGTATCAGTATTGGTCTACTGACCGGTATTGCTATCGCCATGTTCCTGGATCTGGAAGTAGCTGATGCAGCCTATCGCATCGCCGTACTGGCTGTCGGCGGTGCATGGATGGGAATCCTGCTCGCGTATCTGAATGATTTATTGCCTTCACCACAGAACCAGAACAGCGAGCACTGGAAATGAACACCGCCACCTACTGTCCCGTTGAACCGGAACCTCTGGACAATGCAGAGCACCTGCTTGATGAATATTTGCCCATGATCCGTTATCACGCTGGCCAGTTGATACGCCGGGTACCGGATTCAGTGGAAATGGATGATTTGATTGATGCTGGCGTTCTGGGTTTATTGGATGGCGCCCAACGCTTTGATAGAAGCCGCGACGTCCAGTTTAAAACATTTGCCGCTTACAGAGTGCGCGGCGCCATGATTGATTACCTGCGGCAATTCGACTGGTTGCCACGGGGGTTGCGCGATACATCCAAGCAATTACAAAAAGCTCTACTGGAGCTGGAACAGCAGCATGGGCGCCCCGCCGAGGATCACGAAATGGCTGCACACCTTGGTATCAATGTGCAGGAATACCGTGAACGTCTGGATCATGTCCGTGGTATGGCCGTGGTTTACTTCGATGACCTTCCCCACATAAACGGAAACGAAGATGCACTGAATGTACTCGAATCCATGGAAGGTGATCCCGCTGACCGCCCTGAACACCAAACAGCTATTCATCAGTTCGCGGAGCACCTGGCGGAGGCCATCGACATGCTGTCCGCACGCGAACGTATTCTTTTAACCCTCTATTACTACGAAGAGTTAAACATGAAGGAAGTAGCGCTTGTTCTTGACCTTACCGAATCCCGCGTCTCGCAATTACACTCGAAGATGGTGCTGCGATTGCGCGGATTCCTCGGTCTCGACATAACTTGAACTGCCCATGAAACAAGGAGATTCACAATGATTGATTTATCTTTTATATCCGCCGAGGAGTTGGCAACCCTGTTTAATCTGCTGATTGTAACAGCCATTGGCGGCCTGTGGATCATGTGGGCGCGCGCATCCCGCAGGCAAAAGCGGGTTGAGGCTTTGCTGATTGCAACCTCCGAGCAACTGGATGAGGCCTCGCGCCATCTTGAAGAAGCCATGTCTCATATCCAGCGTATACAACGCCGGGAAAGCCATACCCCCGATATTCCCCGGCCTGTTAGTCCGGAACCCAAAACAACCCCGTTATCCATAAAACAATCCCGTGCAACACCCCCCCCGAAGAATTCGCCCATTACCTCCGTCTTGCGCATGCATCGGGAGGGCTATTCCCCCGAAGATATCGCAGCCGGCCAGGACATTGAACTGGCCAAGGTAAAACTCATGCTGAAACTGCATGAACACCAGGCAGCCTGAAACCGGACATCATCCCCCGTGTTTCCCATCATTACACCTCAAATTCTGAACCTGGTGGAAGGTGCGCAGGCAGGACCATTATTGCGCTTGCCATGGCCAAACGGAAGCCTGCTTCCAGCTCGTCTTCTGCCTGTCGAAACTCCCGGCAACGCACGTCTTCAACTGTCCGGATTCACCCTCATGGCACAAATTCCACCATCCACACCCATGGGCACTGTATGGTTACAGTTAATTCAACGCGATATGCCTGCCCGATTCCGTATTTTAAGTCCATCACAAGCCATCGAAATCCTGGCTGATATGCTGCAAAAGACAGAGAATAAGACACCCACAAAAACATCTTCTCCTACCACACAAAACAACATCCCCAATCATCTACTACCGGCATCTCAACCACAATTGCATGAACAGGGTTGGTCGCGTCTGGATACCACTGCACTCCCATGGTTTGCGACAGGTGCGCCGGAAGGTAACAGCGTCATGCTTCGGGATCACAACGACGGTCAGGATCGCGGCATGGTGCTACGTGAGAGCCATGGCGACGATTTCAGTTTTCAGGGCCGCCTGGATCTTGAACATCTGGGTGCTGTGCTATTTCACCTGCAAGGCAGTATGGATGCAGGATCCTGGAATTTGGCAATCCATACTTCAGAAAAGTTTATCCTGTCTGAATTACGTACCGCCATTCAGGCATGGACTGTCACTCAGGAAAAACAACACCCCGGCCTGCAAAGTGAAGTCCATGCCGGACTACCCGAGGACACCGCCTCCCGCTTTTCGAAGGTGCGCGCATGAGCAGTCATGCAGGATAAAATAGATGTAGCTGTGGCTCTCGAATACGAACCTGATAAGAATGGCGCCCCCCGAGTGCTTGCCGCAGGTTTTGGTGAAATTGCCCGGCATATTTTAGAGCTGGCCCGCCAGGAAGATATCCATATTCATGAGAATGAAACTCTGGCGAAACTGCTGACCAAAGTTCCGGTAGGCAGTGAAATCCCGGAGGCTGCCTATCAACTGATTGCGGAATTGCTGACCTTTCTTTATAGCACCGATGCAAGACTGGCGGAAAAAATGTCCGCCGCCGAGAGGCAAATTATTCCGCCAAAACATAACAACAGATGAAAATGTATTGATTTAAGGCCGTTTTTTTATCACCCAACTTTGGCACTGATTATGCTGATTACTCTGACAGGTGCGACACAACACTTACTAAGCTTTGAGGAGAAAATATGCAAACTGGTTTCTTTGTTGCCGGGGTAGCCGGGCAAACCGCCCAGAAAAAGATGGACAACGTTACCCACAACCTGGCCAACGTGAACACCACGGGCTTTCTGGGCAATCATATGGCATTCCGTACCTCACTCACCGAAAAACTGGCTTTGTATAGTGATAAAAGGCACTCACCTGCGGCCTATGCCAGCGAGGGGACATCGTTCGTCGATACCAGTCCCGGCAATATCCATCAAACCGGGAACGATCTGGATTTTGCAATTACCGGTAACGGGTGGTTTCACATAAAAATCGGTGAAAATGAAACCGCTTATACGCGTGCGGGAAACTTTAAACTGGGTCCGGATGGCAATCTTTTGACACAGGATGGAAAAGCCGTGCTTGGCCCTGATGGGTCGCCGATCACCTTGCCACCGGGCCAGATTGCCCTGACTGATCAAGGTGCCTTGTATGTTAACAACAAGAAAGTGGCGGATATCGGACTCGTTCAAATTTCTGATTTGTCAAAAATTAAACGTATTGGTAATGCACGCATCACCACGCCTGCCGATAACACCACACCTGCAGAAAGTGATATCACGGTTCACCAGGGCGAGTTAACCGGCTCTAACGTGAACAGCGTGCTGACCATGGTGGAAATGATGAGTGTGACACGCGGTGCCCAGGGCATGATGAAACTGATTGAACAATACAACCGTGTGGCCACTTTGCTGAGTGAACAGGTCGGTCGAATTCAAGGATAATAAGAACACGGAACGAAAAAGGAGTTTATGATGATGCGAGCACTATGGACGGCGGCCACGGGAATGACGGCCCAGGCATTAAAAGTGGATGTGATTTCCAACAATCTGGCCAACGTGAATACCACCGGTTTTAAACGGGGCCGGGCCAGTTTTCAGGATTTGATGTATCAACAGATCAGGGCTCCCGGATCTCAAAATGGTGCCGGAAACGAACTCCCCAATGGCACACAGATAGGACTTGGTGTACGCACAGCCGGTGTGAGCCGAATTTTCGAGGAAGGCAGCGCCCAGCAAACCGGCAATCCTATGGACATGACAATTCAGGGACGGGGCTTCTTCGAAGTGCAATTGCCCAGCGGTGATCTGGCTTATTCGCGAGCCGGGTCTTTCAGTATCGACAGCCTGGGGCAGGTGGTCACTCAGGATGGTTATCCCTTGCAACCCTCTATCACCATCCCCAATGATGCGCTTTCGGTCACCATTTCAGCGGATGGCACAGTATCCGCCGTTCAACCCGGCGGCATTACAAGCAATCTTGGCCAGATTCAATTATCAGATTTCAGCAATCCGGGAGGCCTCACCGCCATCGGCCAGAGTCTTTTCCAGGAAAGTCAGGCCAGTGGTTCCCCCATTGCCGGTACGCCGGGCTCCAATGGCATAGGAAGCATTAATCAGGGCGCGCTGGAACAATCCAACGTCAGCGCTGTGGATGAAATGGTGAATTTAATTGCCGCACAACGGGCCTACGAGATGAACTCCAAGGCCATTCAGGCAGCCGACGAAATGTTACAGGCTGCTAACAATATCCGGAGATAGTGATGCGCCTGACCGGATTACTTTTTTTCGCTTTGTTGACCGGAGTATCTTCAGCCGCATGGGCTGAAGATACGCCTATGAAAGCATCGCTTGATGCATTTTTTGCACAGGGCGTGCGTGTGAGTGGTGCTACTGCGAAACTGATCGGCGTACAGCGCTGGCCGAATGCAAAGGGGCGTTTAATCTGGCATCTGCCTAGATTACGAAAACATCCTGTACAAATTTCCCTGATAGCCACACAGGGCACAGGTCTACATGCGCGCCGCTGGTACGTGCCGGTTCGGGTCCACTGGTGGGCTGATGCTGTAGTTGTAAAAAATGATACGCCCACCCGCGCCATGCTTACCCCCTCTATGCTGGACCGTAAACTCGTTGACGTTGCCGGACACGCAGGGCGCTGGTGGAACGATACCCGACAACTCGTTGGCACCCGGACCACCCGCCCGTTACAGAAGGGACAAGCCATATTCAATTCTTATGTAAAACGGCCACCACTCATTAAGCGTGGGGATGAAGTATCGATGATTGCACATATTGGAGGAATTCGAGTATTTGCTACAGGAAAAGCCCTTAGATCCGCGGGGTTGGGAGATACGGTACGCGTACAAAACATACGCAGCAAACAGATAATGCAAGCCACTGTCAGTGGCGCGCATACCGTCCGTGTCATTTCGAGAGGGGCATGATGAACATGCTGAAATCATATATTCCAGTCATCAGCGCCACGTTGCTGCTGTCCGCCTGCATGCCCAGCATCAGTTCCGTAACAACGGACAAACATGCCCGGGAAATCCATGAGGCTCTGAACCAGCCCATGCCCGACGTCAACAAAACCGGATCGCTATGGGCGGGAAGCTCCTCCCTGTTCACGGATGCCAAGGCGCGCCGCGTAGGTGATCTGGTCACCATTCTGGTCTCGGAAAAGGCCAGCGCCACCCGCTCGCTCGGGACCAAAAAGAGCAAAAAATCTGACCACAAGACCAGTTTGGCCGCCGTATTCGGTTATGAAACATCACTTTCGCAAAAGAACCCCAACTTCAAACCAACAACGGCACTCGACATCAGTGATGAGAAAAACTTTGACGGCTCGGGTAGTACCAACAATTCAGATATACTGACCGCCAGCGTTACCGCCGTAGTCACCAGACTGTTCCCCAATGGCAACATGGCAGTGATGGGCCGCAGGCAGGTCACGATCAATCATCAGCCGCAGGAACTAACCTTCGAGGGTATCGTCCGTCCGGTTGATATCGGTCCGGACAACACCATTCCGTCCTCGAAAGTGGCACAGGCTATTATCAGCTATGGTGGTGGTGGCGAGCTGGCTACCGTAGCACATGAAGGGTGGTTCTCACGGACACTGGATCAGATATGGCCATTTTGAAAATAAATCTGAAAAAACTCATTTCAATACTCTTTCTCATGCTATTTATGCTGCCCGCAGCAGGAACGGCCGAACGTATCAAGGATATCGCCGATATCGAAGGTGTGCGTGACAACGCCCTGATTGGTTATGGATTGGTCGTAGGCCTTAACGGTACCGGTGACAATTCCACCAATGCGCGCTTCTCGGTCTTCAGCATCCTGTCCATGCTAGAGAAACTGGGCGTAAGCCTGCGTGGCAACAAGGATCTAAGTCTTGCCAGCACCAAGCCGAAAAATATTGCTGCCGTTATGGTGACGGGTACGCTCCACCCCTTCGCCAGACCGGGCCAGAAGCTGGATGTGACTGTTTCAAGCCTCGGTGATGCCAAAAGCCTTCGGGGGGGCACATTACTGGTCACGCCACTTCTGGGTGGTGATGGCCAGATTTATGCCATCGCACAGGGCTCTATTTCCATTGGTGGATTCACTGCCAGCGGCAAGGGCGCCAGCCTGGTCAAGAATCATCCGACGGCAGGCCGTATTCCCAATGGCGCCAATATCGAAAAATCTGCTCCGGATGCCCTGCGTAATGATCAGGATGAAATCACCCTGAATCTCCGTCAGGCCGATTTCACTACTGCCAAGCGCATGGCTAATGCCATCAACTCTCATTTTGGCGATGGCATGGCGCACGCCTTAAATGCCGGGTCGGTAACGGTTGAAAACCCCGCATCCGATGCGGTGTCCCTCATCGCCGAACTCGAAGGCATTACACTCACCACGGATCACCCTGCCGTGGTGGTCATGGATGAGCGCACGGGCACTATCGTCATGGGTAGTGAGGTACGCATTGACACCGTAGCTGTCGCCCATGGAAATATCAGTGTATCCGTGACGGAAACACCGCAAGTATCACAACCCAACGCATTTGCCGGCGGGACCACCACGACTGTCAATCGTACGGATTTGCAAGTGAAGGAAGACAAGGCAAAACTAGTTGTGCTGCCGAAAAAAGTATCCCTGAGTGATCTCGTGGCAGCTTTGAATTCAGTTGGTGCAACACCCAGCGACCTGATCGCTGTCTTGCAAGCAATCAAAGCCGCAGGCGCACTCCATGCGGAACTGAGGGTGTTATGAGGGACCTGGTTGAAACCGTTATCACACAGGTCATGAAACAAGACCCACAGCCAATACCGGCAAGGCGTCAGGCATCAGTGCACACCACGGGTATTCATAAATTCACTCTGCCGATGGATAGAGCTGCATCAAATGAAAAACCTGTGCAGACACACCGGGATGAACGCCTGTGGCAGGCCAGCCGCCAATTCGAAGCGATGATGTTCCAGCAAATGTTATCCGCCATGCGTAAAACCATTCCTTCTTCCGGGGTTATCCAAACAGGATTTGCGGAGGATGTACAAGGTGCCATGTTCGATCAGGCCGTAGCCAAATCGGCATCTCAACAGGGAAGCCTTGGTATTGCCAACAGCATCTATCAACAGTTGAGCCACCCTGCCCCGGCACAAAACAGTGAATCCCGGACACGTAATATTCAAGCAGATGTGAATTCTTCCGATATACAAATACAGCAGCTTGAAAAAGCTCGTACCCACGTAGGGGGATAACATGGTGCGCATCAGCGGTCCAAATCGGCCATCCGGCGTTTCGTCCGCGAAAGCGGGGGGAAAGAAACGAACGGCATCATCATCGTCGGCGTCTGCCGGGGCTTCCGATCGGGTACAAGTTGCGGATGCCACTGCCTTGCGGGAAAAAGCAAAAGTCATGATAGCGGATATGCCTGATGTGCGTCTGGAACGCATTGAGGAAATTCGTGGTGCGCTTGAGCAGGGCCAATATGAGGTCGATAACCGTAAAGTAGCGGCTCGCATTATTATCAACGCTTTAGCGGAGCGCTTATGGTAGCCGCACCCGAACAGATGCAAACCATCCATTTGGAAGAATTGGACGGGCTGCTGAAAAACATGGATGCCTGCGCCCGCAATATCGAACAAATTACCGAACATGAGCGCAAAGCCGCCCGCAACTTTGATGCGGCAGGTTTGATGCAACTATCAGAATTACGTAGCCAATCACACCAGGCACTCATGGAAATGGAAAACCAGTGCCGCAAACTTCTGGCACAATACAACGTTCCGGAGGATATGCCTCTCAGAGTTTTTATTGACCTGTTTGCCACCCATCATGCACATGAACTCCAGGCCCTCAGACGCACCCTGTATACGCGTATGATGCATATCAATGAAGTAAGTGAAGAAAGCCGAATCCATCTCAAAGCTGCATTCGATGTGACCATCGGCGTATTGCAACACATTGGTGCCGTTGAAACCAAACAGACTTACGGGCCGGGACGCTCGGCATGAGTCTTTTCGGTGCCCTGAATATTGCCTCATCATCACTGAAGGCTCAGCAACAGGCGATCAACGTCGTATCCAACAACATCGCCAATGTGAACACACCCGGCTATTCGCGCCAGACACCCACCCTGGGGACGGCAGTTGCGGAACAACTGGACGGATTCAACTTTGGCCGTGGCGTACAACTATCGGATATACGCCGTGTTGTAGATCCCTTTCTGATTCGGGCACAAGTCAATAATGGTAGCCAATTTACCTTTTCCAATACTGTGGAACAGGGCTTAAACGCGGTGGAAAGCGTATTCGGGAGCCTGGGCACACCGGGACTGGCGACCAGTCTGGATGCCTTCTTTCAGGCATTCCAACAATTGGCCAACAACCCACAGGATACGGCCCAACGATTTAATATCCGTGCCCACGCACAGGATATTGTCAATGAACTCTCCGGCATGCGCAGCCAACTGGTGGCCGCACAAACCAGCGCCGATGCCAACATTGACCAGAGTATCACTCAAGCCAATATTCTGCTGGACAAGATTGCATCATTGAATGATCAGATCAGAACCAGAGAGGTTGGCATCAACGGCCAGGCCAATGATTTAAGGGATCAGCGGGAACTGGCTGTAAGCAACCTCGCCAAGCTACTTCCGGTGCAGGTTGTTAACGGTGCAAATGGTGAGTTTATCATCCAGAGCAAAGGAGGCGATTTGCTCGTTCAGGATAATACAGTGCGCCATTTGGCCAGAGGAGGCGTCGGACCATCAGGTTTTCCCAGTATCGTTATCCAGAACACCAATGCAGTGGTGCAGGGCTTAAATCAGGGAGGTAAAATCGGGGGGATGCTTGCACTACGTGACGGGCAACTGTCCAGTTATATCACACAAGTGGACAGTATTGCTGCTAATCTCACCTTTGGCGTTAATCAATTACACACCAGCGGCGTGGGCCAGACTCTGCCTGCTACGGTAACATCAGGGCAGACAGCCACTGACCTCACTGGAACCTCACTTGCAGTGGACGCCGATACCAGTGTCCCTTTCGCCAGCCAGATCATCACGGGCACCTTTAAGGTGCATGTATACGATTCCACCGGAACGCCTACACCGGCGGGAGGAGCAACGATCAGTATCACCGCTGGCACAAGCAAACTTAACGATGTCGCCACGCAACTCAATGGCGTGGCAGGCATCTCTGCCAGCGTGGACACCACGGGCCGCCTGATCATCAATGCGGTTGCAGGAAATACAATAGGCTTCAGCAATGATACCAGCAATTTCCTCGCTGCTTATGAAGTGAATTCATTTTTTCATGGAGGAAATGCTTCGAATATTGCCATTTCCTCTAACATTGCCGCCGACGGCAATAATATCGCGGCAGGCGTGATTAACTCGACCACATCCCTGCACCCACCAGGTGATAACGGTGTGGCTCTCGGTATTTTCACCTTACAAAATACGGCGATTACATTTGACGGCACCACCCAGACCAGTTTGCATAATCGCAGCACGAACCTTTCCAGCCAATACGGTACGGACGTGGCCACGGCCAGACAGAACCGTCTCTTCCGTGGAGCAGAGTCACAATCGCTGGCCAGCCAGCGGGAATCCTTCTCGGGTGTGAATACGGATGAGGAGTTGATTGCCATGATAAAATTCCAGCGGGCCTACCAGGCTTCAGCCAAAGTAATCCAGACGACTAACACGATGCTGGATTCACTCATGGGCCTGATACGGTAATAAAATGATGCGCGTAACCCAAAATCAACTCTACGACACCTTGCTGACCGGCATCCGTAATCAGCTTGATATTCAGGCGAGGGGGAATGCACAGGTATCCTCGGGCAAACGTTTTCAGCGCCCTGCACAAGCCGCTCTCGACTACAAAACCTCACTGGACATCCGCAGTGCACAAACAGGCGTACAGTCCAGTCTGAAAGCCATTAATACCGCCAGCACACGATTGAATAACAGTATGAGCACCTTGAACAGTATGCAGCAATTACTGGTGCGGGCGCAGACCTTGGCCGTACAGCAATCCTCGGGACAAATCGGCGCATCGGAACGGCAAGTTGCGGCAGTAGAAGTTACGCGTCTGCGTGATCAACTGCTTGGCTTCGCCAACCAGCAGCTAGACGGGCAGTCCCTGTTTGCCGGAACAGCAGTCAATCAAAATGCCTTCACGCTGAACACGGGAACGGGTGTTGTCAGCTACAGCGGAAATGCTACGGATCGCACCGTAGCCATAAGCTCGTCTCAAACAGTTGCCAGCAACGTGCGTGGCGATAAGACAGCTTTTACTCAGGCATTTTCCGCTATCCAGGCGCTGAACACAGCGTTAAATACGAACAATATTACCGGTATTCAGACTGCTTTGGGGCAATTAAACACAGCAGGCAATAGTATGACAGACCTCACTGCGGAAGTGGGCAGCAGGGTGCATACTCTTAACCTCCAACAGCAGTCCTTCGAGGATATGAAGTTTAACCTTGAAAAACGTCTGAATGACCATGAAGGTGTGGATATCCCGGCCACGATAAGCCAATTGCAGCAGGCCAGCGTAGCCATGCAGGCAGCATTCAGCCAGGTGGCTTCACTTCGTAGCTTAACACTTGTGAATTTCCTCAGATGATGGTGCTTAAACGAAAAATTGGCCAAGCCTTCCACCTTGGGGATGATATCAGGATTACCGTTGTTGATGTACAAAACGGGCGTCATGTGCGCTTCGGCATTGAGGCACCGGCTGAAATTCCAGTTCACCGAATGGAAATTTATGAGTTAATCCAGAATGAAAACATGGCGGCCAGTGATGGTAATGCACTTGCATGGTTCAGTGGAAACGCGAATAAGGAATCGAACAATGAATAAAGCTTTAAAACAAACCGAACGGCATGAAGAAGAAGCGCCTCCATTCAATTTTCCTCAAGGCATGGCCGGGTTCCCGGAAGCGAAAAATTTCAGTTTCATTTATAACGGTCACGGAGATATTGCCTGTATGCAATCCATGGATCATCCCGAGGCATCACTTCTGATAACCCCATGGGATGAGAGCCGGCTGGGCGCTTCACCATCACTCACCCAGGAACAGGTTTCATGCCTGAAGCTTGCATTGGACCAACGTCCTCTATGGATGCTCGTGCTCAATCCATTTGCGGATAGCACATGGGTTACAGCCAATGTGCGCGCTCCCGTCGCAATTAATATGGACGCACGTATTGGCATCCAGTGCATTCAAAGAGACCCCAATCTGGAACTGCGTTACCACTGGATTCCCCAACCTGATCAACTTACCTGACGACACATCAAATCAGTGACTTGCACTGCAAGTGATTGATTTGTAAAGAAGGCAAGAAGTACAATTCTCACTTTCCGGACAGTCAAAAAAGCCATGGATAGATTTTTTATAACTTCATCATCAAGTGTCCAAACACTTTCACCGCTGGATAGATGTGAACTTTCCTGCTGCAATACGGCCATGTACCCTGATGGCACATCAAAATGGCGCCAGCATTTAACGCTTGATCTCCCTAATCCTGAGCACCGCCCGGTATGGCTGCATGCCTGTTCGGTCGGAGAAGTGGGTTCCGTGGCGCCACTGGTTGAAGAACTCATCCACTTACATTTGCCAATACACCTGACTGTGGTAACAAAAACCGGCTTTGCCCATGCAAAACGCCTGTTCGGCAGCCGGATTGGCATCTCCTACCTCCCATGGGATATCCCCGGACTAATGAGAAGATTCATCGGGCAGCTTGATCCCAGACTGCTACTGCTTGCCGAAACGGAATTCTGGCCCGGTATGCTGGCTGGCTGTCACAAGCGCAATATCCCCATTGTGGGCATCAACACGCGCATTTCCGATCGTTCCTTTCCCCGTTACCGTGCCAGTCGATTTTTATGGAAACGCTGGTTATCCCCTGTATCCCTCTTTTTGGCGCAAAGTGAGCTTGACGCCGAGCGCTTGGCCAGAATAGGCGTCGACTCTGATCGAATCCGAGCGGTTGGAAATCTGAAATATGCCATCAACCCACCCGAAGTTGATGCGGCAGGTTTGCGAAAGAGACTCGATACAAGCATGAAACGTCCCATCCTGCTAGCCGCCAGCACGCACAGCGGTGAGGAAAAAATACTGCTGGATATGTGGCTGGAATGGAAACGTTTACAACCAGACCTGCTGATGCTGCTGGTTCCCAGACATCCGGAACGCTTCGACGGCGTAGCCGATATACTCAAGCAACACGATATTCGTTTTTTCCGCTGGTCAGATAAAAAACACATCCCCCAATCCGACATCGTATTGATTGACGCCATGGGCGTATTGGCCCGACTGTATACCATTGCCGATATCGTTATTATCGGCGGCAGCCTTGCCCCTGTCGGCGGACATAACCCGCTGGAGGCAGCGATTTGCGGACGGGGCGTCATCACGGGCCCACATGTGCAAAACTTTCGTGAGGTGATGCAAGATATGCAACGGCAAGGCGCAGCGGTGATTGCGGAAGATGCACCAGCACTGAACGAAACGGTCCGGCGTTTTCTTCAACATCCCAATGATCTAAAATATTTAAACGCTCATGCCGCAACATTGATGCAGGATAATGCCGGGGTACTCAAGGAAATTATGGATTCCCTTTCTCCCTTTCTGGTCCGGATTATTAATAAATCGACGTAATGATTGTGCAGCTAATGGTTTTTCCAGTGAATTTTTCAAGCGCGTGCCGTACCCGTTGGATACAGCCAAATTCGAAAGGTAGGGTAGCCGTTTAGCCTCTTGCTTGAATAGCTCTGTACTTATTTGGCTCCATATATGCGCTCTACATGAGAGACCAGATCAGATACCGTGACAATGTCTGACTCCAGATTATCGCCGATCTCAATTCCAAACTCTTCTTCAAGTTCCATAATCATCTCAATACTGTCCAGAGAATCCGCTGATAGATCATCCCTTAATGATGAACTGGCTTTAATGTCTTCCTGTTTTTTATCTAACACATTGCTAATTACTTTAGATACTCTAACAAAAATATCATTGTCACTCATCTTTTTCTCCTGTTTTGGAATGGCTATTATTTGATGTACCAGGGTGTTTGTGCGACCCGCTTCAATGAAACCTGAAGAAGATCAATCAACCCGGATTCAAAACAAGAACCTGCAGCCACAAAGTATTCAAAGTAACTATGATATACCCCGGAACCATACGATTGAATGATGTTTCCCTTATTTTCCTTGAGTCTGTCAAGCCAACAATCAAGGGTTTTTTTATAATCTTTACCAATCAGTTTCAGCTTATTGATTTCATATAAGCCAGCGGCTGAAGCCTGTATATCGCTTATTGTTGGCAATGAAGAGCCAGGAAAAACATCTCGCAGTAACATCTTCACGTCCTTGAGCTCTTTTCTGGACTCAGGCATTCGAACTGTAACAATCGTCTGCAACCCAAAATAGCTTCCCTCAACAGTGATGTCCCAACATTTCTTGAAGAATGACCTGTATACTTCGGCATGATTCTTTTTAAATTTATCTGAGAGGGTAGCAAAATGTTCGAATGCGCCTATTGATACAATGGCATCAAACTTTTTTTCAGTATCCAGATCGCACCAATTCATCAAATCAACGGTTACTTTATTGTTATCGAAGGCAGATACATAATCGTACTGATGCTGGCTCAAGGTAATGCCACAAGCTGAAGATGCTCTACAATCATCAAGGGCATAGGACATCATCCCCCCCCAACCACAGCCTATGTCCAGAATGTTGCTTCCCTGTTTAATATGCGCGTATTTTGCCAAGCGGCTCAGTTTATTTACCTGAGCCTCCTCCAGGGTGGTCGCACCATCCCAAACTCCACAGCTATACGCACGGTAATTTGCATCAAGAAACAACTTATAAAAACCATTATTTACGTCATAGTGGTGTTGAATGTCTTCCTTAGACGCCATAGTTACAAGCCGTTTTTCACAGTATTCAACTTCAAGGGCTCCCCTGTGATTTTGATGGAGAATAAATAGATTCTGTACGATAAAAAAATACACATTGATTGTCAATTAGCCAGCAGGCATTGTTTAATGGCGTTAAGGTGAATTTCGCATTACACTTAAAGGAATGCGAATGACAATGGAGAAAAACATAAACACGCGCACCAAAGAGTTGTGGAAAATACTAAGAAAAAACAGTGCCTGCTAATTCAGAACCATGAATAATCATGGTTTGCATCAATACATGGAGCACCTGTGGTGGCAGGAAAAATTACCGCCTCTCTTACTGCGCTGGATAAGCCGTATCTATGGGTGCGTCAACAGGTGGAACCTTTCCAGACGCAAACGTCATGTGCTTTCGCCACCCGTTCCCCTTATTTCAGTCGGTAATATCACTGTAGGCGGAAGCGGAAAAACACCGTTCGTTATCTGGCTATGCAAACAGTTGCAACAACGGGGATACAAACCTGTAATTTTATGCCGTGGCGATGGCGGCAAATTGAATCAGCCTCGCGTGATCAACAAAAACGACACCGCACATGAAGTGGGTGATGAGGCGTTGCTTCTGGCACGTTCTTGCGCTGCACCCGTCATTGCCGGACGTGACCGTGTTGCAGCAAGCATCATGGCCGGTGCGTTGGGTGATATCATCATTTTTGACGATGGCTTTCAATACCAACAGCTGGAACGAGCCTGCGATATCGTTCTTATTCCATCCCAGGGTGTCGGCAATGGCTACCTGCTGCCCGCAGGGCCGTTGCGTGAGCCGATGTCTGCACTATCCCGTGCCGATCTGGTTGTACGTACTGGCGATGGATCGGCCATGCCTGTCACACAAATAAAAGAGTGGCGTTGGAAAACGCAATCGTCCGGGCTTCAACAACTTCAGGGAATTGATACGTCAACGCCTGAAAAAATAGTCGCCGTATGTGGCATTGCCCGCCCGCAACGTTTTCTAAATTCTTTGGAGCAACAAGGCGTTACTGTCGCAGATCAAATGATATTTCCTGATCACTACCGTTACTGCAGCAACGACATCGAACAAATCACTGGCGAAGGATTGCCTGTCGTCACCACGGAAAAAGACGCTGTTAAACTAACCGCAATATGGCCGGATAAACAACCGTTGTGGGTGCTGCCCTTAGAAGGTGAGGGTGAAGAAGGCTTGCCGGAAGCCATCATTCAGACCATTCTTTCGCGTCAAACCTAGCCGGGACTATTCATGAATCGCCGTGATGATTGCGCAGGGCCTTTGTTCGCAACGAATTCTTGCGAACAAAGGAACAAGTAAGGGCGCAGCAGTATTTATGAATAGCCCCGGCTAAAAACGGCTGGTATTGCGCCAGCTCTGCCCGGAGAAAAACATGCTGGATAAGGAATTGATGAAAATTCTAGCCTGCCCGAAATGTAAGGGTAAGGTGGAATACAACGATGCCAAAGATGGTCTTGTCTGCACGGCATGCAAGCTCGAATACCCCATTCGGGATGATATCCCGGTGATGCTGATTGACGAGGCACGGAGTCTGTCGGGCAACTGATGAACATCCTGCAAGCCGCGCTGGTACGCGGCATCTTCTGGTTCATCCGCTTGATTCCCGTACGCCTTGCAGGTGCCATCGGCGCAGGGCTGGGAAGGCTAGGTTTTTATCTGATCAAGCGCCGACGGTGCATTGCTGAATGTAATCTCGCGCGCATTTATCCCGAGCGTGACCGTCGCTGGCGTCATCGTATTGCACGGGAATCTTTTGCCGAAATGGGCCGAACCATTCTTGAAACGCCGCATGTTTTCCTGCGATCCAAAGCTTTTTTACAATCACGCACACAGGTGGAAGGAGAAGATGAACTCCTCGCTGCCAAGGCACAGGGTAAGGGTGCGTTCCTTACCTTCTACCATCATAGCAACTGGGAAATGTGCGGCATGGCGTACTCCACGTTTGTATCCGACCTGCACTGTATTTACCGGCCACTTAAGCAACCATCCCTTGAGCACTTTGTGAAGCAATGCCGCGAGCGCTTTGGCGTATCCATGCATCCACGCCAGGAAGGCTTACACTGGTTGCTCAAGGCGTTGAAACAAGGTCACAGTATATGCGTTCTGCTGGATCAGCATCTATCGGGCGGCATGCCTGTACCATTTTTGGGACACCTGGCGACCACTACAACACTACCCGCGATATTTGTCTCCAAGCATGACACGCCCGTCTTCGCTGTGGCTTTACATCGCATCGGCAAAGCTTTCCGCTTCCGCTTACAATTCTGGCGTATTGATATGCCCGCCATGACGGGTGACAAGAATGCGGATATATACCGGATCATGCATTGTATCGGTAAGAGTTTCGAACCCGTCATCAACCAGCGGCCCGAGATGTGGCTGTGGAGTCACCAGCGCTGGAAGTTGCTGGAAGAGCATTACAAAGAAATCACTGAGGTCGTGTATGGCACACCATAAAACGATCAATAAAACCCGCTGGCTTGCATCGCAGAAAAGACTGGTTAAATACTGGCATGGCGCAGACATGTTGGAGAAGGAATTGAAACGGGTTCGCAGCTTCTATGTGCCACTGCTTGAAGCATATGCCGGAAAACTTCCTGATACCGCGTCCATTCTGGATATAGGATGCGGCCCTGTTTGCACCGCACGCTTTCTGGAACATGGAAGGAAGACCTACCTTGACCCTTTGCTGGACGATTTTCGCCGCACCTTCCCGGGCAAACTTCCCAAGGGGAAACACCTGGCCATTGCCGCCGAAAGCATCCCGGAACCGGACGCTTCCTTCGACCTCATCCTTTGCATTGACGGGCTGGATTACGTCATCAATCCGGAAATGGCCTTGCATGAAATGGTACGTTTGCTCAAGCCGGAAGGCACATTGATTCTCGGGTTGCCCGTATTCCCATCCTTGCTCGTTCGTTTACGCTATATGTTGGAACGTTTCCTGCCTGTTTTCCGCAATGAGGCCAATCCCTACTCCTATGCGTACAGGGGTATCAAAAATACACTCATACGGCATTTTGACTTGATTGAAGAACGGAAAATCCCCGAAGTCCGGCACCTGGATCAAAGATTGCTGGGCCAGGAATATGTATTTATCTGCCATCAGAAACGAGCAAAGAATGGGGTCAGGTCTTGAATGGCGCACGGATCAGAGGATGAAATAAGCGGTGCGCCATTCAAGACCTGACCCCATTCTTTGCCAACACCTTCTCATCCACCCCCCCAACTGGCTGGGCGATGTCATCATGGCTCAGCCGGCGATGCGTGCCTTTATTGCTGCAAGTGAGTCCGCGTGCGTCTCTGTGTGGGGACGCCCATGGCTGGCTGATATACTCCCGTTTCTTAATTTACCTGATGCACAATATGAATCCCCCATGCCAAAAGGTGTGGATATGGCGGTGATGTTCCCCAACAGCTTCCGTGCCGCATGGATGGCATGGGGCGCAGGCAGCAAGCGCCGCATCGGCTTTCGTGGCCAGTGGCGCCGGTTGCTGCTCACGGACGCGCCTGCGCCGCGAATCAGTCTTCAGACACAACATCATCGTGATTACTACCTTGATCTCGCAGAACAGATGAAGATGACCATCAGGGAACGGGAAGTAAGACTTTCCTGTCCTGAAGATGAAATTCGTGCGGGAGAAAAAATACTCATCCGGGAAGGACTGGAGCCGGAATCGCTTGTTGCCATCGCGCCTGGAGCCCAATTTGGAGGCGCCAAACGCTACCCGGCTGAATCATGGACTTATGTAGCACAATGGCTATCGGAACAGGGGTACCATGTTTTGCTGATCGGCACGCCCGCAGAACGCAGCATCGGAGTACAAATAATAAGTCGTTGCACGGGTCCGGCATGGAATGCTGCCGGTGAAACAACGCTCCGGCAGGCTCTGCAACTGCTGGCGGCTAGCCGTATCCTCCTCAGTAATGATTCGGGACTAATGCACGTAGCGGCAGGCATGGGAAAACCCGTCGTGGCCATCTTCGGCGCAACCGATCCGGACCGCACCGCACCCTCCGGTTCCCACGTTCGCCTGTTATACCACCCGGCAGATTGCAGCCCCTGTTTAAAGCGTGAATGTCCAGTTCCGGGACAGCCATGTATGGGTAATATATTACCGGAAGATGTCCGGGACGCCTGCATGAGCCTGCTGAAGGCATGATGAAGATACTTATCGTCAAACTGTCTGCCTTTGGCGACATTATTCACACGCTCCCCGCACTGAATGATTTGCTGGAACACCCCGAAGTCGGCGAAGTACACTGGCTGGTTGATTCACGTTACGCTTTTGTAACCGGAATCTTCCCACCACAAGTGAATGTTCACCAGATTGATTTAAAGGATTCATGCCGGTGGTGGCAAACCTGGAAAACTATTCAATCACTTAAAAAAAAACGCTTTGATGCCGTACTTGATCTTCAGGGCCTGATCAAATCGGGTGTGCTTGCACGGTTCATCAGTGACCATGTGTTTGGCATTGATCCGCACTATGTACGCGAGAAACCAAACCGGTATTTTACGCATCCGGTTCACTTTCACCCGGATGAAAAACATGTCGTGCAGCAATCCCGCCGTATTGCCGCTGCACCTTTTTCCAAACTATTTCCCCGGAATTTGGAGCAAATTCCAGAGCATCCCATTTCCTATCGAGAACCACATGTCCCGCTAACACTGAAAATGGAACAAGCTGCTGAACAAACATTGAGCCAATGGGGCCTTGAATCAGGTTCATATGTCTGGCTGCATCTGGGTGGTGGTTGGGAAACCAAGCAGTTGCCGCAGAGAACATGGGAAAATGTAACGAACGGTTTGGCTGAAGCGGGATTAAACCCCATCCTTGGCTGGGGAAACGATAATGAGAAAAAAAGAGCGGAAAATATTAAAAAAAGGGCGGAATTGTCATTTTTTCCTACGGAAAAGCTAAATATTTATCAACTTTGTGGTATTTTATCCAAAGCAAAGGCGGTGGTTGGCGCCGATACAGGAGTGATCCATCTGGCTGCGGCATTGGGCGTGCCAACGGTGAGCTTTTGGGGGCCTTCCGCCTCATGGCGTTCTGGACCATTGGGTAATACAGATCAGCATATAGAGTCCAATCCCACCTGTAGTCCCTGCTTCAAACGCAACTGCAATCAGTTCATCTGCATGGATATGATAAACGCGGATGATATACTGGCAGCCATCGATGATGTGTCTTCCTCGCGCTAATACCAGCCGCTTTGTTCTGCTGGCCCTGCTCTGGTTATCGCCTGTTCCCGGCTGGGCACAGGACGCGACCGGGCACTGCATGCCGTTTGCAGGTGAACAAATGCTATTTTCCGTCGGCTGGGAATTTATCGACGCTGGCATCGCTGATATGCGGGTCGAAATGGATGCCGGCGGCTACCGCATCATCATCAGTTCAAAGAGCTACCGTGTTTTTGACCTGTTTCACAAAGTGCGGGATACCATCACCTCCAAAGGGGTATGCCGAAATGGAAATATGCAAAGTACATTGTTTGATGTTGTTCAGAATGAGGGCCGTTATCACTCAAAGAAACAAATCCATTTTCTGTGGGAAAAGGATATCGTCACGCACACGCAAAATGGCAAGACGGATTCCTATAACGTTCCCGCAGGTCATTTAAATGCCATTGACGTTTTTTTTGCCGTACGGAAAATGAATCTGTCACCCGGTACAATGGTTCGCGTTCCACTCTTTGATTCACGCAAGCAGTATATGCTGGAAGTCTCTGTATTAAAGACACAGCGTCTGATGGCGCCATGGGGAAAATCAGTTGAGTGCCTGGTTATTGAACCCAAGCTGAAAACCAAGGGCATCTTCTCCAGC
Organism: Mariprofundaceae bacterium; assembly: GCA_030950745.1. Lineage (GTDB taxonomy): Bacteria > Pseudomonadota > Zetaproteobacteria > Mariprofundales > Mariprofundaceae > JAUZQZ01. The sequence goes on along the minus strand of JAUZQZ010000024.1, from coordinate 6,430 downwards.
AAGGGTAAGGTTAAAGTATGGCTGACCAATGATGCACGGCATATCCCTCTAAAAATGGTCGCAAAAATCAAGTTTGGCCATATTGTGGCGCGCTTGCGGAAATACGCTTCGCCGTCAGGGTTGTGAACTGTGGACGTTATTTATTCCGATAAAGGCCTGATCGACAAAATTGTTGCGCTCGCCAATTCAATGGACGCCCATGGACGATGGCTGGACATGCCGTCTGGCGGCGGCGTATTGGCCAGGCGTTTGACTACATCGGGCCGTGAGGTGATTGAGGCGGACCGGGATCCGGCCGGTGATCTCGCTGACCGAAAAATATTGCGTCTTGATATGAATAAAAACCTGCCGTTCGCAAACCATTCTTTCGATGGCGTTGCCTGTATTGAGGGCATTGAGCACATCGAAAATTCGTTTTTGTTGTTACGCGAAATTCGACGCATCCTGAAACCGGGTGGAACCCTGATTCTTTCTACGCCGAACGTGCTCAAACTCGGATCCCGCATGCATTTCCTGTTGACCGGTTTTCCGCATTATCTCATTCGTCCCAACAGGGAGGCGCAAGGTGAGCGTGATCCCTTTCCACATATTCATATGCTACCCTACCATGAATTGCGTTACGCCCTGCATACGCAGGGTATGCGCATCCGCGCTATCGCCACCAATCGTCTGCGCTTCAATGATGTATTGATGTTGCCTTTGTGGCCTGTCGCTGCATTCTTCACCTGGCGTCGGCTCAGGCGCGAACAAAAACCGGATCAGCTACGGCGCAATCGCAATGTGTTGCGTGATGTGCTATCGTGGAAGATGTTGTTCGGAAACATTCTTATCATGGTGATTGAACGGGTAGATGAATCATAACCCTGACAGTCTCGCCGTCGTCATTTCGACCTATAATGCTCCGGAAATGCTGCGGCTCGCCCTGAATGGCTACAATCAGCAGACAGACCAGCGTTTCAGGCTATATATTGCGGATGATGGCTCGGTATCCGAGACAAAAGATGTGATTGATGCGTTCAGGACCGCGTCGCCGATACCGGTTAAGCATGTCTGGCATGCAGATAAAGGCTTCCGTAAATCTCACATCCACAACAAGGTCATCGCCCGATTACAAGACGATTATGTTCTCTTTACGGATGGCGACTGCATTCCCTTGCCCGGCCTTGTCGCGGTTCACCGGCGAGTCGCCAAGCAAAATTGTTTTGTCAGCGGCAGCCGTATTCTCCTGTCACGAGAATGGAGCAAGCTGCTGAAAACACGGGATGCTATCGATACGCATATCGACCTGTTCCAGTATTTGACGTGGAGAGTCCGCGGCCATGTCAATCGTGTGTTGCCGCTATTGTTGCCGCCTCATACTTCCGCGCCCCATCAGCGGCTTGGTGGCATCCGCGGTTGTCATCTGGCTTGTTGGCGCAGGGATTTACTGAAAATCAACGGATTTGACGAAAGTTTTGAAGGATGGGGCCGCGAGGATTCCGACTTCGCCGCCAGACTGTTGCATGCAGGCGTCCGGCGCGTCGATTTGCGCGGCGTCCCGGTGCTGCACTTGTGGCACAAGGAAGAATCTCGCCATCACCTACGGAAAAATGATGATATGCTGCATGAATGCCTAGCCAGCAAAAGGATCCGGGCACGCATTGGTATTGCGGAGTTAACATCCACATGAACAAGGATTCGTTGTGATCAAAGGAACAAACAAGGACGCGGCAGACTTTGTGGATAATGCAGGCAAGATTTCAGTCTATGTCCCTGTTCTCAATGAAGAGGATAAAATCCGGGATGCCTTGCAAAGCGTACAATGGGCGGATGAGATTGTCGTAATCGACACCGGATGCACCGACCGCACCATTGATATTGCACGTCAGTATGACTGCCGCATTGAGCGTTTGAACTTCAAGGGTTTCGGCCACCTGCGCAATGCATCGGTTTCACTCTGTAAATATGACTGGATTCTCAGCATTGATGCGGATGAACGGGTTACGCCTGAACTGCAACGGGAGATTCTCAATAGGCTCCGGGATAACGACGCATTGGATGCCTATTTTATCCCGCGCCGTAATTTCTTCATGGACCGCTGGATCAAATATTGCGGCTGGTATCCGGATTACTGCCAGCCGAAACTATTCAGAAAGGGCGCACTCACTTACCACGAAGATATGGTGCATGAAGGCTTTGATATCCACGGCAAGGTCGGCCACCTGAAAAACGACGTGCTGCATTATTCCTTCCGCGATCTGTCACAGGTAATCGCCAAGATGGATCGCTATTCCACGCTGGGCATGCAGAAAATGGCGCAACAGGAAAAGCAGGCATCCATGGCATCGGCCCTGCTGCACGGCGTCGGTGCATTCCTGCGTATCTATGTACTCAAACGGGGCTTCCTCGATGGCTGGCCGGGATTTGTGATTGCGTTGGGTAATTTTGAAGGCACGTTCTATCGCTATGCCAAGCGTACCCTGCACCAGCGAGAACAAAAAGAGGATGCCATTGACTGACACTTGCCTCAGCAGAGACAAGCAATGCCCTCTGTGTAGGATACGGTCGTCGTCAACGGAGGTTTTGTGATTTCTGACTGGTATAACAGGCTTGAAACGTGGTTCGCCAGCCACCGTATTGTCGCTACTGCTCCTATCGCAGTTTTATTGCTGGTGATGGCCGACCCTGCTCCGATTCTTCTCTGGATTGGCGGTACACTTGTTGTGCTTGGCGAGATGGCCCGCATGTGGGCCAGCGGTTATATCGACAAAAATCGTGAACTGGCCACGGCCGGACCCTATGCACATACACGCAATCCATTGTATCTCGCCAACTTGCTGCTGCTCATCGGCTTTTGCGTCATGGCTGGCAATCTATGGATCAGCCTGCTGGCACTGCTTTCCTTCACCATGATATACCGTCCGGTCATCCGTGAAGAAGCACAGCACATGGACAAATTGTTTGGTGAGTCCTACCGGCAATGGTCCGTCGAAGTACCTCTATTCTTCCCACGCCTGGCTCCGTGTACCCATGCGGTCGGCTCGTTCTCATGGGCACTGGTCATCAAACACCGCGAGCACAAAAATGCTGCGGCCTTTGTGTTGGGCATTGTAATTTTCTACGCCATTTATTACTGGAGACACTGACATCCGCGCACTCGTTGTCGTTTGCCGGTATATGGGCGATGTACTGCTGGCCACGCCGTTGGCCCGTTCACTGGCTACGGCCGGGTACACCGTGGACTGGCTCGTGGCATCCGGTACGCAAGCCATGCTGGAAGCCCAACCTTTTGCACATGCTGTGTACACAATAAGCGCGGCCACGCCTTGGAAATCACAGCTGGCGCTGGGAAAGCGGCTGTGGCGCAAGTACGACGCCGCATTCGTACTGACCGCCTCTGATCGCCCCATGGCTCTGGCGCTTGCCGCATCACGCGAGGTCTATGCGCTTATTCCGGCAAAGGGGAATCAATATGTGTGGAAACGCTATCTTTCCAGCCAGTGGATCCCCTATGAGGACAAGCAACACATGGTCTGGCGCGCCATGCATCTAGGGCAACTCGCCGGCCTTCCAACATGCAACGAAATTGGCCTTGAATGGACAAGCGACGATACGCAATTGCTCCGGCAACACTTGCCATGGGGTTTTGACATGCCCTATGTGCATCTGCACCCCTTTGCCCGCTGGCCCTATAAGTGGTGGAATCAGAAGGGCTGGCGTGATTTGATTGAGTACATGCTGGATGAAGGGCTGCGAGTGGCCATTACCGGTTCACCGCGAGAAAACGAGGAGGCACGCAAACTGGCGGAAGGGTATGCTACGGATAATCTATGTGTTCTTGCTGGCAAGTTGAACTGGCGGCAACTGGCCTGCCTTTCCCATTGTGCATCCGCCTATGTAGGTCTGGATACCGCCAATACCCATCTGGCGGCCAGCACCGGCACCCCGGTCATTGCCCTGTTCGGTCCCACCGACCCACGCATCTGGGGACCATGGCCCAATGATTTTGATGGAAAAACGCCGTGGCAGGCCCGTTCGGAAAACGGCATCCAACGATACGGCAGCATCTCATTGCTTCAGGGAACACAGGATTGCGTCCCCTGCCAGCTCGAAGGATGCGAGCGCCGACCGGACAGTGATAGCGCCTGCCTGCAAGACATGCAGGCAGAATGGGTGTGGCAGGAAGCCCAACACCAGTTAACAAAAGCGGCTTCGTGACATTCCTCTCCACCCCTCTTTTGAAACAGCTTGAGCAAGCCACCTTCTGGCTGTATTGCGTCGCTGCCGCCGCCTATCCGTTTTCCGTTGCTGCCACGAATATCGCACTGGGAAGCGCACTGGGCATGGGTCTGATCAACGGGCAATTCGCCGAGGGATGCCGATGCCTCTGGAAACATCACCGCGCGCTCAGTATCGCCTGGCTGGTTTATCTCGCGTTGCTTCCTATCGGTCTTATCTGGAGTCCGGACCGGAGTTGGGGGCTGCACATTGTGGCCCGCCAGTGGTATTGGTTCATCATTCCCCTTTCCTGCGTGGTTTTGACCATCCCCAAAAATCGGAACACCTTCTTATTCATTCTCGGCGTCAGCTTGTCGCTACATCTCATGTTTTGTGTTGGTCAAATGCTGGAGATCATTCATTTCACCAAAGACGGTTCCACAGCTATGGATCCCACTGGACATATCGGGCATATCGGCTTCGGTTTCGTCTATGGCGTATGGGCCGGCTGGCTGTTGCACCGGGGGTTGCTTTGGCAGGGTTGGAAACGTTGGGGAGCGTGGACACTAGCCACATGGGCCGCCACCATGGTTTTTCTGGCGGCAGGCAGAAGCGGATACCTCGTTGTCTCCGTCTTGTTGCTTCTTGTTCTATGGAAACTGTTGTGCATTCAACCATGGATAAAAACGACGGTAACAATACTAGCGTTCGTAACCGTTCTCGCAGCGTTGACGCTGGGACCGGGAAAACAACGGATGGCATGGACGTGGCACAGCATTCAAAGCATGCAACAAGGTGATTTCAAACATGCGGAAGCACGCTGGTCTCTATGGTATGCCGCCATTAAGGCATGGCAAACCCACCCGTTCACGGGCGTCGGCACGGGCGGTTACCGAATTGCCGCGGCAAAGATCAAACAATTGCATCCCGATTTATGGTATGGCGGATTGTTACCGGCTCACCCGCACAATATGTATCTACTGGCCCTGAGCCGCTGGGGTCCGATTGGACCGCTGGCCCTGATTACCTTGTTGGCCCTGTGGATGCGTATGGGCTGGCGCATGGATTGGCAACGCACCGATACAGCCAGCCTGATTGCATTGCCGGGAGTCGCCATAGCCGTTCATGGTCTGTCCGCACCCAGTCTGGAAGAGCATTTCTCCGGTATTCTGGCCGCATTACTACTCGGCGCAGGCCTTGCCGCCATGCGGAAAAATCCGACTACGTCTTCCCCATACGGCGGGCAACCCAATGCACCAACTTCTGATGCATGAGATAAAAAATTTCACCGCCGGAAATCAGCCATATCGGCAATTTCCCCTGCTCAGCCCTGCACCACAACAGAACTCCCGCCGCCAGAAATGCACCTTGTCCAAACCACATCGACGATGGCGGAAGTGTTCCCAATCCCACTTGCCGATGCAATACCAGTTGCGCATTATACAATAGAATCAACAGCCCAATACCCAGCAAAAATGAACCTGTACGTCCTGCACGCTTGGGCGACAGTGACAAAGGCAGGGCGAACAGACATAAAACAAGCACAGTGGTTGGAAGAATCAAACGCCGATTCCACTCAGCTAATGCATCGGGAGTAGAATGAAACTGAAGCCGCTGCCAAAGTTCGGATGGCGTCATCATAATCACATGATCCCTGGAACGTGTAAACTTCACCGCGCTCAAACCACTTAAAGGCAAGCCCACTTCATAATTTTTGAAGGCAAGCACACGCTGGTTTTCCCCTTTTCCCTCCAGCCGGGTTCCATTCCACATACGTAACCGCACACCGCCCGAAGCAGGTACAATTTCTGCCATTTCCGCCAGGTAATAAACCGGCCCGCCGGGGCGACCGTCCTCAACCATGACACCGTGATAACGGCCCTGACTATCCTTTCCGTCCACATAAAAAATAATATTATCCACATCACGAGAAAAGCGCCGGGGTGTAAAATCAGGCGATCCCTTGAGGCTGTATATCTGCTTCAGCACGTTGTTGAAGGATAATTGTCCTTTCGGCAACCAAACCATGGATGTCAGCGCCAACGAGAGATATAGCAGCACAGCCACACCGATCAGGCTTCGAAATATCCGCAAATAGGAAAGCCCCGCCGCACGCATGGCATCCATCTCACTGCCCTGCTGAAGACCTGCAATCACGTTCTGCATGGAGAGGAAGAAAGCAATAGGTATGGTCAGTAGTGAAAAATAAGGCAAGACAAAAATCAGCAGTTGC
>JAUZQZ010000023.1 GCA_030950745.1 Mariprofundaceae bacterium | reverse complement strand
CTGCGTACCTATGGGCGCAAGAACGGTTTTGTAACCAGCGGGCAGGAGGCGAGGCTGGCCGAATGGTTGCCAAGGATAGGCGTGTCAAAGGACAAGTCGCTGGCTGATGCCGGCATTGCCGCTGCTTCTCCGATCGTGATGGAAATTGGTTTTGGCACTGGTGATTTTCTGGTGCATCTGGCACAAACCCATCCCGACTGGACTCTGTTCGGAGTTGAGATATACCTTCCCGGCGTAGCCAAGGCGGTGGGAAGGCTGGAACATGCCGGGGTGATCGAGCAGGTGCGGATTTCACAACTCCCGGTGCAGTTTGTGCTGCAATATCAGGTGGGCGAAGGTCAGTTGCACGGGGTTTTTATTAATCATCCCGACCCGTGGCCCAAGACACGGCATTACAAGCGCCGCCTGATTCAGAAAGATTTTGTGCGCCTGCTTGTATCGCGGGTGGAAAAAGGTGGTTTTATCAAACTGGCCAGCGACAAACCCGATCTGGCCGAGTGGATGCGGGATATTCTTGATGCTACGCCCGGCTTGCGTAACATGGCTGGAAGTAAAGGCTTTATCGAACGTGATCCGGACAGGCCACAAACCAGGTTTGAGCAACGTGGCATCAGGGAAGGACGTGAGAGCCAGTTCTTGCATTATGTAAGAGAAGGGATATCGTTATGATTGCATAATGATGGCGCTTTGAATTCAATTGCACAGGAGCATGTTATGGCTGCACTGACCATACGAAACATTCCCGATGATTTATATCAGGACTTGAAAGCCCATGCGGCAAAGCACCAGCGTAGTCTTAATAAGGAAGTCGTGATGATGCTCGAAAGGACGATGGGGCGAAAAAGTGCAGATGCAATGGAATGGCTACAGGATGTTGATACATTGCGCGATAGCCTGAATGTTACGCCGCTGACTGACCGGATGATAAATCAGGCAAAAAATGAGGGCCGCCCTTGATTATTGCCGATACGAACCTGATTGCGTATTTGATGATTCCCAGCCCCAAAACTTTGTTGGCTAAAAATGTATATTTAAAAGATTCGGAATGGCGGTCTTCCTTGTTGTGGCGTAGTGAATTTCGGAATGTTCTGATGTTATATATACGTAACCGGGAAATAAGTTTGTATAAGGCCACTCAGATGATGGAAATGGCTGAAAAGAAGCTTGGCATGGGTTTGTCTCCATCATCGGATGATGTGCTGGCATTGGCCGAACAGTCGGGATGTACAGCCTATGATTGTGAATTTGTCGCTTTGGCGATGACGCTGAAGGTTCCTTTGCTTACATCAGATAGAAAGGTGTTGGCGGCATTCCCTGATGTGGCCACAAGCCCGGAGGAATATCTTGTTTAAAGAGCATCAAGCAGGCGGCGTGTAACTGTGGAGCCAATTGTAAGAAAGAACAACAGTGAAGGAATGTTATGAGCCTTAAAACCAATCGTAATCAACTGGTGATGACCGCTGTGCAGGGGGCAGTGGCGCCGGCGCATCAATGGGCGCCGTTTGAGGTGGGGTCGGCAGGGGAAATCATTGCCTGGCCTTCCACGGGTGGCATCACTTACAATGTGAAAGTCGGTGATTCGGTGTTCGGCTGGGCCGGGGAGCATATTGAGCCGGGGGTGTCGGCCACATTCACGCACAAGAACCGGAAATGTGAGGCGGGCTTCCAGTTTTTATCCTGCTGCGGTAATGAAGTGCGCGTGATTTCAGGAGCAGCCAAGGGTGATTCAGGCCGCGTGCTGGGGCATCACGGTGGCGTGGAGCATCTGATGCTCCAATTTTCCGATGAAACGCTGGATAAGCTAACCTGTGACGATAAGTTTCTGGTTAAGGGTTTCGGACAAGGGCTTTCATTAACCGATCATCCCGATGTGTATATCTACAATCTGGATCCCGATGTGCTGGAGGCATGGGGACTGTCCGAACGGAAGGACGGGGTCATTGAGGTGCCGGTGCATGTGATTGTGCCAGGGCATGCCATGGGTTCCGGCATCGGTGCATTATCCGTGACGACGGGTGATTATGATATTTTATGCCATGATGAAGAGACAGTAAAAGAATATAGTCTGGACAAACTTCGGTTCGGAGATTTTGTGGCGGTGCTGGATCATGATAATCGTTATGGAAGAACGTACCGCAAAGGGGCGGTGACCATTGGCGTGGTGATTCATTCCGATTCCCCGCTGGCAGGGCATGGACCCGGCATGATGACGCTGATGAGCGCGTGCGATGGTAAACTGGCGCCTGTGCTCCGGGATGATGCGAATGTGGGTGTGATTCTGGAAACAGGCCGATATGTGGCGTAATGTATTTCTGGTATTTCTATTAATATTTACTGCGGGTGCGGATGCGAATGTGTACACATGGACAGATTCATCAGGGCGGTTGCACTTCTCTGATATACCTGTTCCGGGAGCCAGTAAATACCAGGTAAAGGGCTCCAACCGCATTTACAATCCTACTTATAACCTTGAAGCTAACCGAAAAAGGGAAGAAGTTCCTTTCCAAATGGTAAAAGGAAACATGATGGTTCGAGGTAAAGTGAATGGTATTCCACTGCGCTTTGTTGTGGACACAGGCGCTAGTCATGTTGTGATACCTCCGGCAGTTGCGAAACGCGCTGATATTCGTAGTCAGGGGGCCAGAGAGGTGGTGATGGATACAGCTAACGGGAAAGCCAGAGCGGTGGCTGTGTGGCTGGATCGCCTCGATATTGATTCGATATCGGAGAAACATGTGAGGGCGGTGATCCAGAAACTTCCTGGCAAGGAGGAAAAGGGATTGCTCGGTATGAATTTTCTGGGGCGCTATAAAATGACAGTGGATCATCAGCACCATGTATTGATATTGGAGCGGCGTTGAGCCGCCGGGAGGGTGCTATGTTACGGGTGGCATGTATCCAGATGTGCTCGGGTGATGATGTGGATGCTAACCTTGTCCGTGCGGGCGCATGGTTAAAACAAGCGGCGGATCAGGGCGTGGAACTGGCATTGCTGCCGGAAAACTTTGCTTTCATGAGTTCGAATGATTCAGCCAGACGTGCCATTGCCGAACCTGAGGCAGGCTCCGGCATTCTTGACTATCTATCCAGACGCGCACGTGAATATGGAATAGCGGTGGTAGGTGGCAGTGTACCTTTGACCCATCCGGATTCCGGCAAGATTCACAATGGATGCCCGGCTTTCTCATATCGGGGTGATTTGCTTGGTGTGTATGACAAGATTCATCTGTTTGATGTGGATTTGGAAAATGAGAGCTACCGTGAATCCGATACCATTGTAGCTGGCGATACGCCTTTGTCAGTGCAAGTACAGCAATGGAACGTTGGTTTGTCTATTTGTTATGACATCCGTTTTCCTGAGCTATACCGGTATTACGCCGATGCGGACTGCCATGTGTTGACGATTCCGGCAGCTTTTACCGTGCCGACCGGGATGGCGCATTGGGAAACATTGTTGCGCGCCCGCGCCATCGAGAATCAGGTCTATGTGTTGGCGGCGGGACAGTGGGGAGAACATCCTGGTGGGCGCAAAACATGGGGTCATTCGATGATGATTGATCCATGGGGTGATGTGATGGTAAAACAGGAGGAAGGCGAAGGTGTTATTGTGGCCGATCTGGATATGGCTTTCCTGAGGCGTATTCGGGAGGCTTTGCCCGCACTGACTCATCGACGGAAAATGAAGTGAATCGGCCCGAATCAATCAACATGGTGATTTGTGAATAATGCAGGCTGATCGCAAGCAATTACGTGCGCATCGGCAGGTGTTCTGGGATGCATGGCGGAAATTCCGGGCAGATCAGCCTCTGGATGCATTGGAGGTGCGCATTGCACGGGTGATTGACTTGCATCCCGAATATCACGCGCTGTTTGATGACATGGAAACATTTTTAGATCGTGATTTTCAGGTGGATGACGGGATGAATCCGTATTTGCATCTATCCTTGCACCTGACGCTGGAGGAGCAAATCGTTATTCATCAACCGCCGGAAGTTTCCGCATGCCTGGAGTTCCTGATGCAGCGAAAAGGCATGGATCGGCACGCTGCCTTGCACACGTTACTCGATGTGCTGGCGGAAACGGTTTATTTTGCTCAAAGAAAAGGAGGCGAACCCGATGTAGTCTCCTATGCGGAGCGGGTCAGGGAACTAATGCGCGCATGAAAAGTATACTTATTTCACTTCTGTTCTTTTTTGGACCTGTTTTGTTGATGTTTGCATTGCGGTATCTCGGTCTGATGCTGCGTATCTGGCTATTGTGGCGACGGCAGAAGAAACATGGGAAGGATGTGATTGATATTACGCCCCGGGCTCCGCACCCGCCATCCATCCGGTTTATCATCTTTGCGGTAGTTGCCGGTCTGGTGGTCTCGGGGCTGATGTGGCATCGCCTGACGGATGAAGACGTGCGTGGCGGTGTTTATGTTCCGGCACATACGGACAATGATGGAAGCCTTGTGCCCGGACATTTCCGGAATCGGTGATCAAAGAGCCAATTATAAAACTCATGAGCGGTGAACTGAGTCCCCACTCTATTTCATTTTTGTGCTGGGATTTTAGATATATAAAATTATCGTTCGAAAATTTGGGTTTTATCAAAATCTTCAGATTCTTCAGTTTTTTTCTTCGGCTTTGTCCGAATACTTGTGCCGCACTTGGAACACTCATAAATATCCGCTTTTTTTTCTTCAAAAATATGCTGACAACGCGGGCAAGTAATTCTGATTTTGCTCATATCCCCTCCTGTTGTATGAGGCGAGCATATACTAATGCCTTCATAAATAAAGCCACATGCATCCACAATTGAAGTCCGTATGAATTCAGAAAGCAAGTGCCAATTATGGGTTGCAAGCGTTTCTCCTGCTGAAGCATTAAAACGGTTACATGCCGGAGCGGTGTTGATGACTGCTACTTCGATGTTGGCGGTGGACTGGAAACGCCGCGCGCTTCCACTTTCTTCAAGTGTCATTTCAACACCTGTCGTTGTCACATGGAATCACTGGCTGGCGGATATTGTCTCTTCCTGCCCGGATATACCGGTGCCATTCACAGCACATCAGGAAGCACAATTGTGGGAAACTGTTATCCGCCATGATATACCACGGGGAAAAGCTGCATCGGCTCGGGGACTGGCCAGACACGCGGCAGAGGTATGGACGTTGATGCGGAATTACCGGATTGATGTGCGGGAGTTGGCCTTGGGCGGGGAAGAAGCCGAGGCATTGGCGCGCTGGATTGCCGCCATGCAGGAGTATCTGGCAACGGATGCATTCGCTGGGCGAACTCTGATGGCGGACATTCCACAGCACCTGTATACACGATTTTGCACACCAACTGCTGATGTGCCTGTGCCCGGATGCATGATGCTGGATGGTTTTGAGTTGTTGACGCCGATACAGCATAAAATACTGGATGCCTTGCAGCAAAGCGGCTGTGAAGTTTTTCAGGTACGGAGTAGTGGGCAGATAGCGGCAGCCATATTAACCGCATGCCCGGATGAATCCAGTGAATTCCGGCATATTGCGCAACGAATTAAGGTGTTGCTGGATCAGGATCAGGATAAGGATATGCGTATCGTCGTGCTGACTGCAGAATCCGGGTGTGATGTCGCCGCCTTCCGCCGGATACTGGATGGCGTGCTGATACCCGATATATGCCTTGATCCGGTGCGGGAAATACAGGCCGTGGCAACTGCCGGGGATGCATTGTCCGATTGTCCGATGGTTGGGCAGGCCCTGCACCTGCTGTCGCTGGCCGGGAAGAAAGCTATGACGTTGGATGATTTTTCTCCCTTATTGTTTATGCCGTGGCTCACGGGTTTCCAGAGTGAACGTATAGCGCGCGCGGCGCTGGATGCAAAATTCCGCGAACAGAATCGACGCCACATATCGTTGAAAAGTTTGCTCAAGTCCGCAGACGTTCAGGCGTTGCCATTACTGTTATCGGTGATCCGGGCGCTCAATGACTGGAAGACAAGCAAGCAGTCTGCGGCGGACTGGGTGAAGTCTGTTCATGCACTGTTATTGACCACGGGATTTGTTCGGACAGGCCTGGAACATGAACGACCGCACAGTAACCTTGAAATCCGCCAGATGAATGCATTTCGTGACATATTGACATCGCTGGTGGCCCTGGATGCGGTTGCACCACCGCTTGCCTGGCCTGCTTTTCTGTCACGATTGCGTGCATCATGTGCTGAAACCCGGTTTAATCTTGCGCCGGTGTATCCAAATGTCGTGGTGATGCCACTCTATCAGGCTGCGGGCCTGCAATTTGAGCATGTGTTTGTTATGGGTATGGATGAGGAAGCGTTCCCGCCATCGGTGCGTCCGCATCCATTGTTGCCGGTTCATTTGCAGCAAAAGTACGGGATTCCGATGGGTAGCAGGACGCGGGTATTTGAATCGTCGTGCTGGTTGTGGGAACAAGTGCTGTGGATTGCGCCAACGATTGAATGCAGTTACGCGCAGCAAAAGGATGAGCGTGAAATGCTGCCATCGTCCTTTGTGGCCGGATTCCCGGAAAAAAGTATGGAACAAATCACTCTATTACCGCAGTTGCTTGAACTGGAAACGTTTGAAGATGCGCCGGACGTGCCCTTGTCGGCGGATGAGGACATTCATGGCGGAACAAGCATCATCAAAAACCAGTCGGCCTGTCCATTCCGTGCTTTTGCCAGACACCGATTGAATATCGTGAATCTCGGTGAAACCACGCCGGGAATTGAAGCCTCGGACAAGGGTTCGCTTATTCATCTGGCGCTGGAATTTATATGGGGGAAGCTCAAATCACAGGCAGCACTGGTTGATTTGACGGAGAGTGAGCGCGCTGGCCTGCTGGATACGGCGATTGAACATGCATGGAAAGAAAGCAGGATATTTCGCAATTCTGATATACAGAGTATTGAAAAAAAGCGTATGCGGCAGGTATTGAATACATGGCTGGATGTGGAGGCGGTGAGGCCGCTATTTGAGGTGCGTGAACACGAAAAGGTTTACACGCTGGTCCTTCCCGAAGCCGTCGATCACCCATGCTCCATCCGTATCAAGGTGGACCGGATCGATCAGGATATGGAAGGCCGTCGAATCCTGATTGATTATAAAACCGGGCAAAAACAATCCGTGGCCAAATGGCTGGGCGAGCGCATGGAAGAGCCGCAATTACCGTTATATGCGCTTGCGGCGGGGGTTTCAGCGGATGATGCAGTGACATTCGCCACCGTTCGCAGCGGGGATGAGATGGGATTCGAGGGGCTGGCAGGCGAAGATACGGGTATTGACGGGATTGCGGTTTGCGATGGCAGGTACAAGCGCCCGGAGGACTGGCAACAGGTGCTGGATGACTGGCGTGTGCATATTAATGCGCTGGCGCAGGAATTTGTCGAAGGCCGTAGTACGGTAACACCGCGTAATCCCAAAGCCTGTGCTTATTGCGGTCTGGAAGCTGTTTGCCGTATTGAAGAAACTGGATTTGAAACTGACATCGAGGATGAAGCATGACAGTCGAAGTTCGCCAACAGGCTATTCATCCGGCGCGCTCGTATCTGGTGCAGGCTCCGGCGGGATCGGGTAAAACCGAGCTGTTGACGCAGCGAATCCTGTCGCTTTTGTCCATAGTGGATGAGCCGGAAGAAATTCTGGCGATGACCTTTACACGCAAGGCGGCGGCGGAGATGCGCAATCGCGTGTTTACATCGCTGACCATGGTTAAACCTGATGATTCATCCTCTCATAAAATGCATACATGGGAACTTGCGCAGGCAGCATTGAAACGGTCAAAGGATAAGGGGTGGAATCTGGCGGAATATCCCTCTCTCCTGCGCATCATGACGCTGGACAGCCTGACCGGCGCACTGGCGCGGCAGTTACCGCTGCTTTCGGGGCTTGGCGATATGCCTGCGCCTTCCGAGCATACACGTGCATTGTGCAGAGAGGCTGCGGAAAGAACCCTCAATGAAGCGGTGAAAGATGATTTTAATGCCGTGGAATTGCTGATGCTGCATCAGGATCATAACACGGCAGGGTTGATTGATCTGATGTCCACCATGTTGGAGAACCGTGAGAAGTGGCTTAAATATATCGGTGAACATGGTCGGGATGCAGGGGCCTTGCGCCGGATGCTGGAAGGAAATATGGGTATATTCATGCAGCAAAAGATTCAGGACTGTGATGCCATGATTCCGCTCGAGGTAAAGGCGGAATTGCCACTGCTGACACGTTTTGCCGCATTAAATGTTGGGAATGAGGAACTGGAGGGCATCGCGGCATGGCCCGATTCAGGCATTGATGACCTGGAACAATGGCGTTCGTTGGCAAGTTTTACCCTCAATAAAGATGGCCAGTTAAAGAAAACTGTCACCAGGAATCACGGATTCCCGTCAGAGGCCAGGATTGAAAAGCAACGTATGCTGGAGATGCTTGCTCTGTTGGCTGACGTTCCCGGACTGGGCGAGGCTATGCATGGCCTGCGCATACTCCCCGAAACGCCGGAATTTGATGAAAATCAGTGGAAGATTGTCGAATCCATGTTTCGTCTCCTGCCACGTGCGGTTCTGGATTTGCAGGCGGAGTTTGCCTTGCGGGGAAAGGTGGATTTCACCGAGATTGCGTTGCGGGCGCTGGAGGCCGTGAGTGACGAGGATGGCAATCCCTCCGATCTGCTGCTTAAACTGGATTATCGTATCCGGCATATTCTGGTGGATGAGTTTCAGGATACGTCCGAGCTGCAAATCCGTTTATTGCGTTGTCTCACATCGGGCTGGGAAGATGGAGATGGGCGCACCCTGTTCATGGTCGGCGATCCGATGCAATCTGTCTATCGTTTTCGCAAGGCGGATGTTGGTTTGTTCCTGCGGGCGGCGGACAATCAGGTAAACTTGCCAGTTATAACTCCGTTACAACTGGAACGGAATTTTCGTTCATCGCCGGTGATTGTGGGTTGGGTGAACACGGCATTCAAACATATCTTTCCGGCAACGCAGGACAGTGTAAATGGTGCGATTCCCTATGCCAAAGCTTCGGCAGCATTGACGCACGATGGGCGTGTCCAACTGCATATACAACAGGGTATGGATGATGCACTGGAGGCCGCCACCGCAGTCGAACTGGTCAGGAAAGCGATTGAAGACAAACAACGGGTTGGCATTCTGGCGCGCACCCGCAAGCATTTGCATGCCATCATGGCTGCGTTGTCCGGAGCAGGCATTGCTTTCCGTGCAGTCAGGATTTTACCTTTGAATACAAAGCCGGAAGTGCGGGCGTTGCGGGCGCTCATGCGGGCGTTGCTGCATCCGGCCGACAGCGAATCATGGGCTGCGATTTTGCGTATGCCGTGTTGCGGGCTGACAACGGCGGGCATGTTTACACTGATGGCGAACGATGACCGGCCCGTCTGGGAAATCATGCAGGATAAAGTTGCCGTGTCTCGACTGGATACAGAGGCATCTGCTCGCGTAACGCATGTAAAGCAGGCGCTGGAACCCTGTATGGCGATGAGCGGCAGAATGAAAGTGCGAAACTTGGTGCAAACAGCATGGTTGCGTCTGGGAATGCCGCAGATGCTTGATGAAACTACCCGGATCAATGCGGAAACCGTCCTTGATTTGATGGATGAGATTGAAACCGGCGAAAACATGTGCGGTCGGGTTAATTTTGCGCTGTTTGATGAGCGGCTGAAAGCATTGTACGCCGCACCGGATGCATCGAAAGAAGCGGCACGGGTTGAACTGATGACCATGCATGGGGCCAAGGGTCTGCAATGGGATGTGGTGATTCTGCCAGGGTTGGGAACAGCGCCGAAGGGCAGTGACACGCCATTGCTTGCATTCACCGAAGCGCCTTCGGGTAAAGACGAAATGTTGTTGATGTCGCCCAGGGCGGCAACACGCAGCAAAGATGCCCTGTACGACCTGATCCGGAATATTGAGAAAGACAAGGAAAGCAATGAGTCCATGCGGCTCCTGTATGTCGCCTGCACACGCGCGGAAACTGAACTTCACCTGTTGGGGCATGTTTCGGAGAACAGTGGGAATCCCGGGAAGAATTCATTCATGGAATTGTTATATCAGCATGGTGAGGATTGCTTTGATGCGGAGATTCAAATCATGCAAGCCGGAGAATATGGGGAAACTGGCGGACGTGTCCCGTTAAAACGGGTTAAGACTGTGCCGGAAGCCCTGTCTGTTGCAATGCAGGTAACCAATGTGGCTGAAACGGAATATGGCTGGGCGGGGTCGGAGGCCGCACCCATCGGTAATGCCGTACATGCGGTATTGCAACAAGTGGCGGAAACAGGGGTGGAGACCTGGAACGACGGACTAACCAGCCAGGCGATTCAATTCATGCGACGCATGCTGCTGGCGGAAGGCTTGTCCGGCGCATTGCTTGAAGAGGCATTGGTTCGCTGTGAAAAAGGCTTAAGAAACGCATTAAACAGTGAAAAAGGGCAGTGGGTGCTCTCCGGTGCGCATCGGGATGCTCATTGTGAATGGGCACTTAGTGTTGAAGATCATGGTACCGCATCCCATCATGTCATGGATCGAAGCTTTGTGGACGAACATGGGACGCGCTGGATTATTGACTACAAAACCGCTGCGCATGAAGGTGGTAATATCAGGCATTTTCTGGATGAGGAACAAAAACGGCATGCACCGCAATTGCAACGGTATGCCGCTACGCTGAAGAAACTGGAACCGGAGCGGGAAATCAAAACCGCGCTATATTTTCCGATGCTGGATGCATGGCGGGAATGGGAGCAGGACTCTGGCTATTAACATGGTACGCCATCGACGTATGGTTCTCCGAATGCTGTGTAACTTCGAGCAAGGCAGCGTGAATTAAGCATGATGTCTCCGGGAATACAGGGAGGCAAAGCAGGCGTGTTTACCCACTTCGCTATCACACCCGTATACATTTTCAGCTTTTTTTCCGGCATCTCGGCCCTAATGTATGAAGTTCTCTGGAGCCGTTATCTTACGTTGATTTTGGGCAGTTCCACGTATGCGGTGAGCATTATTCTTACAACATTCATGGCAGGGCTAGCCGTGGGGAGTATCTGGGGCGGACGATGGATCGACAAACGGAAAAATATATTGG
>JAUZQZ010000022.1 GCA_030950745.1 Mariprofundaceae bacterium | reverse complement strand
ATCGCGCCCTTTCAGATTTATCGTGAGTAGCAACGTGAAAGCTGGCATTCATCCGGAATACAAGACCGCTAAAGTAACATGTTCATGCGGCAACACATTTGAGACGCGCTCTACCAAGGGCGACATCCATGTCGAAATTTGTTCGGCTTGTCATCCGTTTTATACTGGCAAGCAGAAGATTGTGGATACCGAAGGCCGCGTGGAACGCTTCTACCGCAAGTATGGCAAGAAGCCGGCGAAAGCTCAGGCATAATTGGAGTCAGACATGTATGCAGTAATTCAAACCGGCGGCAAACAGTATCGTGTGCAGGAAGGCGATGTCTTGCGCGTGGCGAGCCTTGGCACCGAAGCGGGTAAGAAGGTTAGCTTCGACCATGTACTGTTAATTGGCGAAGGCAATGCCATCAAGGTGGGTGCGGATGCGGCCAAGTCCAGTGTGGCAGCGGAAGTCCTTGAGCATGGACGAGGCAAGAAGATGGAAATCTTCAAGAAGCGCCGCCGCAAGCATTCGCAACGAACGCAAGGCCATCGCCAGGGCTATACCTCGGTGCGAATTACCAAGATCGGTGCAACGAAAGCTGCACCCGCAAAGAAAGCAGAGGCCAAGCCTGAGGTGACAGAGAAATCGGCAACGGTGAAAAAACCTGTAACTGCCGCAAAGAAAGTAGAGGCCAAGCCGGTGGTTAAGAAAACGGCTTCTGCCAAAACAACGGCTAAGCCAGCAGCAAAGGAAGCGTCAGCAAGCGCCGCCAGTCCTGCAGCAAAGAAGCCTGCAACGAAGACGGCTGTGTCCAAGGTAAGTAGCAAAAAGAGCGGCAAGGAGTAAAGCATGGCACATAAAAAAGCAGGCGGTTCATCCCGCAACGGACGCGATTCCAATTCCAAGCGATTGGGCGTCAAGCGCTATGGTGGCGAAGTGGTTCGTGCCGGAAATATCCTTGTCCGTCAGCGCGGTACCAAGATCCGTCCGGGTGATAACGTGGGATGTGGCAAAGATTACACTTTGTTTGCGCTGGTGGACGGTCAGGTGGAGTATTTCAAGAAGGCAGGACGCACAACAGTGCGTATCACTGGCTGAAGCATCACCAATCCGAATTCATGGGGTGCGAGTGATCGCGCCCTTTTTGTTTTTTGGCGAAGCGGGGTAGCGTTCAAGCATGCGGTTTATTGATGAAGTGGGGATAGAGGTGCGCGCCGGTAACGGTGGTGCGGGGTGTGTTTCGTTCCGGCGGGAGAAGTATATCCCGAAAGGGGGTCCTGACGGAGGTAACGGCGGGCGTGGCGGGCATGTCATTCTGGTAGCCAGCACGAGTAAGAATACGCTTCAGGAGCTGTATCTGAGGAAGCACCTTTATGCCAAAAACGGACAGCCAGGCAGGGGCTCGGATCGGCACGGAAAAAACGGTGTGGATATTGTTATTGAAGTCCCGGTAGGGACGCTGGTACGGGATGAAGCAGGCGGGTTACTGACGGACCTTGATTGCGCGGAGGCGCAATATGTACTGGCCCGTGGTGGTCAGGGAGGCCTTGGCAATGTTAATTTCAAGAGCAGTACCAATCGAGCGCCTCGTTACGCCCAGCCGGGCGAAGCAGGTGAGGAAGGAAGACGCATACTCGAATTGAAGGTGATGGCGGATGTCGGCCTTGTGGGGTTACCCAACGCCGGCAAGTCAACCTTGCTTTCAAGGATTTCGAATGCCCGCCCCAAGATTGCGGATTATCCATTCACGACGCTGAAGCCTGCGCTTGGCGAGGTCTTTATGGATGATGGCGACGGATTTGTCGTGGCCGATATTCCGGGGTTGATTGAAGGTGCGCATGAAGGCAAGGGGTTGGGGATACAGTTTCTGCGTCATGTTGAACGGACCAAAGTGCTGTTGCATCTGGTGGATGCGGCCAGCCTTGAAGCAGATATTGATGCTCAAATGCATGAAGTAGAAATGGAGTTGAAGGGTTATGGCGACACGGTATGGAATAAACCAAGGATGCTGGTGGTGAACAAGATGGATGCTCTGACGTCCGATATGCGGGAAGAGGTCAAAAAGCAGGCTACCCGGACAGAGCTTGCAGTACATTTTGTGTCGGCGGTGACGGGTGAAGGTATTCCTGCTCTGCTGAGAGCCGTATCGGAGCAGGTCGAAACCATACGGAAGGTGGCAGCATGATTCAACGCCGTCGTGATCTTTCGCGCGTCCACCGCATGGTGGTCAAGATCGGCAGTTCACTGCTGGCGGATGCCCAAACAGGGGTGCGGCAGGCCCGGGTTGAGCGATTTGCCAACGAAATTGCAGCATTGCATGCAGAAGGTATGGAGATCGTGGTTGTATCGTCAGGCGCGGTGGCGCTTGGGTGCGTACACTTGGGCTGGGTGGGGCGCACGCTTTCCGTCCATGAAAAACAGGCTGCCGCAGCCATTGGCCAACCCCTTCTGATGCATGCATGGAAAGAGGCCTTTGCCGGGCATGGCATTGGCGTGGCGCAAATGTTGCTCACCCGGGATGACTTGCGTAATCGGCGTCGTTATCTCAATGCCAGCAATACCAGCGAGACACTGTTTTCTGCCGGTGTCATTCCCATTGTAAACGAGAATGACACGGTGGTGGTGCGTGAAATCAAGTTTGGAGATAATGATAATCTTGGCGCGTTGGCCGCATTGCTGATTGATGCTGATTTACTGGCGATTTTGACGGATGTGGAAGCCCTGTTTGATGCTGATCCTTCCGTTAACACGGATGCCCGGCGTTTGGATCTGGTAGAAGAGGTGACTCCCGAGATCATGGATATGGCTGGGGAAGCGGGCAGTGATTTTGGTACCGGCGGGATGGTCAGCAAACTCAGGGCAGCGCGTATCGCTACGCGTGGTGGTGTGGTGGCGGCCGTTATCAGTGGTCATGAATAGAGACGGCTTTCGGCTTTGCTGCGGGGCGAGGATGTGGGCACGTTGTTTGCCTGCGGCTCCGACAGGCAAACGCGGCGGCAGCACTGGATTGCAGAAGTGCTCCCGGTGCATGGCAGAATTACCATTGATGGTGGGGCGGAACGCGCCATCGTTGAGCACGGTGCCAGCTTGTTGCCGGTGGGTGTGACAGCCGTTGAGGGGACGTTCGATAAGGGTGAATGTGTGGAGATTTCGGGAGGATCCGGTGTTCTTGCGCGGGGCTTGTGCAATTATCATGCTGAAGAAATGCGCAAGATGATTGGCGTTGCCAGTGATCGAATCGAGGAAGTTCTGGGATATCGTGATTTTTCTTCGGTAGTGCATCGGGATAATCTGGTGTTGGTGAGTCGTTATGATGCCCCTGCTGAGTAGTTACGGCAAAGGAGTGTAAGCATGGGAAAAGATATGGAATCCATGATGCAGGTGTTGGGCAAACAGGCCAGAGAAGCGGCGGCTCGAATGCGCATGGCGGAAACACATGCCAAGAACGATGCACTAGAGCGTGCAGCGGGCGTATTGCGGCGGGAGAGTGAAGAAATTCTTGCGGCAAACGCCATGGACATGCAAGCCGCCGGGAAAAATGGTATTGACGACGCGCTGCTGGAACGGTTATTGCTAAACCCGGACCGGGTAGAAGCCATGGCTGAAGGGTTGGAGCAAATCGTGACTCTGCCCGATCCTGTAGGGGCAATCAGTGACCTTGTCTATCGCCCTTCGGGTATTCAGGTGGGCCATATGCGCGTACCTTTGGGTGTGATTGGTATGATTTACGAATCCCGTCCCAATGTAACTGCCGATGCGGCAGGGCTTTGCCTGAAATCAGGCAATGCAGTAATTCTTCGTGGTGGTTCTGAGGCCATCCATTCCAACCGGGTGATTGCGGCATGCCTGCGCCGCGCCATGGTGGAGAGTGGTTTGCCACAGGATGCCGTACAGCTCGTGGACACCACGGATCGTGCACTGGTCGGCGAAATGATACGGGCGGATGCTTTTGTGGATGTGATTATCCCTCGTGGTGGCCGGTCACTGATCGAACGCATTGCTGCCGAAGCGAGCGTACCCGTGATCAAACATCTGGATGGCATCTGCCATGTGTATGTGGATGCCGCGGCTGATCTGGAAATGGCGCTTAAAATTGCGGTGAATGCCAAAGCTCAGCGAGTTGGCGTATGCAATGCCATGGAAACCCTGCTGGTTCATCAGGCGGTTGCTGCGGCATATATACCCGATGTCGTGGCAGCCATGTATGAAAAGGATGTAGAGATCAGGGGCTGTGAGCAGACGCAAAAACTGGCGAAAGGTATCCGGAAAGCCAACGAAGAAGATTGGGCGACAGAGTATCTGGCACCAGTGCTCTCTATCCGTGTTGTGGAGGATATAGATGCCGCGATCACCCATATCGGACAATATGGATCAGACCACACGGACAGCATTGTGAGCGAGGATTACAGCGCCGGGCAGCGTTTCCTGCGTGAGGTAGATTCGGCATCGGTGATGTGGAATGCCAGCACACGCTTTGCGGACGGCTTTGAATATGGTTTAGGCGCGGAGATTGGCATTTCCACAGGCCGCTTGCATGCGCGTGGACCAGTGGGGCTGGAAGGGTTGACGACGCAGAAATGGATTGTGCTGGGTCATGGCGAGGTGAGGGAATAGGTTCACGTGAGGCTCTTGCAATATTCTGAGTGGATGAGTGGCGATTCCACTTCGAGGCCATTTTTAAGATGGAATGAGGCACATGGTGGTTCCATGGGCCGTGATTCCATCTTAAAAATGGGCCGGAGTGGGGAAGTTGATCGCCGCTCATGAATGTTGCAGGAGGCCCACACTATATCGGTATCTTTGGTGGCAGTTTTGACCCACCGCATGTCGGCCATGTGGCATTGGTCGAGACTGCGCTTGCAGCTTTGGGATTACCTGAAATATGGGTTATTCCAGTCGGTAATCCCGTACATCGCAGGCTGTCAGGGTATGCAAGCCCCGAAGTTCGTTTGCATTGGCTGGAACGGGTTTTTGCGACACAACCGAAAGTTCTGGTTCAGGATTGGGAGGTTCGGTGTGAGAAACCGGTTCCGACGATCGATACGCTGCGCCATATTCGGAGCCGGTTCCCTGATTACCATCCTATTTTATTATTGGGTGCGGATGCTTTTGCGGGTATGAGCCATTGGGTGGAGTACCCGGAGCATTTTGCACTGTGTGATGTGGCGGTATTTGACCGGGCAGGATGTGCTCGCGTGCAGCAACAGGGATGGAAGATGACCAGTATCGAGCGGTGGAAGCAGGAAGCGGGAAGCGGCAGACTGTTATGCGTGCAGCACAGGCTGCCGGATGTGTCGGCTACAGCTGTGCGCAAGCAGGCGGCGACAGGAAAATCGCTTGCGGAGATGGTTCCCGAATGTATATGCAAGGAAATCGAACAGGCTTATGGTGGTTTATTAACAAGGGGTGAGTGTGGAAACAATAATTGAACAGCTAACCATGGATGTGGTGCAGGCAATCGAAGATAAGAAAGGCCTTGATCCACTGGTCATAAATGTGCAGGGCCGCAGTGCCATTGCTGACCGTTTTGTGCTGGCATCGGGGCGCAATAGTCGGCAGCTGAAGGCGATGGCGCAGGCGGTGGCGGGAATAGCACATCAACATGGCATGTCCGCCCATATTGAGGGGCTGGAAGCGGCCGAATGGCTGCTGATTGATCTTGGTGACGTGGTCGTCCACCTATTTTTACCGGATGTGCGGGATACGTTTCAGCTTGAACGATTGTGGGCTGCGCCGGAACGTCATGGGGAAGCCGGGGATGATGCTATCCGGCAATGAGACTTCGTCTGTTTGTGGTCGGTAAAGGCACTGTGGAACTGGCGGCGTATGAGGCCCGTTTCGTGGAACGTCTGAAGCCGTTTGCTCCGTGTTCCATCCACGAATTGCCAGAAGGCCGGAGCAAACAGCCATCCCAGCGTCTGCAGGAAGAGGCACGACATATTCGCAGCCAGACATCCCGTTATATTTTGTTTGATGAACGGGGAAAATCTATGAGTAGTCAGGCATGGGCAGATTTTTTTGCGCGCCAGCCCGGTGATGCCATCGTGGATTTTGTAGTGGGCGGATCAGGTGGCGTAAACAATGAAGTTCGGTCCGCAGCGGAGGATGTGTGGAGTTTGTCGAAACTGACCCTGCCGCATCAACTGGTTCGATCTCTGTTCCTCGAGCAAAGCTACCGCGCATGGATGATATTGCGCGGTCACCCGTATCATCACGCATGATGCGCGCTATATTTATCATTGTTTTTGTTTTGGCCGGAGTTGTGTCTTCTGAGCCTGCATGGTCCAGCGATGTGCATGTTCAAATCAGGCAGATTCAGCAGGAACGGGCGCATCTGAAAGCCTTGCGCGAGGACCTGGAATCCCGGCTTGGGCAGCTTGGCCGGTCACTTAAAAAGCTGGATCGGGCATTGGTCCGGGCCAGTTCGGATACCCGGCAAGCTGTGACGGTAGTGCGGCAGGCGGATGTACATCTTGCCGATTTGACTGCAAGACGATTAAAGCTGGAGAAACGGGTGGATATACTTAAACGCAGCATGATGCGTGAAGCCGCTGCCGCCTACCGCTATGCAGGAAGGACACCGCTTTGGCTGGATGTGATGTTTGGTGCTAATGTGGCCGATATTCCCCATCGCCAGTATATTCTGTCCCGGCTGATGACAGTGCAGGCGGAACATCGCCATGAATTTGCACAAAGCGTGGCGGATCTGATGCGGATGGAACAGGAAGTCGCGCATCAGCGGATTGAACTGGATCGGCTTAGACAGGACAAACTGGTATTTCAGCAGCAATTGGCAGGACGCCAGAAGGCCAAACGCATGTTGTGGAAGAAGATGCGTAAGGATTCGAGCTTGCAAAAACAGCGTGATGCAGAGCTGGCACGCCAGGAAGCTGCACTGAAGCAATTACTACAAGGCATTGGTTCGACACTGCTTGCCTCTGATACGGGTTTAAAATGGGTTCCAATGCGCAAAAGGAAGGGGCGCCTGCCGTGGCCGATCAAAGGTAGAATTGTGGCCCATTTTCACTCCAGACCTGCACCGGGACGCCCCAGACTGGCTGGTATTCAGCTTGCACCACGTCACGGGCGCGGGCAGGTTAAGGCTATTGCTGCCGGGCAGGTGCGCTATGCGGACTGGTTTGGTGGCTACGGATTGATGTTGATTGTGGATCACGGGGATGGCCTCATCACCGTATATGCGCATAATGACGCGCTTTACAAGAATCTGGGCGACTGGGTCGAGGCAGGTGATATACTTGCCGATGCGGGCAATACGGGCTGGGTGAAGGATGTTCGCCTGTATTTCGAGGTGCGTGATGAAGGTCGCCCGGTGAATCCTGTGCGCTGGTGCCGGAAATAGAAAACAATGGAGTTGATGGATGAAGATGTTGCGTAAAATGGTGTTGATCGCGGTTGCGGTAATGATCATTGCAGGCGGAGTAACGGCGTGGAATTTGATGGCAGAGCAAGCCTCGGCTGCGACGAATTATAAGCAGTTGCAGAAATTTTCGCAGGTGATGGAAATGGTGCGCCGTTCTTATGTGGAAAAGATAACAGATGAAAAACTTATCGATGGCGCTTTGTCTGGCATGCTGAGTAATCTGGACCCACATTCCACTTATATGAACAAAGACATGTACAAGCAAATGCAGGTGGATACCAGCGGGAAGTTCGGGGGCTTGGGAATCGAAATATCCGCTGCGGAAGGTGGCATCCGCATTGTAGCACCCATTGAAGATACGCCTGCCTGGCGTGCCGGTATCAAGGCAGGGGATATTATTATCAAGATAGATGATCAGTTGGCACGGGATATGTCTTTGCCGGAGGCAGTTAAGCTGATGCGCGGCAAGCCGGGAACATCCATTCTGCTCACGGTTTTCCGGAAGGGAGAGCATTCACCTCTGACATTTAAAATTGTACGCGATGTTATCAAGGTCAAATCCGTCAAGGGTGATTTAATGGCACCACAATACGCATATCTCCGCATTACCCAGTTTCAGGAGCGTACGGCAAAACTGTTGAAAGCCAAGATTGCAGAACTGACAAAGCGGGCGGGTGGCCATCTGGATGGTGCGGTGCTTGACCTTCGCAACAACCCTGGCGGGTTACTGAATCAGGCTGTATCGGTTTCCGACCTGCTCCTGGATAAGGGCGGTATTGTCAGCACCAAATCGAGAACGGGCCGTAACATGTCATTTACGGCTAAATCGGGAGATATGCTGGAAGGTGTGCCCTTGGCTGTGTTGATCAATAATGGTTCGGCTTCCGCCTCGGAGATCGTGGCAGGTGCCCTGCAGGACAATCATCGTGCCATTTTAATGGGCACACAAAGTTTCGGAAAAGGTTCGGTACAGTCAGTCGTGGCCTTACCGGATGGCTCCGCCATCAAGTTGACTACCGCATTGTATTATACGCCCAGCGGACGCTCCATTCAGGCAACAGGTATTACACCGGACGTAGTTGTTGAGCAAGCTCGCGTTACTCAGACCAAACAGAAAGATAAGCGGACTTCCGTATTTGAACGTGATCTGAAGGGGCACCTGATGAACGGGGACAAAAAGAAGCGAGCCAGGAAGCCGCGTGAGGCCAAGCATGGAGAGGTAAGTCAGACTATGCAAAAACGGCTAAAACAGGACAACGTATTGCAACGTGCGCTGGATATGCTTAAAGGTTTGCATGCACTGCATGTTTCTGTTCACGACTGACCGGTGTCATTCAACAGGGGTTCCCGCTGACGCATGGCCCGAAAAAGGCGTCCATTCTGGTTATATGCCACACTGACCGTGCTTCTGGTGGTATTGGGGCTGACGCTCTGGCTGGGCACGAAGCACAACCAGCAGGCGCAGAGTTTCGTGGCATCCCTGCCGGAATCTCCACCGGTTATTTATGAGGATATACAACGTCTTTCCGCACTGAAGGTGCTCGAAGAGGCACAGAAATATGAGCGGCGGATGGGTTCGTTCCATCAGGGGATAGCGCTGATTCTGGATGATGTTGGTTATGATCTGGAGGCGCTTAAACGAGTTCTGAAGCTGCCTTACCCTATGGCGATTTCCATAATACCCAATGCTCCTCATGCCATTCGTGCTGCGGAAATGGCGCACGCGGCGGGGCGTATCGTCATGTTGCACTTGCCGATGGAGCCGTCCAATCCGAAATACAGTCATCAAATGGATGACGCATTCCTTCGGGTCGGGATGGACCGGAACGATGTTCGGCGGATTATGCTGGCTGATCTGGCACGGATCCCCTATATCTCAGGAGTAAACAACCATATGGGATCACGTTTGACGGCCCTGGAAACACCCATGCGCTGGGTGATGGATATTTGCCGTGAACGAGGCCTGTTTTTTGTGGATTCTCGCACCAGCAAGGATTCCGTGGCAGCGAAATTGGCCAGAGAAGCCGGGCTGACCTGGGGCGAGCGCCGTGTGTTTCTGGATGACAGTTTGAGGGCGGAAGATATGGCGGCATCATGGCGGCTGGCCAAACGCAAGATGTCCCATCATATTCCCGTGATTGTGATTGCCCATCCACATGAAGCTACGCTCAACTTTCTTGAAACACATGTAGGGACAAACGACGTGCGTTCTATTCTTCCATTGAAGCGGTTGCTGTTTGCCGGGCATGCTGCTCATGTTGCCGAAAATAAAGCCCTGAATATGCGCCAATCCGTGGGGAGCATTCATGCCGAAAACAACACCAACTGAATCCACGTCCGTTATCAAGGGACATGCACCCCGCAGGATCCAGCAATTGGCTGATGAAAATCGCCAATTACGTCAATATGTTGCCGAAGTCATGGAGCGTTTGCGCGAAAATGAACACTTATTCTCCCGTTTGTTTGAGCTTGAGGCAGCGGTGTTGGCCGCATCTGATCCGGAAGACCTGTGTTTTGCCTTGTTGCGCGGGTTGCGCAGCAGCTTTGAGCTGGACATGGTGCGTTTCTGGTTCGATCGATCCAGCTTTATGGGTGGAAGGAAAATGGAGGGGATATCCGAACGCGATCTGATCTGGGTTGAGAAAGAGGAGATCATAAACATGGGGCTCAACCGGCAACATGTGTGGTTGATGCGGTTGACCCCGGAAAAGGGCTTTGACTGGCTGGAAGAACGTGACCATCACCTCGGGTCCATCGCATTGCTGGTATTGGGTGATCAGTTCCGCCCGTTCGGCGTGCTCGGTGTGGGTTCCGTGGATACGGGTCGTTTTGAACCCGGCCAGAGCGTGGATTTCCTGCAACATCTGGCACAGGTTGTGGGCTTGAGCCTTGAAAATGCAGTATCGCGCGAGCGCCTTGCGCGTTTGGCTATCACCGATTCGCTGACGGGCAGCCATAACCGCCGTTTTCTTCAGCCACATAGTCACCAACCGTTGTCAAGATGGTTTGGAAAAGGCATTGACGTGACTTGCCTGTATGTCGATGTGGATGCGTTCAAAGCCATCAATGATCGCCATGGGCATGCAGCGGGCGATGATGTGTTGAGTGGAATTTCGGAAGCCATACGCGGAATTGTTCGTGTACAGGATCCGTTGATTCGTATGGGGGGCGATGAATTTGCCCTGTTGCTTCCGGGATGCTCGCCTGAAAAGGCGGGAGGCATCGCCGATAAAATCATTAAGGCATGTGGCCGGATCAAATCGGGTGAAGATAACGTAAGTATCAGCATAGGTTTGGCCCGTTCACCTGCGGAAAAAGATTTGCGGGTGAAGGAACTGATCTCAATAGCGGATCAGGCCATGTATGTTGCCAAGGCTCTCGGCGGCGGGCGCCTTGAGGTGGCTGAGTGAGCCTCTTGCATAACTCATATGCGGCGATTGCCACTCATTCACCTGGAATTTTGCAATAGGCTCAAGTGAATGCAGCTTTCCGAAGCAATTTCTGAATACCTTAGGCAATTGAGGGATATAAGGCTTGCATCGGGCCATACCGTAGCGGCCTACCGGCGTGATTTAGAGTGTTTTCTGGCGCATTGTGGAGATATTCCGCTTTCCGCCATTCACCGCAGGCAGGTACAGGATTGGCTGGTGTCCGCGCACGCATCCGGATTAGCTCCAGCCAGTCTGGCGCGGCGGTTGTCCGCACTGCGCAGTTTTCTGGATACGGCAGTCCGGATGAGTTGGTGTGCGGAGAATGCGGCGGATGGTATTGCGCCACCGAAACAGGCAAAGCGTCTTCCGCGCACGCTTCCTCCTGAGCAGACAACATTGCTTTTGCAGCCCACGCATGCCGAAAGTGAAAGCAGGGATTTGGCGTTGCTTGCCGTGATGTATGGATGTGGTTTGCGTGTATCCGAGGTTGCAGGGCTGAATATGGCGGATATTGATATGGACGAGGCGGAAATGCGCGTGCGCGGCAAGGGAGGAAAAGAACGGGTTGCACCCGTTCCGGATGGCGTGCGCACGTTGTTGTCGGATTATCTTGATCAACGCATGGGGCATACGGATATCAATCAGCAAGCCCTGTTTCTGAACCGTTCGGGAGGCAGGCTTTCCGTTCGTGGGATTCAACGCATGCTCAAAAAACGTGCTTTGGCTACGGGTGCGGATGTATCGGTCACACCACACCGTCTGCGCCATTCCTTTGCCACGGATTTGCTGGTCGGGGGCGTGGATTTGCGTGCCATTCAGGAATTGCTTGGCCATGCCTCACTCGCGACGACCGAGCGCTATACACATCTGGATATCAACAAGTTGACCGGCATCTATGACAAGACGCATCCGAGGGCCAGAAAGCCCTAGGAGTCTGTCGGACTTAGCCGAAATCTACTGTGCGGCAGGGAGAGCGGCCCAAGATTGACTGAATATTCGTCGTATAGAACCACTATACTCCTTATATTCACTCAATTTTATTCTCGCTTCCCCACCTGCTCGCTACGAATTGCCTAAGTCCGACAGACTCCTAGGAGAATGTTGAATAAATCCGGTTTGATGAGGCTGCAACGAAAAAGGGGCGAGCCCATTCCTTGCCAGCATTACTCGCCATGCTGTTGATGGGGGCGACATCCATGGTCGTCGCGGATGATGGTTTTGCATCCCCGCAGTGCTTCATGTCAATCTGTTACCGGGATACCTTTTCGTGCCAGTTCGTCGGCACGTTCGTTCTCCGGATGGCCGGCATGGCCCTTGACCCAGACCCATGTCACATCGTGCCCACTGGCCAGCTGATCCAGCCTTTCCCATAAATCCTGGTTTGCAATCGGTTTTTTACCGGCATTTTTCCACCCGTTCTTCTTCCACCCGTGAATCCATTCGGCCATGCCCTGAACTACATATTTGGAATCTGAATGGATAGTCATGTGGCACTCTTTCCTGAGCGCTTTAAGTGCTTCAATGGCTGCCTGTAATTCCATGCGTTGATTGGTGGTTGCCGGTTCTCCGCCACATAGTTCTTTCTCATGTTTACCCATGCGTAGCAGTACGCCCCAGCCTCCGGGGCCGGGATTACCGGAACATGCGCCATCGGTGAAAGCTTCCACGCGCGGTTTGGCAGCCATTATTTACCCGGCAGCCAGGAAACAAAACCAGAGAACCTCTGAACACTGGAAATCATGACGCCTGTATGATCGGGAAATAAAATCTGAAGACTTCCTGTGTGATCACGATGCCGCCTTGCGTAGCTTCCCGCTTGTTGTCTTGTTCGAGGAGGACGATGATACTGACTGTTCCTGCTCCAGATGCACGGTGCGTGTTGGGAAAGCAAATTCCAGCTTCAGTGATTCCAACAGTTTCATGATCTGCATATTGATTTCCTGACGTATCTGCAGGTACTCCTCCCAGTGGGTGGTCTTGGTAAAATAATAGAGCAAGATAGAGAGTGAAGAGTCCTCAAATGTATCGAATTTGACCAGATAGAAATCCTGGTCCACTCCGACGTGACCGGCAAGAAGGGCCTCACTTCCGTCAATAGCCGCTTGTATTTGCTTCGGGCTGGAGTCGTAGGTCAGGCCGATGCGCATTTTCACCCGCCGCTTCGGGCGTGCGTCAATGTTATCGATGACCATATTGGCCATGGTGGAGTTGGGTACGTTGACCAGAGTCTTGTCGAAGGTGCGGATACGTGTCGAACGGAAACCAACTTCTTCGACGATGCCCTCGAATGCACTGGTTTTGATCCAGTCGCCAACGGCAAAAGGCCGATCCATAAGAATCATGATGGAGCCAAACACATTGGCAATGGTGTCCTTGGCTGCCATGGCAACGGCGATGCCACCGATGCCAAGTGAAGCAATCAGACCGGAGATTGAATAGCCCATATTCTGGGCCACGACCAGCACGCCGGTAATGATGATAAATATCTTTAGTGTCTTGGCGACAAAGGGAACAAGCTGGTCATCCAGAGAGGATTCGGTCTGTGCTGCACGGGCGGTAAAATAGGCGGCCAGTCCGTCAATCATCCGCCATAGAAACCAGGCGCCGATCAGGATGGAGGCGATGCGGCCAAGATGATCCATTGCGGGCAAAATAGGGAAGATTGTGACGGGCGGGTTCAGCACATGCATCGCAGCCAGAACACCCAGAATATAAATCAGCCAGCCGGCGGGTTTTTCGGCTGCTTCCAGAAGCAGGTTGTCGAGCGGCGTGTCGGTTCGTTCAGCCAGCCCTTGCGCCAGCACATGGAAGATGCGTAGCGCCCATCGCCGCCCGGCGACAACGATAAACAAAATAACAATCGTAGCCATCCAGCGAGTTACGGCAATATCCAGTAAGGTCCAGGTTTGGATTTGTTCCCATAATGACGCCATGCTTTATCTCCCTTGCCTGCTCACGCCCACATGTTCAGGGCATTCGCAGAAAGTCTCCCTCAACTCTGTAAAGTTGTATAGGCCGGTTTCATGCCCGTCGTCAAAGGCAATCTTTAGTGCATAATTCCCTACAGGATCAATCCGGCTAATACGAACATCCTCCTTGCCAGTAATATGCCTGGCCTGATCGGGCGTGTGCCCACGGCAGTCTGCACAAGGGCAATGCACACGAAGGTTTTCGTGGCTGTAATGGCTTCGATGTCCATCGGACCAGTCTATTTCCAGGCGGCTATCATGATTATAATTGCGAATGGCGGTAGGCATGGCTAGTGTCATACGGTCTCCAGAGTAAAGGGAGCATATCGGATTCGGGGAGCATGAGATGAGTAATCCGGCATTGCAAGCGTTGATTGATGATATGGGAGCTATGCGCAAGCTCATCGGCCGTAAGGTGCGGTATCTGGGCGAGGCCTATGAAATCACCGATATATTATTCGATGAAGATATGATGATTCTTTCTGCCGATACAGGGACTGAAATGCAGGAAGACAGCTATGGACGGGCGCACCGACGTGTGCCCAAGATTCAAAATTTACGTTTCCGGGACTCGAATCATCAAGCCACAAATATATGGGAAGATGTGTCTTTCCTTGATGGGCCGGTCAGTGGCTAACGAAGTTCCGAGCGCTGGTTTCCATGCCATATCAGCCATGCACGGGGTTGTTTTCCTTCATTGATTTCCAGGCGGAAGGGGCTGTCGGGATTTGAGCCTGCACCAAATCGCAAATCGCCAAATATCCACAGTTCCGATCGATGTTCGAGCAAGACCGGGAAGCGCGCAAACCACGAATAGAATGCTGTGCCGGGCAATTTCCTTATATCCGTCTGTGCCCGCATGGCTGGGAACTGCCGCCATGCAAGTCGGGTGAGTGGCTGAACATTGCCTGAAAACTGATGTACGAACGAATCCGGGAAAAACAAAGTGTTGCCGGGAAAATCAGGCAGGAAATCAACAGCAGTCTGACTGTAATATTCCGAATAGCTGGCAATCAGCTGCCAGCGAAACGGAGAGAAAGGCATGGGTAGTGCATGGTATTCCAAAGCAGACGGTTGATCGTTTCGTGCCAGCTGCATAGCTGCATGATGCATCATCAGTGTTAATCCGAGGTAAGCACACATCGAAACGAAGCTCACAATCGCCAGTTTTCGGGCATGTCGCTTCCAGATGAACGCCAGCAACAGGGGAATCAGCAGGCAGGCGGTGAACAGCGGATCAATGATAAACACCAGATCAAGCGTCGCACGCCAATCGGAAAACGGGGCCAGAATCATGGTGCCGAACGAAGTGATCAGGTCGAGTCCGATATGCAGGACGATGGCGGCGGCGATCAGCCAGGCCGGGATGGCTGATCGGGTTTTGGAAATTAGCGCATAGATGAGCCATGTCCACAATGGAAGCATCAGAATTGAGTGGGTGATGCCACGATGGTATTGTAGATAAGTGGTGTCCGAGATGAATGTCAGTATGTAGTCGGCATCGGGGAGCATGGTGAGGCCCACCAGCAGAATAACTTGTGAACGCGGCAAGAGATGTCCGGGTAGTGCGCGGGCTAGCGCGATGCCGGAAATGGCGTGCGTTATCGGGTCCACGTTGAGAGTCGTTGCAGCAGTTCCGGCCAGTTGTTGCCGGGTGTAATCGTACCACCGCATACGTCCCGCCTTGCTCCGGTGACGGCGCTTAAGATGTTGTTCTGGCCGAGTATTGTCCGATGCGCGAGGATTGCGAATGACACGGCTTCGACCGCCTGCGGTGGAATGCCTGCGGTTTCCGTGGTGGATACGCTTGCCGGAGCAAGATGTTCAGAGAGTTTACGCATCAGATACGGATTACGAGCACCGCCGCCGCAGACCAGCCATGCGTCCGGCACATCCGGTAGAAAGCGGATTGCGGAGGCGATACCATGGATGGTGAACGCGCAGGCTGTTGCAACACGGTCCGCATCGTTCAAGTCCGGCCATGCAAGGATTTGATCTGCGATTTTATGCCCGAAATCCTCACGACCCGTAGATTTCGGAGGTTGTCGTTTCAAAAATGGATGCTGCATCAATTGGTCCAGCAACCCACGACAGAGCGAACCTCTTGCGGCCAGTTCCCCATCGGTATCATAAGCGCAGCGCCCGCCGGTCAAAGCCAGCATCAATTCGTCCATGACCATATTGCCGGGACCGGTGTCGAACCCGACAGTTTTTCCATCGCTTCCCAGCCATGTGATGTTGGCAATGCCGCCGATGTTGAGCACGGCGATGTTTTCAGTATCCGATGCGAATAACAGACGGTGCGCGAAGGGGACCAGCGGTGCGCCTTCACCGTCTGCTGCCAAGTCGCGGCTGCGGAAATCGGAAACCGTGGTGATGCCGGTTTTCTCGGCGATGACAGCAGCACTTCCGATTTGCAATGTGAACGGATGTTTAGCGTGTGGCTGATGGCGTATGGTTTGGCCATGGCAACCGATGGTGGCAATGTCTTGCACGTTCAGCCCTGCATGCTCAATGGTTCTTAGGGCAGTATTGGCAAATGCCGATCCCAGCGCACAGCCGAGTTCACCCATGGCATCAATTTCATCAATGCCCGGTTCGGATAGCCTGAGGATGGGTTCACGCAGTTTTTCAGGCATGGAATGCTCGCAAAAATCAACCAGTTGCGGCTTTTCATCCATGCGCACAATGGCGACATCAATACCATCGCATGACGTGCCGGACATGATGCCGATGAAAAGGGGAGGCGCACCCACTCCAGGAGTCATGAACAGTGCGTTTTTCCCGGCTTCTGAACCACTTCATATTCCTGCGCAATGATGTCGCGGAATGCCGGGCTGGCCGAGGCGTAATCCACCACGTCAACACGGTATGGCAGATCGGATTCGGAGAATGCCTCCTTTAACTCGCTCAATCTGCCGGAATCAATGGGCGCATCGGCGATGATGGCCAGATCGATATCGGAAGGGTCATCAATCAGTCCGCGTTCCGCACCTTTCCGGATCATCTCACGAAAACTCATCTCATCAATAGCTTCGGGTGATGGCGCATCCAGTTTCAGACGGCGCTTGAGCATCTTCCAGCAAAGCTCGTATGTATATTCAAAGCGCTGGATAACGCTGTCTCTGAGCATATCGTCTGACTTTTCCCGTTCTGTACGATCAATAGCGGACGCCAGGCTATCCATAGCTTTTTGTAATGAGGATAAATCGAGTGACTGAGACATCTTTTACCTCCTTAACGCTGTTCTAATATCGCGCGAGTTATTGAAAAACCTTAACCGAAAAGGGTTGCGACCGCTTTTCACGCGGTGAGCGAACCGCCTTATGCAATGATCCCAGATCAAGGGTATGCGCCATTTTTCACTTCACTGCTGCTTTGCTAGCATAGTGCGAAGCATTGTAAGCCGGAATCAGCATAACCATAAATTACTCATCAAACATATCCGGTGAATTTAATTGGCGACCCTCAACTAGAAAGTGGACTGCCTTCATGATTATCTCAGCTCGTTTTCTAATAAACACGTCAAAATCATTCTTCAGTTTTTCTGTCTTCTGTTCCTTGGAAAGCCCTTCGTATCCGCCATTTGCAAGTTCACGGACAGGTATAAGGTGAGATTGCAATCGTTCTCTTACGATTTCTTCTGACGTCCATTCATATCGCTCTTTCATATAGGTGAGGGGGTCTTTTCGACCAATGCTCATATTTGTTGTGTCTGTGATTAGAGCGCAGTTCAGAGCCAGGAAGCTATGAATCTCTGCCTCCCTTAGTAAAGAATCAGGATAAATGTGATGATAGTGGCGGATTTGAATGTTCTCAGTATTCAGCTTTTCGCCAGTCGAAAAATCAAGAGCGCCCAAACGACACACTACTGCAAGAACCGCTCGTCCACGGATGGTTGCACGTTTTGGCCAGTCGGCAGACATCAACTCTTCCAGTTCAACCAAAGAATGGTCTTTAAAGATAGGGACATCAGCTACTGAATAGCTGCTTCCGTCATCCTTTACCGCGCAGCGAATTACTTTGCGTATCGCGATATAGTCTGCATAGGCATAGGTGGCGGCTGAATTTTCGTAGCGATCAGTAAAGAAGGCATGCCAAAGGTATTTTTTCAACAGCAGCTCATCTTTGCCGAGCTTGTCTCCCGAGGTTGGAATATCAGAGTAAAGAGCAGCTATTACAGCCAATACAGCATTGGTAGGAAGGCGATGGTGATCGAAGATGCCTTCAGATTTCAGGAACTCCGCCATTCGGCTCAGGCCACGCTCCATGATAGACCAGTTCTCTACCATCAACTGCTTATCCATATTCCAAGCTCCAGACTGATTGGGGAGCTTGCCCTGCAAGAGAGCTGAAGTGTTTAATATTATGCCCGACAACTCTGAATATCTGGATGGATTAGGGTCTTTGGCGGCAAGTGCATCTTGCAAATCATGGAGTGATTTTCCCATAACGCTCTCAACTTCGGCGACGATAATATCGTAGACCGAAAGCGGTTTGCTGTTTGTGTTCATGTTGATGAACACATTTAACGCCACACTTTTATCTGTTTGGGGAGGGAGGGATAAGTACGGCAAATTATAATTTGCAATGATTGAGCGTAAGTCTTTTATTTTGTCGCTCACGCTTTTCTTGAATTCCAGAAAGGCTTCCAGTTTTTGAATGTCTTCAGTTGGGTGAAAGCTATCTGTGGCACTATTGATCCACATATCGATCTCGGATTGCATATCCTCCGGTTTGAGTAAATGCGTGGGAATAAATCCCCGATTCAAGCATTGCTCGGGATTATCACACCATAGTGGGTAATTAGCACCATTCTTCTTGAGATAGCGGCCTCTGAAAAATACAGAGTGATCTTCTCTTTCTGCATCATCGTCATAGGAGTCGAAAGCATGGATATAGATAAAGTAAGTTTCGAATTCATAATTGTTATGAAAAGCCCTCCAGAGAGCCGTTAATCTCTGCTGCCCGTCTAGCAGTTGCTCGTGTACCCGATCATGGCTGACCGGGGCGGTTTTCAGATGGCGGGATATAAATTGCTCTTTGTCGCCGACCTCTAAAACCAACGTGATCCCCAATGGAAGGTTATGGATTACAGTTTGCAACAAACTGCATATGCGGTGCCTGTCCCAAGCTTCATAGCGCTGAAAGCGTGGTAGCTTGATTTCTCCATGCTTAATCTTGCCATACCAATCTGCGAGGTTTCTATTTCGTGCTTCCATTTATTGATCTCCGCTTAGATGATTTGATGCGATAGTTACGGTGCCTGGCTTGACATTTGCTTTATGCTTGGTGAATTCAACTTCTAAGTGCACCACTTTTGGCTGAGTTAAAGACTTGGTGGGGAGTCCGGTAGCCGAGGCACTTTCTAGGGCGATGATTAATCTTTCGCACAGCTTCGGCAAGGGCTTCATCAGTCACCTTTCTGAAG
>JAUZQZ010000021.1 GCA_030950745.1 Mariprofundaceae bacterium | reverse complement strand
GCGACTGGAAGTCATTCCATGAAAAACATTCCACCTAAGAGCCACTTGCAAAACTCTGGGTGGATGAGCGGCAATCCCACTTTGAGTCCATTTTAGGGGTGGAATGAGGTGCATGGTGGTTCCATGGACCGAAATTCCAGCTCGGAAATGGGCCGAAGTGGGGAAGCCGATTGCCGCTCATGAGTTTTGCAAGTGGCTCCTAAGTCCACCAATTTCCTGACCATTGGTCAGCTTGCCAGAGCAGCCGAAGTCAGTGTCGAGACTATCCGCTACTACCAGCGCACAGGCTTGATGCGCACACCGGCAAAACCCCTCGGCGAAATACGCCGTTATCATCATGATGATCTTTCCCGATTACGTTTCATCCGCCGCGCCAAGGAACTTGGTTTTTCACTCAAGGATATTCACGCGCTGTTACAATTGGATGAAAAGAGCTGTGACGATGTCCGGGAACTCGCCGAACACAAACTCATCGATGTGCATAAACGCATCTCCGACCTTGAATCGGTGGCCAAATCACTGAGCACCATGATCCGCCAGTGCGAATCATCGGACCAACCCGCCTGCCCGATCATTGACTCCCTGACTCCACCCGGCACTTGACTCCGTACCACGGTACGGCATCTAGACTGCCGACATGGACACGATAAACACAACAAACCGTAATAAAAATGAACGGCTGCCATTGGTTGGCGCGGTACTGGCGGGAGGCTTGGCATCCGCTTGCTGTATCGGCCCCTTAATCGTAGTCCTGTTGGGGCTGGGTTCCGCATCGATCTTCGTGGCTATGGAACCATACCGGCCCATATTCGCAGCCATCACCCTCGCATTGCTCGCCTGGGCAGGGTGGAAGCACTGGCAGGGTAAAAAGCAGTGCGCCGCCAGCGGCTGCCCGCCAAAGAAGCCGGTGATGCTCTGGATATTGGCCGGATTATCCATCCTGCTTCTCGTTTCACCCTCACTGCTTCCGTACCTCATCAAGTAAGGAGAACAACCCATGCGAAGAATGATACTTCCCATCGTATTCCTATCTATGACTGCCATGCATGCACAGAATGGCGCTGCGCAGGAACAGACCGTGACCATGCATGTGTCCGGCATGACCTGCGGCACATGTCCGATCAGCGTTCGCCATCGCGCCTTGCAATTGAAAGGCGTGCATACAGCCGCCGTTGATCTGGACACAGCAACGGCCATTGTGACTTATGAAGATAGCGAACAATCACCACAAGCCATTGCTCGGGCCATCACCAAACTGGGGTATCCGGCAACAGTAAGGAAGGCAAAACAATGAGTGAAATGCTCATAAACCAAAAAGGTATCTTCACTGTTGTCGGCAGTATTGCCGCACTAGCCGCCGTGATCTGGCTAATTACCAACTGTGCCTCGTGCCACTGAATAAGGAGAACGAAATCATGAAAAAATCCACACTGCTCAAAACCGGCATCATCGGTACGGCGGTTGCCGCGCTGTGCTGCTTCACTCCCGTGCTGGTCATCCTGTTTGGTGCGGTAGGTCTGGCTGCATGGGTCGGTTATCTTGATTACGTGCTGATGCCGGCGCTGATCTTTTTTGTGGGCCTGACCATTTACGCCTACACGCGGAAGAAAAAAGGCAAATGTTGCGAAGCAGGCAATACAGACGCACAAAAATGAGCAGCGGCTACGCGAGGGACAAGCCTCACATCGCTATTGTAGGCACGGGCTCCGGTGCCTTCGCCGCAGCCATCAAGGCCGTCGAGGGAGGTGCCCGGGTTACGCTGATTGAAGGAGGGGATGTGATCGGCGGCACTTGCGTCAATGTCGGCTGTGTGCCTTCCAAGATCATGATTCGCGGTGCCCACATTGCCCACCTGCAATCGTCACACACCTTTGATGGCATTCCCTTAAACCAGCCCCGAATTGATCGTGCGGCACTGGTTTGTCAGCAGCAGGCGCGCGTTGAAGAACTCCGGCGCGCCAAATATGAAAGTATCCTGGAAAGCCACCCGGATATTCATCTTGTCCGGGGCTGGGCAAGATTTGATGATTCGCACACCCTGGTCGTCAAGCAGCAGGATGGCAGCGAACTACGTGTTGTTGCGGACAATATCCTGCTGGCTACGGGTGCCAGTCCCGCGATTCCCGACATCCCCGGCCTGAAAGACACGCCATTCTGGACATCAACCGATGCCTTGGTTGCGGAAAAATTGCCTGAACATCTGGCCGTGATCGGCGCTTCGGTGGTAGCTCTGGAACTGGCGCAGGCGTTTTTGCGTCTGGGATCAAAGGTCACGATCATGGCCCGCAGTACATTCCTGTCGAAGGAAGACCCGGCGCTTGGAGACGGACTGGTCAAGGCCTTTGAGGAAGAGGGTGCGCGGGTGTTGCTGCATACGCTGCCGGACTCCGTATCGCATGATGGTCAAGGTTTTGTCCTGCCATCGAAAGCAGGGGAAACACATTGTGATCAATTGCTGGTCGCCACCGGGCGCAACCCCAACACAGAGCGATTGATGCTTGATAAGGTTGGGGTTAAAACCGGCAGCAACGGTGCCATTGTCATCGACGACCATATGCGCACGTCCGTGGAACACATCTATGCCGTGGGAGACTGCACCGATCAACCGCAATATGTGTATGTGGCCGCTGCCGCCGGTACGCGCGCCGCCATCAACATGACCGGAGGAGATGCAGCACTGGATTTATCCGCCATGCCCGCAGTCGTGTTCACCGAGCCCCAGGTGGCAACCGTAGGCCTTACCGAAACGCAGGCCATAGAACAGGACATTGCCGCCGAAAGCCGTACGCTGGACCTGGAGAACGTGCCGAGAGCGCTGGCTAATTTCGATACCCACGGTTTTATTAAGCTAGTGGCTGAAAAGAAAACAGGGCGCTTACTGGGTGCACAGGTGCTGGCGGGAGAAGGCGGAGAAATCATTCAGACGGCGGTCCTTGCCATCCGAAACCGGATGACCATCAAGGAACTAGCCGATCAACTCTTCCCGTACCTCACTATGGTCGAAGGAATAAAACTCTGCGCCCAGACCTTTACCAGAGATGTGAAACAACTTTCCTGCTGCGCGGGCTAATTGTTAATGCCAATAGTGCATAAAGGAGGCTCAATTTGATTACTCAACTTGATAAACCCCCTGTTGAGGAAATGGATAAAATTCTCTACCTGTTTCCAACAGCCTTCATTCGAATGTCACAACAAGAACAGCAAATTTCCATGCCTATTTATCGCCTCATGGCACAGGGTAAGCCATTGTCAGCTAAGCTAGTCGCTTCGTCTCTAGGTTTAGGGCTAGAATTGGTGACGCGAATCTTAGATGGCTGGGACGGCATTTATTACAGCGATGCTGGCAGCATCATCGGCTATTGGGGCCTGTCTTTGTCGAAAACAAAACACCGCTTTGAGGTCGATGGTCATGGCCTATATACTTGGTGTGCCTGGGATGCGCTGTTTATCCCCGAGATCATAGGCAAAACCGCTACCGTGACATCTGTTTGCCCTGTCACGGGATGTCCGGTCCAGCTAACTGTCTCGCCGGATGCCATCGAGTCCGCTAAACCTGCTGACGCCGTAATCTCCTTTATCAAGCCGGAAGCAGCTAAAATTCAGGAGAGTATTGTCACGAACTTCTGCCACTATGTGCACTTCTTTAGCTCAGAGAATGCTGGACAGCACTGGGTTTCAGACAACCCGGGCACGTTTCTGCTTTCCTTGGATGAAGCCTTTGCTCTCGGTCACAGAAAAAACGAACTGCAATATAAAGATACTCTGTCATTGTCGATTTTTGAAAAAAGGAGAAAAACATGAAGAAAATAGCAATCATCCCTATGTTGTTTGCGCTCATACTCACAGCAACCCCGGTACAAGCTGCCGAGAAAACAACCATGTTTGTGCACCTGAAGACCAGCCTGAAACACGACGATGCGCAAATCTGTGTCGCTTATAATGTGATTTGGGCCGCCCTCAAGGAGGGAATGGCAGTCAATGTGCTGGTAGATTCCGATGGCATCAATACCTTCAAGACAGGTTTGCTTTCGGATACAGACTCTATTCAGGGTTATAAAATTCCGGAAAACCTGCGAACTTCCATCGCTCGTCAGTTGAACGTGCCGTCTGGCGACGTGCCCAAAACCTATGGCGACTACCTTATTCTCCTTCACAAGGAAGGTGCGCAGTTCTATGTCAACAAAGGGTTCCTCATCGTGGCCGGTATAGCGCCGGAACCCGACAAGGACATGGGCAAGCTTGCGGATTACGTAAAAAAGATATTCAAGCCGGTCACCTTCAAGGAAATGCTGGAGCTCAGAAAAAATGCCGATTTCGATTATACATACTAACCCGCAAGGGATGGACAGATGAACAAGCAAGTCGTTCCAGACTCCACCATCACCTGCCCGAAATGCGGACATCATAAGGCAGAGACGATGCCGACCGATGCCTGCCAGTGGTTCTACGAATGTGAATCCTGCCACACATTACTCAAGCCAAAGCCCGGCGATTGCTGTGTCTTCTGCTCCTATGGCAATGTTCCCTGCCCACCCATCCAGATGAACAAGGGCTGCTGTGCGAAATAAAACTTTTCCTCAAAGGGATAGGCAAACCTTTAACCAAGGATGTAAAGCAGCTTTTCTGTTGTACGAGATGAATGCACATCTGTAAAAAAGTAGTTGGCCGAATACAATCATATCTGTCATCGTCCTGATGGAAAGCGTGTTCTGACAGGAGTCCCAATGCCTGATTGTGGATGCAATATTGAAATCAGGGACAAGGAGCAGCGCCGGGTGTTGATTCCGCTGTTGCTTATCAATGGCCTGATGTTCGTCATCGGATTCACCCTCGGCATCATCGGTCAATCCACGGGACTCATTGCTGATTCCATGGATATGCTGGCGGATGCAACGGTGTACGCTATTGCCATGTATGCCGTAGGGCGAGGATTACATGCCAAGATACGGGCTGCGCATGTCAGCGGCGTGCTTCAGATCGTATTGGCCTTTGGCGTCATGCTTGATGTGATACGCCGCTTCGTCTTTGGCAGTGCTCCAGAGTCCACACTCATGATCGTGATGGGACTTGTAGCCTTTGCGGCCAATGTGGTCTGCCTGATACTGATTGCCAAACATCGCAAAGGTGAAATCCATATGCGGGCAAGCTGGGTGTTTTCCAAAAACGATGTGATTGCGAACATTGGCGTGATTGTGAGTGGCGGCCTGGTGGCATGGCTCTCCTCACCGCTTCCTGACCTCATCATCGGATTTGCCATCTCCATCATTGTCATGAAGGGTGGTATTTTCATCTTTCGGGATGCTACTGCCGAAAAAGATCATTTACCTGAATGATTCATCATTTGCATCTGGCCAAACAACACAGGCAATCCGGCAATACACCGGGCTCTTTGTTTGCCGTAGTCGTGGTATAATGGGGCTATGAATGCCATTGCCATCTATGCAGGCGCGGCCTTGGCGGAGATCGCGGGCTGTTTCGCCTTCTGGGCCTGGCTGCGACTGGGCCGCAGTGTCTGGTGGCTGTTTCCCGGCATGATGAGCCTCGCTCTGTTCGCCTTGCTGCTGACACGGGTGGATGCTGCATTTGCAGGCCGCACCTATGCGGCATACGGCGGCGTCTATATCGCCAGTTCGCTCATCTGGCTTTGGCTGGTGGAAGGAAAAACCCCGGACCGATGGGATATGCTTGGCGCTTTGCTATGCATGGTCGGTGCCGGGATCATTCTGTTCGGCCCAAGATCAGCCGCATCCTGACACTGGATTTCCTACATTATTCAATAACATCAGCGGCATGCCGCCGCAGATCCGACGAGCACCATGGTCAGCGCCGGGACGATGGGCGCATGACAGAGCCAATCAGTCGCGTTTACGCAGGAGCCGCCATTCCCACAGTAGATACACCGCAGGAATTACGAGCATGGTCAGCACCAACGCGCTGATCATGCCGCCAACCATCGGCGCGGCGATGCGGCGCATCACTTCCGAGCCGGTGCCGCCGCCAAGCATTACCGGTAGCAGCCCGGCGATGATGGCGGCGGCGGTCATGGAGATCGGGCGCAGACGCAGCAGCGCCCCATCGCGCACGGCGTCGCGCACGCCCTCAAAGCTCAGGGGTTTCGACTCCGTCTTGCAGCGTTCCAGATAGGCCCCGACCGACAGATTGAGGTAGACCACCAGGACCACGCCGATCTCCACGGTGACGCCTGCCAGGGCGATAAAGCCGACCACCACCGCCACCGATAGGTTATAGCCAAGCAGGTACAGCAGCCAGAAGCTGCCGGCCAATGCCATCGGCAGCGTCCCCAGGATGATCAGCATCTGCGGAATGCTGCGGAACGCCATGTACAACAGCAGGGCGATCAGCACGATAGTGACCGGCACGATCAAAGCCAGGCTCTTCCTGGCCTTCTGCATGTACTCGTATTGCCCGGACCACGTCAGCGAATAGCCGGGCGGTAATTTGATCCTGGCTGCCACCACTTTCCGCGCCTCGGTCACGTAGGAGCCGACATCGCGATCCGCAATGTCCACGTAGGTCCAACCGGTGAGTTGGGCCGCTTCGCTCTTGATCATTGGCGGCCCGTCCTCAATGCGAACAGTCGCGACATCGCCCAACGTGACATGACCACCGCGGGCGGTGACGATGGGCAATTGCCGCAGCCTCGCGACCGAATCGCGCCAGTCGCGCGGGTAGCGGAGATTGACCGGGTAGCGTTCCAGGCCTTCCACGGTTTCGGTGACGTTCATGCCGCCGATAGCGGTGCGCACCACGTCCTGCACATCGCTGATGTTGAGTCCGAGGCGGGCCGCCTTGTCGCGATTAATATCGATCTTGATGTAGCGGCCACCGGCCACGCGCTCGGCATAAACCGAGGTGGTGCCCCTGA
This sequence comes from Mariprofundaceae bacterium, assembly GCA_030950745.1. Taxonomy (GTDB): domain Bacteria; phylum Pseudomonadota; class Zetaproteobacteria; order Mariprofundales; family Mariprofundaceae; genus JAUZQZ01. The sequence goes on along the minus strand of JAUZQZ010000021.1, from coordinate 6,546 downwards.
CCTGCGGCAGCAGCTTCTCCAACTGATTGCCGATCTTCTGGATCATTTTCAGGTCCGGGCCGCCGACCTTGATCCCCACCGGCGTTTTGATGCCGGTGGAGAGCATGTCGATGCGGGTCTTGATCGGCATCACCCAGGCGTTGGTCAGCCCCGGCCGATGCACCCGCTGCTGTAATTGCCTGTGGATGTTGGCTCGGGTGATGCCAGGCCGCCATTCAGATTCGGGTTTGAACTGGATGATGGCCTCATCCATTGACAACGGAGCCGGGTCGGTGGCGGTCTGCGCGCGGCCCATTTTGCCGAATACGGAGGCCACCTCCGGCACCCTCATGATCAGCTTGTCGGTCTGCTGCAACACCTGCCGTGCCTTGTCGGCGGAGATACCGGGGCGGGCCGACGGCATGTACATGTAATCGCCCTCGTCCAGCGGTGGCATGAATTCCGAGCCCAGGCGCGAGGCTGGCCAGATACCGGCCAGCACAACCAGAATGCCGACTACCAGCAAAACCCATGGATAGCGCACCACCTTGTCGATGACCGGTCGATACGCCGCCGTCAGCACGCGGTTGACCGGATTGCGGTGCTCGGGCGTAATCTTGCCGCGAATAAAGTAGCCCATCAGCACCGGAATCAGGGTTACGGCCAGGATAGCGGCCGCGGCCATCGAGTAAATCCAGGTATAGGCCAACGGCGAGAACATGCGCCCGGCTTGGCCGCTGAGGCTGAGGATGGGCGCCACGCTCAAGGTGATGATCAACAACGAGAAGAACAGCGGCGGACCGACCTCGGTGGTGGCTGTCGCCACGCGGCGCCAATGATCCTTGTCGGCGCCCTGGCGCTCCATGTGCTTGTGCAGATTTTCAATCATGACGATGGCGCCGTCCACCATCGCGCCAATGGCGATGGCGATGCCGCCCAACGACATGATGTTGGCGTTGAGTCCCTGGATGTGCATGACGATAAACGCGATCAGGATACCGACCGGCAAACTGACGATGGCCACCAGCGCCGAGCGGAAGTGGAACAGAAAGATGCCGCAGATCAACGCCACCACCAGGAACTCCTCGAACAGCTTCTCGCGCATATTCCTGATCGCATTGCCGATCAGTTTGGAGCGATCGTAGGTTGGCACGATCTCAACGCCGGGCGGCAGACTGCCTTTTAACGAAGCAAGTTTGGCCTTGACGCCGTCAATGACCGTTTGCGCGTTCTCGCCGTAGCGCATGACGATGACACCGCCCACGACTTCACCCTGGCCGTTGAGTTCGGTAATGCCGCGTCTGATCTGCGGGCCACGGCGCACTTCGGCCACGTCCTTCAATTGTACCGGCGTGCCGTTTTTGTCGGTTATCAGGGGTACCTGCAACAGGTCCCTGATGCTCTGGATATAGCCGCTGGCGCGCACCATGTACTCGGCTTCCGCCAGTTCGACCACGGCGCCGCCGGTCTCGTGATTGGCGTTCCGGATCGCCATTTTCACATGCGCCAGCGTGATGCCGTAGGCGCGCAGCTTGTCCGGGTCCACCACCACCTGATACTGGCGCACCATGCCGCCGGCGGTGGCCACCTCGGCCACGCCCGGCACGGTCTGCAACTGATACTTCAGGAACCAGTCCTGCAGGCTGGTCAGTTGCGCCAGGTCGTGCTGGCCGGTCTTGTCCACCAGCGCGTACTCGTACACCCACCCCACCCCGGTGGCATCCGGACCCAGGCTCGGGTGGGCATCCGCCGGCAGGCTACCGGCGACCTGGTTGAGGTATTCCAGCACCCGCGAGCGCGCCCAGTACAGGTCGGTGCCATCCTTGAAGATGATGTAGACATAGGAATCGCCGAAGAACGAATAGCCGCGCACCACGGTGGCGCCCGGCACAGCCAGCATGGCCGTCTCCAGCGGGTAGGTGACCTGATCCTGCACCACCTGCGGTGCCTGGCCGGGATAGGGAGTCTTGACGATGACCTGCACGTCGGACAGGTCGGGAATAGCGTCCACCGGCGTGCGTTGCAGCGTGTACAAGCCGCCGAGCACAACGAAAGCCAGCGCCAGCAGCACAAAGACGCGGTTGTTCAGCGACCAGCGAATGACGGCGGCAATCATCGTTGTTTTCCTTCGCCGTCACCGGACTGCATGGAACCGGGCATGTCGTGATCCGGCATCTTCATGTCTGGCATGCCCTGTCCCGGCATCACCGCCGCGGTTGTACAGGCGGCTTTGCCCGAGCCAAGACGCAGCGTGGCTGCATTGACGTTAGCCTCGGAATCGAGCATGAACTGCGCCGAGGTGACCACGCGCTGACCGGCCCGCAAGCCCTTTAGAATTTCCACCTGGCTCCCTGAAGTAAAACCGGCTTCAACGGGACAAACATCGAAGCGTCCGTTACCCAGTGAAATAATGACACGCTGACTATGACCGGTGCGGATCAGCGCCTGAAGTGGAATATGGACAACATGATGCTGTGGCATGGCATTGATGGTGATGTGCGCATACATGTTGGGTTGCAAACGCAGGTTCGGGTTGTCGAAGCGCAACCTCAGCTTGGCCGTGCGCGTTGCCGTATTGATGTCCGGATAAATATAGTCCACGGTACCTGACCAGCGTTGTCCCGGAAATGCGTCAAGGGTGGCGACCGCTTTCTGACCCGTGCGTAACAGCGCCACATCGCTTTCGTCTATTTCAGCCAGAATCCACACGGTGTGTAAATCCGCTAACTGCATGACCCGGGTCATCGGTTTGACGTAAGCGCCTTCACTGATACCGAGATTGATCACAACGCCCGCACCTTCGGCGCGTCTGGCCACGCGATCGCTTACCTTGCGTCTATGTTGGAGCCGTTCAATCTGAGCCGTGGTAAAACCCAGGGCGCGCATGCGTTCGTGCGAGGCGCGGATCAATGTTTTGCTGCCGCTGGCCATCGCCGTCAGGTATTCGCGTTCGGCCGTCGCCAGCTTGGGGGAAAACAGCGAGTAAAGAAGCTGGCCGGAGCGTACGGTATCACCTACGCTTTTAACCCCCAGCTTTTCCACCCACCCGTCAGCACGCGTATTGATACTGATAACGGTATTTTCATCGTAGCCAACATAGCCTACCGCCTCAATGCGATGAGAGAGGGAGCCTTGTTGAACCTCGACCATGCGTACGCCAAGGTTGTTGACCACCGCCGGATCGATCTTCACGTCGCTGACGTTGCCCGTGCCACCGTCATTGGCATAGACCGGCACGAGGGCCATGCCCATCGGCGATTTGCCAGGCTTGTCGCTGCGGAAATTGGGGTCCATCGGCGCTTTCCAGTACAGTACCGTGCGGCTTTCCGTAGTGGCTCCGGAGGTAGACATACTGCCTGCGTCATCCGTCGTGTTGCCGCGCTTACCGGCAAAATACCCGGCAGCCACTGCAAGCAACACGACGATAACGGCGATCACAATCAATCTGGATTTGTTCATGGCTTTGTCTCCCGGGTTTGGTTAGCAGTTGGCATGTGCGTCAGCGCACCGCCGGTCTGGTAATCGAGGGCGGCCAGTTGCGTGTAGAAATCCGCGCGGGTGCGCGCCAGTTCCAGCTTGGCCGTCAGGTACTGCTGTTCGGCGGTGATCACCTTGAGAAAATCGCCGTTGCCGCCACTGTAGTCGGACTCCGCCGCCTTCAGGTTCAGCCGCGCCAGCGGCAGCAGCCGGTCGGTGTATAACGCGATGCTGTCCTTGGCCTGGGCCGCTGTCTGGTAGGACTGATCGACGTTGCTGAGCAAATTGGCCCGCGCATCCAGCAACTCGGAACGGCTCTGCGCCAGCCGCGCGGTGACCGCGTCCAGTTCGCCCTGATGCTTGGCGCTGATGGGAATGTTGATGCTGGCACCGACGATGACCTGCTTCTCCGGTGCATCCCACAGGCTGTTGTAGCTGGTGCTGAGCTTGAAGTCTGGATAAAAGCCCTTGCGTGCCAGATCGACCCGAGCCTGACCGGCAGCAATCTCCGCATCCAGACGCTTGAGTGCCGGATACTGGGCCAAGGCTGTTTTTTGCAGCCCGGCGTAATCGGGCAGGTGGCCAGCCAGCGGCAGGTCAAGCGGCGCTGCCAGCAGCGTCTGCGGATCGCGATTGAGCAAGCCGTTGATCCGCGCCTGCACCGTGGTGCGTCGACGCTTGATTTCCAGCGCCTGATTCTGCAGCCGGATCAGCTCCACCTCAGCTTGCAACACATCCTGCTGCGGTGCTTGTCCTGAGCTGTAAGCGGTTTCCGCGACCTTGCGCAGGCGCTGCACCAGCGTTTGATTCTCGCGGTTCACCGCTAGCGCCTGGTGCACGTAATACCACTGGGCATAGGCGGCGCGCGTGCGCTCGGCCAGTTGCAACCGAAAGTCGGCGAGCTTCTGCGTCACCGACTCGGCTTCCGCGGTTGCGATCTTGCCGCGCAGATCCAGCGTGCCGGGCCAGGGAATCGCCTGCGACAGCGTGATGCTCTGGTTGAAATTGCGGAATTTGCCGCCCGGCGTTCGGTAACCGCCGATGGTCCGTGGCGCCAGCGTATAGGCCAGCGTCGGGTCATCCAGCGAACCAGCCGGCGTCACCACGGCGCTGGCGGCATCTTCTGCCGAGCGCATGGCGCTCAAGCCAGGGTTGCGAACCAGTACAGCCTTGACCAATTGTGTAGCCGTAATTTGTTGCGCGTTGTTAAATAAATGGCCCGTATCATCGGCTGCCAGCGCCACATGCCACGAAGACATGAACAGGGCGGCAGCAAACCCAAGCTGTATCCACCTTTTATAGCAGGGTAAACACCCCATAAAAACACCTCCGATTCAATGTGTATATGTTTCGACTGGATTTAAGAACCACAAGGCGCACATCAAGCGCGCGCATGGCAAAACCAAGCTCACAGCACAAAAAAGGAAATGGAGGTATTAAATGCGGAGTCGGTGAGTCAAAAGGTAAGTTTGAGTTCCTGGCCGCCACGGAGGCGAAAGGTTGGAGTATGGCCCTGATTGCAGGTTGACTGGCACATCATGCGCAGGCAAAGACGAAAGCAGCGCAGGCAGAGGCTGCGACGCATCGGACGAAAGTACCTGGAAAGATTGCGATGCCGGTACGGCGGTTGCGTTTATAGCCGGTTGGTAAAGGTAGGACGTTGCACAGCAACCCGAAGCCGGAGTGGCGTTGTGGCCGCTACATCCACCCCCCTTTTCGCAGCCCGCCGCACCCTGGTGGCCTTTGCAGCAACATACCGTTTGTATCTTGCCGCCCATGAGATCGCAGGCAAATACCGCCTGGATCGATGGTAACGCAGAGGACAGCAGTAACAGTGCCAGTACCAACTGCCGTAAAGCGGAGTGAGCCAACCTGCCTTTCATTTCGGGAACTACGCTAATGTAAGCTTGGGCCGTGAACAACCGATTTTTATCTGACTGTAGGTGCAAAATGAAAGTGTCCGCTTTTAGCAAAGTAGAAATGTCCTCTTTAGGTTTCGGCCGAGAGGTGTTTTATGAAAGCGGAGATCTTACACATGAGCCCACAGGAACAATCTCGTTCAGAGGTTATGCGCCTCTACATCGACGGTTATATCAAACAAAAAGAAGCGGCTAAGCGCATGGGGCTGAGCACTAGGCAAGTCAGACGCATAAGCAATGAGTATCGCCTGCACGATTGCCATGCTTTGGTGCATGGCAATCGAGGCAAAGTCAGCAATCGTAGAATCCGTGCAGAAGTGAAACAACGGGCCATTGCACTGGTGAAGCAACACTATCCGGATTTTGGGCCGACATTTGCGTCAGAGAAACTGGCGGAACATCATGGCATCACTGTATCCATAGAAACGCTTCGCCAATGGATGATTGAGTCTGGTGTGTGGACACCCAAGTGTAAGCGACATCAGCGTAACCACCCGATGCGCGAGCGCCGTCCACGTATCGGTGAGTTGGTGCAAATAGATGGCTCCCCGCATGACTGGTTTGAAGGACGCGCTCCAAAATGTACTTTGATTGTTTTCATCGATGATGCCACCAGTAGGTTGCTGGATTTACAGTTCTCGCCATCAGAAACAACCGAGGCCTACATGACCAGTCTAAGGCGTTATATGAAGCATCATGGGCGACCTGTAGCCCTTTATTCGGACAGGCATAGCATCTTTACGATCAACACAGAGGATCCCGTGTCCGGTACACAAATAACCCAGTTTGGCCGAGCCTTGAAAACACTGGATATTGAAGGGATCAAAGCCCGCTCGCCCCAAGCCAAAGGACGGGTTGAACGGGCGAACCAAACATTGCAGGACAGGCTTATCAAAGAGATGCGTTTGGCAGGTATTTCCAGCATGGAGGAAGGCAACAGCTTCCTGTTGGAATACATGCAGAAGCACAACCGTAAATTTGCTGTCAAAGCAGCTTCCGATGAAGATGCCCACCGCCCGGTTTTGCATAGTGAGGAAGAACTGGATCTCATCTTCTCCATCCACCACAAGCGCAAGCTCACAAAGGACTTGAGCATACAATACAACAACACCGTGCATCAGCTACGCATTAAAGGTATTGGCTATGCCATGCGTGGCGCAACCGTAACGAT
>JAUZQZ010000020.1 GCA_030950745.1 Mariprofundaceae bacterium | reverse complement strand
TCGAACTTGTTGCCGGCCGTGTTGGTGCCCAGACTATCACCGTAGAAGTTACCCTGGTTCGCCGTGCTGGTCTTGCCCTTGGCATGTGCCCAGTCGCCATAGACGCCGACGCTCATGTCACCCACATCGCCCTGCATCTGCGCATCGATAAACTTAATATCCATGGGAACACGTGTAGAGTCCAGCGTCTGGTTTGGTGATATTCCTCCAATAACCACGCTTGGTCCCTTGCCGGCGCTTCCGGTCACGCTGCCGAAGCCGATCAGCGTATCCCAGCCGCCAACATCCAGTGTAGCTACGACGCGCACGAGCTTGCCGAAGCTGCCACCGACGTTGGTATTGCCTGTGGTTGCAGCCGCAGGCGCGACCAGCGAAAACTGGATGTAACCGAGGTCGTTGCCAATCCATGCGCCGATACCGGTAGTCATCTTGGTAAAGCCGGCATTGGTGATGGCGGAAAGATCCTGGCCGCCCAGCTTGTCACTGCGGTGGCCGAACACGTTGGACACCTCCATGACGTTGGAGCCGCCCCATGGGCTCTTATGGGCACCCAGACCGATCTTGAAGTCGCCTACGTCCCAGGAGTTCAGCAGCATCCACACCGGTGTCGGACCCATGTTCATGTCCACGCCGTTTGGCATCTTGTTCTGTCCACCTGTGAACATGATAATCGCACCGGTATTGGAGCCGATACGACCGGCTACAAAGAGGCGTGCAGCATCCGGGATATTGTAGGTAGTGGTGGATGCCTGGCCTGTGACGTCTGTGTTTGTAGCGCCGGCACGCACCTCGAATGAGGCGTTTAATACAGCCGGGATCGACAAGTTGTCGTCCTCAACCAGAGCCTGATCACCGACATCGGTGAATGAACCCATCATGAATGCGCGGCCAAAGGCGTTCAACGCCGGGAAGGTCTGGAAATGGCAGGACAGGCAGGATGCACCTGTCTGACGTGCAAATGCCGGAAATGCCTCAGCCTTGGTCGGTGCCAGCGCGATGCTGGATACCGCAACCAGAGCGAAGGCAGCAGTTGTAAGAATCATTTTCTTCATAGTATTTATGTTCCTCCGAATTTAATTAATATGGCTCAGTAAAGCAGGTTGAGCCTATGTTTTATCTCCTCCCCTGTTTCCATGCTTCCCTTCGACCTGCTCTAACCATTTATTACCCATTTATTACTTAGGCTGGTATGTAAGCAGGGAAAACATGAATTCCTTCGAGAGGACCGGGAGGAGACTGTGGAGAACAGGCCATGGAGTCAATATTTTGCATCTGAATGTGTGGCATTTTGCTACATACAACATAGGAATAGTGGTAAACATAAAAAAAATTATTAAAAACGGTGTGTTAGGCGTTAATATTAGACATTGCTTACTGTTCAAGCTGGAGTCTTAAATCCCATATTTAAGAATATTGTCAATTATAATTCCCACATATGGGAAATTACTCCTCCAGCTTGCGGTACAGAGTAGAAAGACCAATCCCCAGACGTCCGGCTGCCTTTTCCTTGTCGCCGTTAAAAACCTCAATTGTCTGCATAATTAAACTACGCTCAAAATTGATCGTTGCCTCTGCCAGTCCCATTCTTCTTCCGCCTGTGTGTGTTTCCCGTGGTGGAATATTCAGTTTGCCATCATTAGCCAGAAGTAACGCCCGTTCCAGTGTATTTCTCAACTCGCGTGCATTGCCGGGCCAATCCTGCGCCTGTAGCCACAGGAGCTGCTGTGTATCCAGAGGATCAACCTGGATTGATTTATCCACGGTAAGTTTTTCCAACAGAGAAGTGGCCAGGGGTGCAATGTCATCTCGCCGTTCCCGCAAAGGTGGGATGTGTATGTGGAGAACATCCAGACAAAAGTATAAATCTTCACGGAAGCGACCCTGCCGGGTTTCATCCCTGAGATCTTTGTTGGTGGTGGTAATAATCCGGGCATGGAATGGATGTTGCTGCGTATCACCCAACGGCTGGAAGTGGCCATTATCCAGCACATGCAATAACTTGGACTGTATGATCAGTGGTAACTCACTAATTTCATCCAGAAACAATGTTCCTTTGCCCGCTGTAGACAGCCGGCCTTCATGGTCCTGATTGGTGCCGGGAAGTGCCCCCTGCTTATAACCAAACAGTTCACTTTCCATCATCTCGTCAGGAGTGGATGAACAATTGAACTGGACAAAAGGTTCGTTGCCGTGTTCATCTGTCATATGGATAAGCCCTGTCAGCCTTCTCTTGCCTACGCCTCTTTCTCCCTGAATCAGCACCGGTGATCGAATAGTGGTGGCTTTGGCTGCCAGATAGCGAACATGGCGCATGGCTGATGAGTTGCCCATGGAAGCCAGTTCCCCTTCATCCCGTAAAATAGTGGCCATGTTTTCCAGCCGCCGTTCCAGTTCAAGCTTCTCTTTGAGACGCATCAATCTTGCCAGCAGTTCATCGAAACGAATGGGTTTGGATATATAATCATAAGCGCCATTTCTGAGCGCTTGTTCAGCCAGATCACGATTGCCGAATGCCGTCATCAGAATGCATGGGAGGGGATTGTTCATGGTTTTCAATGTTTGTAGAAGATCAAAACCGTCACCATCGGGCAGGCGGATATCACTTAGGACCGCATCCACATTCTTGTCGGAAAGTTGATCACAGGCGGCTTGCAGGCTATCTGCTTCCAGCATTTTATAGCCTTCTTCAGCCAGAATTTCTACGATACCCTGTCGGATATGGTGTTCATCTTCGACAACAAGTATTTTCATATTACGCTTCCTGATGGCAACCATGCTTGGAAATGGCTGCCACTTTGATTGCTGTACACCAGTTCGAGTCGGCCATACATGCGTTCCATCAATTCCCGGCTGATGGCAAGCCCGATCCCGCTTCCCGAGCTGGTTTGCCTGGTGGTAAACATGGGCTTGAAGATTTCCTCCTGAAGTTCTGGAGGAATACCGGAGCCATTATCACGTACGCCCAGCGCTATGCCACCATCCAGATTTTCAGTCACCAACTCCACACAACCATCTTCCACACAAGCATCCATGGCATTTAGCAGTAGATTAACCAGTACCTGACGTAACATGGATGCGTTGGCCTTCACTGGCGTTGGAGATGCTCTGAATATAGTTTCAAGTTTCATTCGGTTTCGGTGTGGGGACATGCGTGCCAGCGTCACTGCACTTTGGGCCACGGCCTCAATATCAATATGCATTAGTTCTGACTCAATTCCTACTTTTCCATAATCGAGGATGTCACGAATAATTGTTTCCGTGCGTGACAATTCACTCATGGCCATCCGTACGCGTTCTGCAGCATCTTCACTTTGTCCCCGATCCAGTTTACGCAATGCTGTTTCGAGAGAAACCGATGCTCCTGCCAGCGGGTTGCCTACTTCATGAGCGATGCCCGCAGCCATCAGTCCCAGTGCGCGCATTTTTTCGTGGTGTGCGGTGATGCTACGAGCATGATTCAGTTTGGTTTCACGCTCTTGTAGGGCTTCTCCCATCAGGTTGCAGGCGAGAGCCAGTTCGCCCAGTTCATCCATGGGGAGTTCAGGACAATGAATATTAAAGTCACCATTGCTGATTTTTTTCAGTTCGTGTCGCAGATGTACAAGCGGATGGACCATGTGCAAGTAAAGGTAGGAACTTAATCCCACAAGCAATACAAACAGGCCAAGAATAGAAAATAGAAAATCATTCCGCATATCTATGCGTATGCCGGACACCATACGCATGGCTGCATTCACGCTTTGATCCAGTTCGTGATGTCTTGCAGACAGGTCTTTTGATGCCTTGTCTACGATGTTATCAATCTCATGCATAAGGATTGGACCTTCAAGGTTGCCGGAAGGAAACGGTAAAGAGAATACCTGTTTGGCTCTGGATGTAATGGCCTCCAATGCCCGGGTAAGTTGCAGGCTGATGGATTGCTTGAAATATTCCTGGTGAAGGAGTGCCAGCATGGCAGTACGGTTTACTTTAAATGTTTTCCGTTGACGCCAGTCGCCATTGATTAGAAATGAACGGACAGGCGTAACCGTATGCACCAGATTCATTTCCAGTTCATGTAGATGGTGACTTTCATGATTGACTTCTTCAATCAGCAGGGCCTTTTGATGCAGTGTGTTGAAGTCCTGGGTCATATGCCACCCAACGTATGCAACCAGTGCAAATACCAGTGCGAGCCAGACTCCAATTTTCCATGCCAAGCGAGAATGCATGCTTATTCCTTGGGGATATCGCCGTATTTGGCAATGTGTTTTAGTGCCTTAACGGTATCTTCTCGAGCCCATGGGTAAGCGCCGATCACCTTGGTGACGACTCTTCCTTCCCGGTTCATGACCAGCGTTTCCGGATATTTGAATACACCCAGTTTTGGTGTGGCAATTGAAGCACCGCCTTCATCCCAGAAGACAGGAAAGGTCAATCCATGTTCGTGAACGAAGGTTTTGACATCATCAAGGTTTTTATCCACGGACAAGGCGACAACCATAAAACGTTCTTTTGGCAGTATCTGGCTCAACCGCAACAAGTCCGGCATTTCTTTGCGGCAGGGTGGGCACCAGGTTGCCCAGATATTAAATACAATGACCTTACCTTTGAATAATTCACGGCTGTAAACGATATTTCCTGAAAGGTCATGTAACTTCACCATGGGGAACGCATCGCCCTTGCCGACAACCGGATTGCTGGAGCTGCCACATGAAACCAGTAACAGGGTCAATGCAAACATGAGAGGTTTCGTACTAACAACAACACTGCGGATGGCCGCCCAGCGGCTCGCCCGGAGGGAGCCCCACAGGCGACCCGGCTCCGCGTTACGGCGCTTGGCAAGAGATGCACCATTCCCTGCGCACCGTGCCTTGATCCGAACTGCCTGTGAGGCTCTGCGTGTGGCTTTACTCATGTTGTGGTTAGCACTATTCAATTCCGGCCCGTCTTTGTTGCTGGCGCACATAGGCAATGATGTCCGCTGTATCTTTAACGCTAACGCCAGGGACAGGCGGCATATCACCGAATTGCCAGTGGTGCTGACGTGAGCCTCCGCTTACAGCGCGGTAGAAGGCAAAGTCATCATGGTGAGAGGGTTGATAGATACGGTGGATAAGCGGTGGCCCCTGATCGCTCCCCATACCTTCCTGACCGTGACAGGCTGCGCAATTGGTGGCAAACAGCGATGCTCCCCGTATTGGGTCCGGCGTGCTTACAGCCGCCGTGGAAGCGGCGCCTGTTTCCGTCTGACTGCTGTTTGTCGTGTCCGTGTTACAGCCAGCCAGTGTGATACCGGCTAATATAAGTCCGTTTATTGCTTTTTTACGCATTGTTTCTCCTTTTTTTCATATTAATACCCCGAGTAGTACAACGGTGTCTTTAATTTCGACCCCTGTTTTTATGCTTGAACGTTTTATAGTCATCCTGCAAGCCGACGATATCCCCGGCGTCGGAAACGCCCACAAGCAAACTGCCTCCATTGTGGTTCATAAACCCCGCCATTGATTTTGCGATAACGGCTTCCAATGCCTTATTGGCCCGCTCCTGACGGAAATCCCAACGCACGGAGGACTTGAACTCCAAACGCTCACTTTCTCCTGAACGAATAAGCGAAGGCAGGTTTTCAGACAGTTCATTCTCCAGATTAAGGATGGTCTGGTGCTGTCGAAGCAATGCCAGATGATAATAAGCGAAGGCCAGGCCGATGCCTCCGCCAATCAATGCAAAAATAAGCGTCATGGGCACCATTTCAAACGAGAAGGCTGTTTCAAAACGGTGCAGCAGAAAAAGCCACAGGCTATCGGCATCCGCGTTCAGGTGATCCCTGAATTCAAACCAGTAGACGGCCTTCGTTAATGGATGCAAAACAACAATACCTATAGCAGCGCCAATCAGACCATGCAGAAATAGAGTTCGCGGACTGCTCATTGGATGGGTGAGAAATGCTTTCAACTTAGATGCCTCCGGCGTTCTTCTTCGCGCTCAGCCGCATGATGCTTCAGCAAGCGCCCCTGATCCGGCGTCGGATCCTTCACCTCGCCATAGGCATCGCGTCCTTCATGGTTTTCAGGTAAATATTCCGTGATAGGCAATCCCTCTTCGGTTGTAAATAGCAGGCAATGACAGTATTTGTACACCTGCATGTCATCGCAGGGGCATATCCATGTCCGGTGCTTCACTTCCTCGGCTTTGTCCGGGTAAAAGCGGCAAGGGCAGAGCAACTTGCCGACTTCATCCATATTCCTGGCCAGACCGAGCCTGATCGATTCGGTAATTTCAGGGTCCGGATGGGTCACGGTGCCTGATTTTCTCGTGTATCCGGCTATCAGCCGGTCCACCCTTGTCAGGCTTTTGCCGCTGGGTATTTGTTTTTCTTTCGGCATGTTATTGCGCCGCAGGACCAAATACGCCTTCGATATCAGCCAGCGCCGGAAACCAGTCAATCAACCAGCCGGAAACCATACTGAAACTGCCTAGAAAAATGAGAACACCAACCACAATAAGCAATAGGCCGGATATCTTTTCAACTACCGCCAGATGCTGCTTGAAATTCTGCGACCAACGCAAAAATGAATCCGTGGCAAACGCCGCCAGTAAAAACGGAATCGCAAGCCCGAGTGAATAGACTGTAAGCAGGACAATACCACGTGATAACTCAGCCTGAATGCCTGCAACGGCGAGAATGGCGCCAAGAATGGGGCCGATACAGGGCGTCCATCCAAAGGCAAAAGCAGCCCCCAGTACCAGAGCGCCAATGCCATGCCGGGCATTCACGCCTTTGGCCTCAAAGCGGGCATCCATCATTAGCAGGGGGATGCGTATCAGGCCTGTATAATGCAGTCCGAATGTCACAATGATGGCGCCGGCAATTTTGCCGAGCACGTTCATATGAGTCAGCAGCCATTGGCCCAACAGTGTTGCCGATACGCCAAGTGCGATAAAAACCAGACTGAACCCAGCCACAAACCACAATGACTGGAGCAAAGCACGTCGTCGAATCAGTGTCGAATTTCCATCCTGCTGACGCAGTTCGCTAACCGACACGCCTGAAATATACGACAGGTAGGCTGGCACCAACGGCAATACACAGGGCGACAGGAAGGACAATAAGCCCGCAATCAGCGCGCCTGCCAATGTAACCTCAATCATTTAATACTCTCCTTATTTTTCATGACCGATCATCCGGCAGGGACGGCAAACACGAGAACAAAGAGCAATGCCAGTGCTACGAGGATAAACCTTGCCCGTTCGCGGTGGTTTTGGCACACCGTGAAGCCCACGAAGCACTGTAACAGGTAATACAGTGCGAAAGCCCGTGATGCCAGGGTAACAATTTCAAATGTCGACCCCGACCAGGCAAGCGCCATGGCTGTGCCGCCGACCAGCAGATAGCCCCAGCGTTGGCTCATACGGCTATGCGTGACCTCTTCCATATTTGCCGCAGCCGCCATGGTGTCCGCCACCGCAGCAGAAAACTGCGACAGGCCAGCAGCGACAATGAGTGGCGTTGACAACAGTGCCGCGACCGCTGCAGTAATCCGAATCAGACTATTCGCCGTATATTCTCCGTTCAGGACGTGCACAACGGGTAGCGCCAGGGCGACAAAAGCGACGTAGACCGTGAGCGAAATATATTGTGACCACCGCGAGGCCCGTATTCGCGTCCAGGTATCGAAGCGTTGGCCAAGATAGCGAGGGGTCTCGAAACCCTGTACGACGATCAGGGTGCCTGCCACGATGGTTACCATTTCCCAGGCGGAGCGTTGTGGCATGGCCGGTAGTACAAAATACCCCACGTCCAGAAAACTGTTAATGTCATAAATGGCGAATCCACCCAATAGCAGGGCCAGGATGAGCATTGTCGCGTATAAGGCCCAGCTCTCCAGCTTTTCCAGCGGCTTCAGGCCGCCCATGACACCGATAGCGGTGATCAGCCCTATTACCAGCGTGGTAAGCAGGCTTTTGTTGAAGCTTGAATCCATGGAAAAAGCACTGAGAACAAAGGTGCTCATGATGTGAATATAGAGACATACCGATACGACATAGGCCGCAACGAGAGCACTATCCGACAGGCGTTCCAGTGTGAGCGTCATGCGTTTTCGGCCCGCTGCCAGTACAGGCTCGGCACATAGAATATTGTGGCGTACAACCGCGCCGGTATGGAAAGCAACAAAGGCCACCACAAGTATCGCCAATACGGAATAGGGGCCCACGCTGCTGGCCAGAATGGGGACGATTACCAGAAAACCGCTGCCGAAAATGGAAGCCAGCGGCGAGCTCATCGCCGGGATGATCTTTGAGGCCGGCAGGGATTCGGGTTCGACCGCGCACCCGTGCGAAATACTACCTTGCTTCTTCGTCACGGGGCACTTCGCTTACGGGTTTGCCCGGCATGCCTCATGTCACATGTTCGCATTGATACGGAGTTATTCCTACAGTTTCGCACTGCGCAACCTGAGCGCATTGGTAATCACGGATACCGAACTGAAACTCATCGCCGCTGCGGCAATTACCGGCGACAATAGAAGTCCGAATACAGGATACAGCACCCCGGCAGCAATTGGCACCCCGAGCGAATTGTATATAAAGGCAAAAAACAGATTTTGGCGGATGTTCTTCATCGTTGCGTGCGATAGTCTGCGAGCGCGTACAATGCCGGTTAGCTCACCTTTGACAAGAGTGACCCCGGCACTTTCCATGGCCACGTCGGTACCGGTGCCCATGGCAATGCCGACGTGCGCCTGCGCCAATGCCGGCGCATCGTTGATACCGTCACCCGCCATGGCTACAGTTTTTCCTTCATCCTGTAGTTGTTTGATTACTGCCGCCTTCTGATCGGGCAGGACATCCGCCTCAAAACGGTCAATACCCAGTTTTGCTGCTACGGCGGCTGCGGTATTGTGATTATCCCCGGTCAGCATCATCACTTCGATGCCCTCTTCGTGCAACGCCTTGATGGCATCGGGTGTGGACGCTTTGATCGGATCGGAAACTCCCAGCAGGCCCGCAAGTTGTCCATTCACGGCAACATACATGACCGTTTCACCACTACGCTGGTGCGCCTCTACTTCATCCAGGGAAGCGTCTGTTTCAATGTTGTTATCCTGCATCAGTTTTACATTACCCAGCAGAATGGCGCGGCCTCCCACTGTGGCGCGCACACCCTTGCCGGTTGCTGCCGCAAAATTCTCAACTGATTGTAATTCCAAAGCCTGTGCTGTTGCTGCACGAACAATGGCCTCCGCCAGAGGATGCTCACTGGCCCGTTCAATACTGGCAGCCAGAAGCAACACTTCATCTTCAGTCATTTTCCCGATTGCCTGGACAGTAGTTAAAGTTGGTTTGCCTTCGGTTACGGTGCCGGTTTTGTCGACTACGACCATATCCACTTTCTCCATAATTTCCAACGCTTCAGCGTTCTTGATCAGCACGCCGACAGTAGCACCACGGCCGGTACCGACCATGATGGAGATCGGTGTAGCCAGTCCCAAGGCGCAGGGGCAGGCGATAATCAGCACAGCCACTGCATTAATGATGGCATGCGCCAACCGTGGCTCCGGCCCGATAAAAAACCATACAGTGAAGGCGATCAGGGCAACGCCGACCACGACTGGTACAAAATAGCCAGCGACGGTGTCAGCCATCTTCTGGATTGGTGCCCGCGAACGCTGGGCCTCGGCGACCATGTTTACGATTTGTGACAACAGCGTATCTGCGCCTACCTTTTCGGCCCGCATCAGTAGCGAGCCATTACCATTGACTGTAGCACCAATCAATTTTTCTCCGGCAAATTTCTCTACTGGAATTGGCTCCCCTGTCACCATTGATTCATCGACATGGCCCTCACCCTCGGTCACGACACCATCTACGGGCACCTTCTCACCGGGGCGAATGCGCAAGATGTCGCCTGCCTGTACCTCTTCCATTGGCACATCGACTTCAGAGCCGTCCGTATTTACGCGCCGGGCTGTTTTTGGCGCCATGCCGAGCAGCAGTTTGATTGCTTCGTTGGTACGCGATCGGGCACGTAACTCGAGTACCTGACCGAGAAGTACCAACGTTGTTATTACTGCTGCGGCCTCGAAGTATACATCGACGAGACCACCTTCCATCTGCATCAGTGGCGGGAATATTTCCGGCAGCAACAGCGCAACGACGCTGTAGATCCAGGCCACACTGATACCAAGGCCGACCAACGTGAACATGTTCAGATTCCATGTTTTGATGGATAGCGCGAAACGCTCGAAGAACGGCCAGCCGCCCCAGAGGATGACCGGTGTAGCCAGCACAAATTCAATCCATTGCACTGTGCCCATTCCAAGTCCGGCAGGTAGTAACGAAGGTGCAAGATCGGCCACCATAGCCAGCACAAATACAGGCACAGCCAGTAAAGTGCTGAGTTTGAAACGGCGATTCATGTCGTCCAGTTCGGGGTTACTTTTCTCAGCCGTTATCGTACGTGGCTCCAGCGCCATGCCACACTTCGGACAGGAACCGGGCGTATCACTGATGACTTCAGGATGCATCGGACAAAAGTATTCAGTTTTTTGTGACAATACCGGTGCTGCCGCAGGTTCCAGCGCCATACCGCATGATTTACATATGCCCGGGCCTTTCTGCTCCTGGCCGGGGCACATCGGACAGAAATACATTGCTTCCGGATTTCCGGTTACGGCAGATTTTACGGTGTGTTTATGTTCACAAACATGATCCTTACCCTCAAATGCGGCCGGGTCGGCTGAAAATTTCTCTACGCAGTGCTCCGAACAGAAATAGTAATCATGGTCAGCGTGTTTTATATGATTACGTGAGGTGCGGCTGACTTTCATACCACAGACCGGGTCATGGGTGCAGTCATCACCGAGATGATTGTCAGGATTCTCGTTGAACTTTTCCAGACAACGGGAACTGCAGAAACGGTAGTCCACGCCCCGGAAGGTACGTGCATGCTCGCTATCTTCGGCAACGGTCATGCCGCAAACTGGATCAAGTTTCATCGTTTTCCTCCTTTACAGTAACGAGGGTTCAGGTGTGAATCCGATATTTTTTCTATCGATCCTTTCGTCACCAATGATTATGCCCATCTATTGAGCCACTTGCAAAACTCATGAGCGGCAATCGGCTTCCCCACTTCGGCCCATTTCCGAGCTGGAATTTCGGTCCATGGAACCACCATGCACCTCATTCCACCCCGAAAATGGACTCAAAGTGGGATTGCCGCTCATC
>JAUZQZ010000002.1 GCA_030950745.1 Mariprofundaceae bacterium | reverse complement strand
GGACAACATTGAAGAATTGTCGACCCGCAGCTTTTCGCTTCCAGTTAAAGGGAAGCGTCCCCTTTTCCATTGTAAAGGGAAGCGTCCCCTTTTCCATTGGTTTTTTATTGAGTGGCTAACTCATTGAGGAGTCTACCTTTTCCACCTTTATAGGCCAATCAGTTTGCAGGATCTAGGTCACACCTTTTCTATTGAGCGTTTCATTTATGGAGGTATATTCTCATGCAGCAAATCCGATGCAGGCTGCCGGTTGATTGCCCTTGATGGCGCATTCCTCTTTCAGACCCGCGATAAGTGTTTCCGCCGTTGCATCCTGACTCAATATTGCCAGCCGTTTTTTCACAGCGGCGAAGTCTCCCGGAGCAAGGTTCCGTATAGTTGTAATGGCCCTTTGATCTTTGTCCGAGACTTTGCTGTCGACAAATCCACGCTTCATATCAAAGAAACCGCGAAAGGCCACAACGCTGCCGAGCAGCATGTGCAGCATCCATGTGTCAATCAGGGCGTGATATTCATCCTGGGCGTCGATGACTGGCGTTGAAATCCTTCTTCTGCGTCGAACTGCCATGCTGGCCTCCTATGACTAAATGTCTTCCAGAGGAGATAGTGCGGCATGGTACGACAATGCGTGTCGTGTGTCTTTTTTTGATTCCAGACAATGAATTTCAGGCATTCTGGTAGCTGTATATTCTTGCGGGTCTGCTAAAGTAGGCGTCTGTGATTTTCTCAGGAGTTGAAAACGAATTAATGAATATCGACTGGTCCCGGCGCGCTGTACAGCAATGCGCATCCCTGCACCCCTACATTCCAGGGAAACCCGTGGAACAATTATTGCAAGAGAAAGGATTGGCTTCGGCCATTAAACTGGCTTCCAACGAAAATCCGCATGGTCCCTCACCCAAAGCCATTGAAGCTATCCGTAACCATGCTGGCAAGGTGCATCGCTATCCTGACGGGGACGCAGGAGAACTCAAAGCCGCACTGGCGGACAAACATGGCGTCAAACCGGAAAACATCCTGCTCGGCAACGGATCCAACGAAGTGCTGGAACTGATCATTCGCACGTTTGCCGGGCCTGGAGATGAAGTGGTGTATTCCGAGCACGCTTTTATCGTGTATGCGCTGGCGGCGGTTGCGGCAGGTGCAAGCGGTATCGCCGTGCCGGAGGCCGACGGTCTTTCCCACGACCTGGATGCGATGGCCCGCGCCGTAACGGACCGAACCAGTATTCTTTGCATGGCCAACCCAAACAACCCCACCGGCACGCTGCATGATCTTGCCGCCATTCAGGTATTTCTCGATCAACTGCCACGCCATGTTGTTGTGGTACTGGACGAGGCTTATTACGAATACACATCGGCAACGATTGGCGATTCCATCGGTCGACTTGCTCATCCCGGACTGGTCACTTGCCGAACCTTTTCCAAGGCATACGGGTTGGCAGGTCTGCGCGTGGGTTATGGGGTTGGCGATGCCGAAACACTTGCGCTCATCAATCGTTTCCGTGAACCCTTCAATGTCAATCTGCTTGCCCAGAAGGCGGCGCATGCAGCACTGGATGACACGGATTGGATACTTAATAAGGTAAAAGTCACGCTGGATGAGCGGGAGAAATTGCAAGACTTTCTAGCGGAGCACAGCCTTCTGGGAGGAAAATCGCACGGGAACTTTGTGCTGCTCAAACATCCCCGCAGCATGGAAATTTTGCAGGCGCTTGAAAACACAGGCATCATCCCGCGTCCGCTTGCTCCCTATGGCATGCCCGACTATATGCGCATTACGGTGGGTACAGAGAAGGAAAATACACGGTTTATGATGGAAACAGACAAGATTATGAGGCATATCCAGTGACTCAATTCCGCATTAAACAACTGGCCATTATCGGCGTGGGCCTGATCGGCGGTTCGCTGGCGCGTGCCCTGCGCCGGGCAAATGCTGTTGAGCACATCACAGGCGCAGGCCGCAATCCGGAGCACTTAAAACATGCACAGGAGTTGGGTGTGGTGGATGATTTTACCACCAGCATTCCCATGGCCGTAAAAGATGCGGATATCGTGCTTATTAGCGCGCCCATGTGCGCCTACGATGCCATATTCGCTGAAATGACCGGCACGCTTCCGGAGCATTGCCTGATCACCGATGCGGGCAGTACCAAACAGCACGCCATTGACACGGCACGAAAACAATTGTCGGCCAGTCAAATGTCGCGGTTCGTACCCGCGCATCCGATTGCCGGCACGGAGCATTCCGGCGTGGACGCTTCGTTCGCGGAACTGTTTGACAACCACCTGTGCGTGTTGACCCCCATAAAGGAAACCCGCCCGGAAGCAGTACAAGACATTCAGGACATGTGGCAAACTACCGGCAGCGATGTGATGTGTATGGATGCCGCCGACCATGACGACTTTCTGGCTGCGGTCAGTCATCTTCCGCATCTGGCTGCTTTTGCTCTGGTCAACGCTGTACGCAAACAGGGAAACGGGAACCATGATCCATTTCATTTTGCCTCCGGCGGATTCAGGGATTTTACCCGCATCGCTTCCTCTTCCCCCGAAATGTGGCGCGATATTGCCCTATGTAACAGGACATCCCTGCTGCACAAACTGGATGCCCTGCAGGCGGAACTGGGTGAACTGAGAACTGCGCTGGAAGCTGGCGATGGCGACCGCTTACTGGCCGAATTCCGGCAGGCCAAGCAGGCCCGTGATAAATGGTTGGTCGGACATGAGGATTCGCGTGAGTGAAGGTGCGCACGACACACTGATCGCAGGACCAGCCAAGAGGTCACTCTCCGGAGAAGTCATTGTCCCCGGTGACAAATCCATCTCTCACCGTGCCATGATACTGGCCTCACTGGCCGGTGGTATCAGCGAAATCCACGGTTTCCTGCCCGGCGAGGACAACCTTGCCACGTTGCACATGTTTGAGCAGATGGGCATACGCATGGAATGGCTGAACGAAGCAAAAACAGACCTGCGCATTCATGGCGCGGAATTATACGGCCTGAAACAACCACAAAGCGTACTGGATGCGGGCAATTCCGGTACCTGCGCACGCCTGATGACGGGCGTATTGGCCGGCCAACCCTTTACCAGCACGGTGACCGGCGATGCGTCACTGCGTACGCGCCCCATGCGGCGCGTCACGGAACCGCTACGGCGCATGGGAGCGCATATTGAGGGCCACGATGGCGGCAACCTCCTGCCATTATCCATTGATGGCGGCAGCCTGAAGGGTATCCATCACGTTTCCAAAGTCGCCAGTGCACAGGTCAAATCCTGTATTTTACTGGCGGGCCTTTATGCCGAGGGAGAGACCCGCGTGCGGGAGCCTAAACCATCCCGCGACCACACTGAACGCATGCTGCCACTGTTTGGGCAACCCCTGAATATACTGGACGACGTCAGTATCAGCCTGAACCCCATGGGAGAACTCACTGCTCCGAATCACCCCATTCATATACCGGCAGACCCCTCGTCAGCCGCATTTTTTGCCGTAGCTGCCGGTATTGTTGATGGTTCTGAAATAAGCATGAATGGTATTGGCATCAATCCGCGCCGTGATGGTTGGCGACGAATTCTTGGTGATATGGGTGCAGCCATATCTGTAGAAAATGAAAGCGCCGTAGGTGAAGAACCAGTCGCGGACATTTCCGTGTGCCACGGTGCCATGAACGGAATCCGTGTGAATCCGAATGACATTGCCGATGCCATTGATGAATTTCCGATCCTGTTTGTCGCCGCAGCACTATCCGATGGTGAATTCATCCTTGAGGAAGCGGAAGAATTGCGCGTCAAGGAATCCGACCGTATTGCTGCCATGGCGACAGCGCTTTCAGCCTGCGGCGCAGCGGTTCAGGAACAGGCATGTGGCTTGCGCATCCAGGGATGTGGGCAATTGACGGGAGGCGTCACCATTGATGCCCGTGGCGATCACCGGATTGCCATGGCGATGGCGGTAGCCGCGCAACGGGCCACGGATGAGATTACTATTCAGCATGCTGCCGCCATTGCCACCAGTTTTCCGGACTTCGTGCCGTTAGCACAAGCCATGGGCATGAATATGCGGTGGGCGGCATAGTGGCCCGGTGGATTCCATCCGCAGGGTTAAAAATTGCCATCGATGGTCCCTCAGGTTCCGGCAAAGGAGCAGTCGCTGCAATGCTCGCGGCCAGATTGAACCTGCCGGTACTCGACACAGGTCTCTTGTATCGCTATGCCGCTTACTGTGCGGAACAACAGGGTGCGGACATCACTTCGGAAACCTCGGTACTTGAAGTGCTGGATACGTGTTTGAAGGATATGGAGTGGCGGGGATGTGGAATCTTTGTGGCTGGTGAAAACTGGTCGG
This sequence comes from Mariprofundaceae bacterium, assembly GCA_030950745.1. Lineage (GTDB taxonomy): Bacteria > Pseudomonadota > Zetaproteobacteria > Mariprofundales > Mariprofundaceae > JAUZQZ01. The sequence goes on along the minus strand of JAUZQZ010000002.1, from coordinate 46,891 downwards.
ACAGGCTTCGGGACGAAAAAGTTGGAGCAAGCGCATCCATGGTTGCCGCCATGCCACAAGTACGCACACATCTCCTGAAAATTCAAAAACAATTGGCTGACCATGGTTGTGTGATGGATGGTCGGGATATCGGGACAGTGGTATTGCCTGATGCCAAAGCTAAGTTTTTTCTCACAGCATCCCTCAGGGAACGCGCACGCCGACGCTGGTTACAGTTGCAGGCGCTTGGAACCGAGGTTAGCCTTGACGATATTCTGACCGACATCAGAATGCGTGATACTCAGGATGCCGAACGTACACATTCACCGCTGAAGCAAGCTGAAGATGCCGTCCGTATTGATTCAACCACGATGCGAATCGACGAGGTTGTGGATAGAATGCTCGCCATCATGGAACGCAGGAGACTTGCCCGCTGTTCCAAAGACACACGCTGAATTGATGATTTTCTATAAAGTCATCAACGCGCCCATGGATGGGTGTACAAATCAATGGCTTGTACCGCAAGTTATTGATTTGTAAGGAAAGTGGGAATCATGCTTTTCATTTTCCATGAAGTAAAAAGACCATGGATGGACTTTTTACGGGTTTATCAAAATTGACAATGCTCCAGCCAATGAGGTCCCAATCAGCCATGACAACCACCATTGAAGAGAACGGCTCCCGCACCCCGGATGATATACATTCAACGCCACCATCACCCGGACAGACATCAGGAAACGGGAAAACAGATGCTAGCGCCGCTGATGAGCAATCATTCAAACAGATGTTTGAGGAATCCCTTAAACAACACCCTGTAGCCGCACGCGGGCAACTGGTCAGCGGACTTGTGGTCGGGGTGGATCATGAGTCGGTAATGGTTGACGTGGGTGGAAAGAATGAAGGCGTCGTCCCTTTAAATGAATTCGAGAAAATCGGTGAGCCTGTTCCCGCCGTTGGCGAAAATATTGAAGTCATGGTGCAATCAACCGGTGGGACGAATGGCGTTAATTTGTCGGTATTGGCTGCAAAACATCAATCGCTGTGGAAATGCGTGGATGACTCGCTGGCCAATGAATCGTGCATCCCCGCAACTGTCCAGGCGGAAGTGAAGGGGGGCTTACGAGTCGATCTCGGAGGCTTAAGCGCTTTTTTGCCCCGCTCCGAAATCGATATCAATCCTTCCGTTCCCAGTGACATGATTGGACAACAGACTGACGTTGTTGTGCTGACCGCAAGCCGCAAACCTGAAAATATCGTAGTCTCCCGCAAGCGTCCGCTTGAGGCGGTGCGCAATGAGAAACGCCAGGCATTCTTCGCCTCGGCAGCGGTTGGGAACAGGATCAGTGGCGAAATTAAACGCCTGACGGATTTTGGTGCTTTTGTGGATGTTGGTGGTGTGGATGCTTTACTACATGTGTCGGATATTGCATGGCGCCGACTGAAACACCCGAGTGAAGCGTTGCAGGTTGGTCAGCAAATTACGGCTGAAATCATTAAACTGAATGAGGCTACTGGAAAGGTTTCTCTGTCCTTACGTACGCTACAGCCTGATCCATGGGAGAATGTTCCGGGGAAATATCAGGCGGGTATGCGTTTAACAGGAACTGTACGCAAACTGCTTGATTATGGAGCCATGGTGGAAATCGAGCCTGGTGTGGAAGGCATGATTCACCGCTCGGAGATGAGCTGGACACGACAGGATATCAATCCGGCGAAAGTCCTCGCCGAAGGTGATGTCGTAGACGTAGCTGTGTTAGCCGTCGACGAGAAAAAACGACGCATTTCACTAAGCCTCAAGGAAGTTACCGAAAATCCCTGGCAGACTTGGCTGGCCAAACACCCGGCGGGCATGCATGTTAAGGGAACTGTGAGGAGCATCACAGACTTTGGCCTTTTTGTGGGGCTGGATGATGAATTGGACGGTTTGGTACATATTGGTAATCTTTCATGGCATGAATCCAGTGAAAAGGTTATTGCATCCTATGCCAAGGGCAATGAAGTAGAGTGTGTCGTACTGGGCGTGGATGTTGAACGGCAAAGAATTGCACTGGGTATCAAGCAACTGGAAGACGATCCTTTTGAGGTGTTTCTCGCCAATGCCTCCCGTGGTAGCCGAGTGGAAGGCAAGATATTGACGGTAAATGCTGGTGCGTTCACGGTCGAGCTTATGCCAGGTGTCACGGCATACCTTTCTTCACGCGAAGTACCGCGTGAGCATGCTGAGTTGAAGCCTGACTCAACAGTGGAAGCAAAAATTATCGAACTGGATCGTAAACGAAGAAGCGTTAAGCTTTCGGTCAGACAAATGTTACGTGATGCGGAAAAAGATGCTGTTCGAAACTATGCAAAAGCTGGAAGGAAAGAGAATGCACCATCTGCGCTTGCATTGGAACTGCAACGCAAGTTGCTAGGTAAGAAAAAAGATTAGGGTTCTTCTATGAAAATACGTCCATGGGCTGTGTGAAACACGGGTATGACAAGAGAAAAAACAAGGGAGAGGTCGGGGAATCATGACTAAATCAAAATTGGTGGAAATTATTGCAAATCATCAGGATCAAATTACACGCCGGGAAGCTGAGGTTGTTGTAAGTACAATATTTTCCGCGATTGGCGATGCACTGAGCCGTGGTGAGCGGGTGGAGCTACGTGGTTTCGGCAGCTTTTATACCAAACAACGAAACGCGCGTGTTGGACGAAATCCAAAGACAGGTGATACCGTTCAGGTTCCAGCCAAAATCGTACCACAATTCAAACCAGGCAAAGAATTACGTGAACGGGTTGATAACATTACCTAACCCGACCCTTTGCTCATTTATTAACCACAATATTCTTTGGTCCTCCACGCTTTTCCTGTAAGCTAGTAACTTTACACGAGAATTAACCTGCGCAGGGGAATGTTATGAACTGGATCAATGCACTTTCCGTAGTACTTCTTACAACACTGGCCACCATGTTCGCCGCTGAAAATGACGGCAGGATTTTAATCCGTTTTGCTAACTATTCATCAGGCGACATTCCCCTCTATGTTCCTATTTTTATCGCATTCCTTCTTGGATTTCTTGGCGGCATGCTGTCTTTGAGCTTTTCACGTCGTAAGCACAAGCTCGAAATCAACCAGCTTCGGCAGGAAAATGATTTGTTGCAAACAGAAGTCAACAACCTGCGTAACCTGCCCCTGCAAGACGAAACATGACAGCAACCTTTGCATTCACCGCCATACTGACGGTCTTTGCTGTACTTATCTGGTTTTTGTGGCAACAACAATCGGATGCAGAAAACAGCCCGGGGCAGGAAGATGCCCGTATTTCTCCATTATTGCGGGGAATTAACTATCTCCTGTCCGACGAACCGGATCAGGCATTAAAAGAACTCGTTCATGTCGCCCGCCTGCAAACCGAAACAGCCGAAGTCTATCTGGCATTGGGAGATTTGTTCCGTAATAAAGGGGAATTCGGACGTGCGGTTCGTATTCACCAGAACCTTTTGGCCCGGCCCGGCCTTCCCGAAGCATTGCATATGGAAGCACAATTTGCTCTGGCCATGGATTTTCAGGCGGGAGGATTGTTGGGGCGTGCTTTAAAACAATACAGGAAGGTTCTTGATGTGCAACCTGGTCACGTCCCTGCACTGGAAGCAACCTTGCGTATTCGTGAACAGAGTCAGGAGTGGAGTCTGGCCAAAGATGTACTCTTCCGTCTTGATCAGGTTTGCAACACATCCTCCTCGCTCCACCATGCCTACCTGATGACTGAAATGGCCCGTGGCAAACTGGGTGAAGGTGATAAAGAACAGGCGCTGAAGCTGGTGACAAAGGCCATTGATACCAATCCAGCTTGTGCCGCAGCGCACATGTTACTTGCTGAAATTGACTTGAACCGCGGTGACCATGACGCTGCCTTTGCCAGTATGGAAAGTTTGCAACACGCTGCACCTCAATATATTTCATTATTGATCCCTATGCTTTTGGAGCATCCCAAAACCTATACCGGTCAAGGGGAGGCTTTTCTGCTGGCCTGCTGGGAAAAACACCATGATGAATTTTTGGCGCTGGAATGGATCAAAGGTGTAAATACAAAGTATGGAATCGAAGAAGCCAAACGGCTGATAAGCAGAATGTCCTTTTCGCCTGAAGGCTTGCGCACCTGTTTGCATCTTAAGGCCATGATGGGTGATGATGCTCTGGCGCTGGCAAGCCGCAACTGGCAGCAACAGTCGAGAAATTTCACATGCAGTCATTGTGGCGTGGAAGTGATGGATATGCGCTGGCAATGCCCTCAATGCCATGAATGGGGGAGCATGCGACCCATCCAGGAGGTCCAAATATGATGCGTGACCGTTTGATGGTGGCTCTGGATATGCCTGACCGGGAACAGGCCCTAAGCATACGTCAGCGCATCGGCGACAGCGTAGGCTGGTTCAAGGTGGGTTTACGTCTGTTTGTCGCCGAAGGTCCAAGCTTAATCCGTACCATAGTACAAAATCACCGGGTATTTCTGGATCTTAAATTTCACGACATCCCCAACACAGTGGCCGAAGCAGTCACCAGTGCCGGAAACCTTGGTGTACACATGACCAATATTCATGCCGAAGGAGGCTTGGAAATGATGCGAGCCGCCGCACAGTCAGCTGCGGCTTTTCCACAGATGAAAATAATCGCTGTTACCGTACTGACCAGCAGTCCTATACAACCCGATCAGGCGCGCCACGAAGCTGTGCATAAAGCCACACTGGCGCGTGATGCCGGACTGGATGGTGTCGTATGCAGTGTTCATGAGGTCGCCAACATCAAAAAGGCATGTGGTGCAGATTTTTTGACCGTGACCCCCGGTATTCGCTGGGGAGATCAGCCTCAAAATGACCAGAAACGAGTAGCCGATCCCGAGATGGCCATTCGGCAGGGTGCGGATTATATTGTCGTGGGCCGCCCGATTATCCAAGCGTCCGATCCGGGTGCTGCCGCCCTGGAAGCGCTATCGATGATGCAACGAGCATCCAGCTAATGCCTGTTCATGAATAATCAGGGATATGAAACAATATTGGCTCCGTATGCCTGCCGCTCCGAACTGTCACGCGGTCGACGGTATCCGGAACCGGAATCGTCTACTCGCAACATGTTCCAGCGTGATCGTGACCGCATCATTCATTCGACAGCATTTCGCCGCCTTGAATACAAAACCCAAGTGTTCGTCAATCATGAGGGGGATCATTACCGGACCAGACTGACGCATTCCCTTGAGGTTGCGCAAATCGCCCGTTCCATTTGCAGGGCTATGGGGCTACACGAGGATCTGGCTGAAGGTGTGGCACTGGCTCACGATCTTGGACATACACCTTTTGGACACTCCGGCCAAGATGCATTAAATGGTGTCATGAAGCCATATGGTGGTTTTGAGCATAACCGCCAATCCTTGCGTGTCATTGAAACACTGGAACGGCGTTATGCAAAATTTCCAGGCCTGAATCTGAGCTTTGAAACCCGGGAGGGCATTGTCAAACACACATCCCCCCACGATCTCCCCAGAAATGCCGATCTGGCTGATTACCATTTGGATGAACAAGCTACGCTTGAAGCACAAATTGGCAATCTGGCTGACGAAATTGCTTACAACAATCATGATGTGGACGATGGTTTCCGCGCAGAAATTCTGGATGTTGCGGGGCTATGTACTGTTCCACTGTTTTACATGCACTACGAGAAAGTGAAGCACGATCAGAAACATATTGGGGAACGTCTTGCCATCCATGAAACTATCCGCCGGATGATTAACTTTCTGATTATGGATGTGATAAAGGAGGCAACGCGGCATATAGAAAAGTTGGACATACGTTCCATGGATGATGTGCGCAATGCAGGTGAACCACTGGTTGGATTTTCACATGAAGTGCGGCACATGAACGCCGAAATGAAACGCTATCTGTTCAAACACATGTACCACCATTACCGTGTCGTACGCATGGCCGCCAAGGCAACCCGTGTCATCCAGAATTTATTTTCTGCTTATATGGAGAACCCGGCCATGCTACCGCCCGGATCCTTGACCAGACTAACTGGAAACAGCAGTGAAGAGCAGCGTGCACGTACGATTGCCGACTACATTGCCGGAATGACGGATCGCTATGCACTGGATGAACATAGCCGTCTGTTCGACATGCACACACGCACCTGATTACAGGGCATAGTGCAAACATACACGAATATTCGGTCGGGCGTCGTACTCCGATCTTTTTTGAAACCTCCTATACGCTAACCACTTCCTTGAGAAAAAATTCCATTTTAGTATCTCCAATTTCAATCACATCGCCATCGTTAAGTGTACGTGGCTCCTTCGCTACCGTTTCGCCATTTACCTTGGGTTTGGCCATGCCTTCAAGATGGGTGATGTGGTAACCCGTTGGCCGCCGGGTAAGCACCGCAGCCTGCTTGCCCACCGTGAATCCCTTGACCTTGATCTTGCAATTCTCTCCCTTGCCAATACTGGTTAGTGAAGCGGTCAGGTCATAGCTCTTTCCAATCATGGAACCCGCAAGAATCTGAACTCCGCCCAAAGGCATGGCGGGGCCTTTGGGCACATCACCAGGCATTTCCGGAATCATTGCTGCGCGGGCTTGCGGTGTGATAACCATGGTTTTATCCATTCCGCTTTCTTCTTCATGATGCTCTACCGGCGGCTGCACCGTATCCTCAATATTCACAAATGTTAAAGTATGCTTTCCGATCAGGATATTATCGCCATGCTGCAATACATGCTTGGTGATTCGCTTGTTATTGACAAAGCTGCCATTTGTGCTGCCAAGATCCTCCAGAATGGCCTTATCACCAATCATAAGTACACGTGCATGGCGGCCCGAAACTGCCAGATTATCCACATGAATGTCATTCTCCGGCTTGCGCCCAACGGTGGTTTCTTCCTGATCCAAATTATACTCGGAAATCACTGAATCCTTAAATTTCAGGATAAGTTTACAAGCCATGATTCTCCTCCATTTTACCCGTCATTGCTGTCATTTCTTGCGCCTGAACAATCTTGATAAAAGCTTCTGCTTTCGATGATAACTCTTGTTCACCTGAATAAGTATTACCGAAATATTGTCAGGACCACCGGCATCATTGGCCAGTTGAACCAATTGAGATGAAATCTTGCGAAGATCATTTGCATACTGAGTCAATGTCAAACGAATCGCCTCATCGGGCACCACATCCGTCAGACCATCAGAACACATCATATACAAATCACCAGGCTGGGTGATGTCTTCCACAACATCAGGCTCAACATCAGGTTCCACACCGAGCGCTCGTGTTACCAGGTTTTTGATAGCAGAATTACGTGCATCATCAGCGGTCAGAAGCCCTCTTCGCACCTGCTCCTGAATCAGCGAATGATCTTCTGTCACGTGTGTCAACACATCACCGCGCAAGCGGTACATACGTGAATCACCTACATTCGCGGCTGTTAGACGATCTCCGTAAAATACGGCTGCCACCACAGTTGTGCCCATCCCCATACATTCCGGCCGCTGTTGCGCTGTTTCATAAATGGCATTATTCCCCATGGTGACCGCATCGCGTGTCAAAATAGATTCCTTTGTAAATCCGGTATCTGAATCCAGTTCGGCCTCAGGTATATGCTCGAGATGTTCTTTCAGATAGCGCGTAATGATGTCCACGGACATGGCGCTGGCGACTTCTCCGGCATTGTGCCCCCCCATGCCATCAGCTAACACTGCAAATCCATGGCTGGGAGTGATTCCTACGCAATCCTCGTTGTGGTCACGTTTGACTCCCACATCGGTGACTGCATGCATTTCGAGCGCATTCATGTGGCCTTACCTCCGGTCGGAAACGTCTTTAAACAACCAATAATTTCATGCACAACTTCCATACCGGTGGCAAACCGAGCTTCTGCCTCTTTAGCCAACAGTTTATTAATTAATATAGCTACATTCTCCGGCAAATCCGGCTTATGTTCCCGGATATCCGGGTGGGGTTCATTGGCAATCTGGAACATCAGGGTTGCCATGGAGTCACCGCGGAATGGCCGAACGCCTGTCAGCATCTCATACAGCATGGCGCCGAGGGAAAACAAATCGGATCGGCCATCTACATGCTTACCGGAAAGTTGCTCAGGAGACATATAGGACGGCGTCCCCAATACCACACCTGTTTTGGTTTTGCTGGAAGCCGTAATACGTGCAATACCAAAATCTGTCACCTTCACCGTCTTGTTTTTCAGCAACATGATATTGGCTGGCTTGATATCACGATGTACCACACCCTGAGCATGCGCATAATGCAGCGCCTCGGCAACCTTTCCCGAAATTTTGAGCGCTGCAATAGATGGTACAAGTTTATCCGGTTTGGTAAATGGTGATAAATCTGTTCCGGACAGCAACTCCATGGCGATGTAAGCCAGATCATGCTCTTCACCGGCATCATAAATCGTGACAATGTTAGGGTGATTAAGCCGACCGGCAGTTTCCGCTTCGCGGAAGAAACGGTCTTTCACTTCCTGTAACTCATCTGCCTCAAATTCCTGTGACAGGGCCATGGTCTTGATTGCAACATCACGATTAATCTTGGGATCACGCCCCTGATAGACGGTCCCCATGGCACCTTTGCCAAGTTCCTTTGAAATTTCATAACGTCCGAGCGTGGGTTTGGCGCCACCGGTAATAAGCAGGGACGACATGCCTCCACCTGTCGTGCTGGAGCCAAAAATCATGGTATCACCAGCTGATTTCGTACGTTCCAGCCTGGCCTGCACATCCTTGTAATTCGGCTCATTCTCAACCATGTACTCATAAACAGATGTTGCTTTGTTAAATTGCCGCTTACGTTCAAAATCCAGGGCAAGATTATAAAGTGTCGACAGGACATCATCAGTCACAGAACACTTACGGAATTTGTCAAAGGCCATGTCCAACATGCCCTGGCTCTGAAAGGAAAGACCCAGCATTTTATTCGTTTCGGCCGAATCCACCTGCGCCTTCTGCCGTTCCCCCTCGGAAGCAAAATAGCGCTTCGTGGTTAATACCAGATGGCCGAGAAGAAGCATGGTTGCCGCCGTCATAGTTTGTACCCACAAGGCAGAGCTCATCAGCAATATAAATTCTGTTCCAATCAACGACAATAGAAGAACAAGAGACAGGATGGCGGCAATACCCGGTCCTACGTGGGGAAGCACTAAAATCAAGTACAGACCAATCATTATCAGGAACCCAATTTCTGCCCAGAAGGACCATTCCGGTCGGGTGAAATACTTCTCGTGCAAAATACTGTTGAGCGTTTGGGCCTGCAATTCCACACCTGTCATACCATCACTGACAGGCGTAATAAAGCGCTCGCCCATGCCCGATGCAGTCGCTCCGATCAAAACAATTTTACCTTTAAAAATCCGGGCAGGAATCTTGCCTGTATAGACATCATAAAAGGGATAACGTCTGAAGGCATCACCACCGGTGTTAGAGCGATAAAATGCGGGATAGAATCGCATGGATGCATCAGTGACTATATCCATAGCTCCAAGCTCTATATCCATGCCGCCATTGACCGTAATATCGTTCATGCTCAAATTTAGAGACTTTGCGGCCAGCACCAGTGACATGGATGGATATGCCTGCCCATAGTAGTCGATTAACAATGGCTCCGAGCGTACTACACCACCCTCTTTGCGCACATTCAGATGCCCCATAGCGGCGACTGCCTGCGCCAGATCCGGAAAGGGATATCTCATCTTGGATGCAGTCAGCAAACTGGCATTCTCTCTGGAATAATTGATCCTTTTTATTTCCATACGCTTGATATAATCAGGCAGCGACGTCTCCATACGGCCATGTGAAACACCAAGGTTGAAGGAAATGGGCATCACCACATTGCCGGCCTCCTTTACCGCATTAACCAGCATGCGATCCATATCCAGTGATTTCTCAGCAGCCTGTAAAAGTTTTTTAGTTTCCGAATCACCCCTCCTGGCCAAAGCTTGGGTTAATTGTTTAAATGACTGCAAGTTCTGGTCGGTCTGCACCTCACTAAAAAATACATCCACGCCAATAAGCCGGGCACCGGCAGACGACAGCCTTTCGATCATTTTAGCCATGATGACGCGTGGCCATGGCCAACGTCCCATACGGTCGATGGAATCATCATCAATGGCAACAATGACAATATTGTTACCTGCCGGTTGGGCGGCCATGGACACACCCATATCATAGGCCTTGTTTTCAAGACTTTTCAGCGGGTTCCATGCCAGGAAGGCTGCGATGAACAGAAGCATCACGAGCAATCCGACAAACCAGTCTGACTTCCAAAAAACCCCTTTATTCAATGAGATTTGCCTCCCTTGTTCATGTAGCTTCCCATCACAAGCCCGTAACTACCATATAATACGCATTTTGACAACATCCAGCCCCAAATGGCAAGCCCTGTACCTCCACGAAAACTGCTTCCCTGCTGCTGACGCTTGGTCAATTACAAAACACCGGGAAGATGTGCGATAATCCCACTTTGAATCCATTTACGGAAAGCAACCGACACTGTCCTGTCGTATGGTAGAAGTGCATATTTCATAACCCGCATGGCAGTTCCATGAAACGAATCAAACAGGTCGAAATGGAACCACTGATCTCCGTTTACAAGTTTTGCAATTGGCTCACCTGTTATTCCTCCGTGACTACATAACAGTCCACCGGCATCGTTCGGTTTTTCACTTCAATGCAACCCCGTTTCTTTATTTTCACAATATCCCTGCATGCACGATGCATTGATTCACCGACAAGAATTTCTCCACCCTTCGCCAGTGACTCCAAGCGCGACGCTACATTAACCGTATCACCAATCACCGTATAATCCATACGTTCTATGGAACCCAGACTGCCTGCAATCACCTCTCCTGTATTAATACCAATACCAATTTGAAATACAGACTTACCCTGTGATTCACGTTCTTTCGTCAACAGGTCCATTGATTTTTGCATTTCCAGTGCCGCCCGCATGGCATCAAGCGGCCCTTGTTCCGAAGGTGTAATAAATCCGAAAACAGCCATCAATTCATCACCGATAAACTTATCCAGAACCCCATGATAGCGATAAACAACCTGTACCATTCGATCAAAATACTCATTCAACATCTCAATCACTTCATCCGGGCTTGCTTCTTCCGAAAGACTTGTGAACAAACGAATGTCTGCAAAAAGAACAGTCACCACGCGATATTCAGGACGCAGCATAGCTTCGTCACCACGCGCAATACGATCAGCAATTTCACTACCAATATAGGGCTTGAGGCGATCGTGGAAAACTTCACCCTCAGTAATACGGCGTCGATACTCAATGCTGCTCTGTTTTGCCTGTTTTAACAGCTCAAGTGTAATTTCCCGGTATTGATCCTTTTGCTCCCTTATTTCCTCCAGAAGCGTGTTAAAATGCCTCGTCAGCTCGGCAATCTCCGTCATATCCTCGTCTTCAACGGGGAGTTTTTTAAGCGTGGCCACTTCAGGTGCAATACGCGTACGCTGCACCAGGCGAGCAAGCGCGTCTGAAAATGTTCGAAGAATATGGTAGCCGCCAAGGTGAAATACAAGAATAACAGCTGCAATCAGCAAAACACTCTGGGTAGGCGTGAAATGTTCCCTGTCGACAATATAAATGAATAGCAGGTAGGGCAATATACCCAGCAAGGCCAATACGATATGAGTTTGCTCTCTGAAGCTTTGTGACTGGAACCTGATCATGCCCCCCTCCTCTCCGTCCCGCCGCATGCGCTGCGGCAAGCCTGACTGTAAGTGATTTCTTTACCCTTCGCACTATACAAAAATAACAGTTAACAAGTTTTCGGTTTATATAGACAATCGTTGTAGAAAGGTGGGATTATTCGGGCCATGCCCTCGCCCTTCAGGTCGGCCTGAAGGGCGTTCAAACCGGACATACAGGTTTGTCGAAACCGATACGTGGATTCTCACCCACCCTCATTCCGCAATATAACCAATGCGTTCTCAAAAAAATAAGGCCGAACTTCAATTAATCTGGCGGAGAGGGTGGGATTCGAACCCACGTGGCAGAGTGACCCGCCCAACCGATTTCGAGTCGGTGCCGTTATAACCACTTCGGTACCTCTCCACAACTGCACATCAAGGGCGGCAAAGCATACGGATCGGCTTCAGTATCGCAAGATAATGTAGAGCCACTTGCAAAACTCTGGTTGAATGAAGCTGGCACTGTATAACCTGCGGTTTCTAACATCCTGAGGGAGAGGCTCGTATGAGCCTCCCTCTGTATTTCACACAGGAAAAATCGGCTTATGTTCCTGCATCAGATGCTGAACTCAGCAGCTTGCCGTACAAACCACCCAGAACAGCGCCATAGACAAGGTGCAGCATCAAAGTCATCACCGGTGCCATCATACCAAGAGACAGTCCGAAAAAACCGGCACCAGCCATGGGCATAACCATCACCATCATCAACACCCATGCCAACACACCGAAGGATAAACCCTTGCTGACATAGCCGCTGCCAGGCAGTAATTTACCAATAACCGCGAACAACACGCCCCACAGCACCGTACCGATCATGAAATGCATCATCCATCCGACAACGGGGACAGCGGGCGTACCCAACATTCCATGCGCCATCGTCGTCATCATTTTGATGGCATTCAGATCAGGCATGACACCCATTTTCATTTTCATTACCATGAGTACGGAAAGAACAATGGTCGCAACAAAACCCGCAACCATGGATTTTCTAATCTTATTCATAACAAATCTCCTTATACCTTGCTGGCTTAATATTCATCAGTCGCCCGCATGCATCGCTCAATTACATTATGAAGTTTACAATGCCTGTAAGAAACGCTTATGAATGTTGTCAAAACCACCATTGGAAAGAATCAGAATGTAGTCATCAGGCATGGCCAGTTTTGTGACATACCGAACAATTATGCCTGCATTTGCAAGCACTTGCGCATGCCCGCCAATGGCCCTGCAAACAGATTGTATATCCAGCACATTTTCAGGTTTCAGGTTATGCGGGGATGGTGGTGTAAAGATAACAAAATCAGCAGATCCGAAACATTGTGTTAATTGCTCCTGATGTATTTTGGTACGCATGGTGTTAGAACGTGGTTCTACCACGACCCACAGACGGCCCTTGCCATGCATGGAGGCCCCGACAGCTTCCACCACCCCTTTGATCGCTGTGGGATGATGTGCAAAATCATCAAATATTTTTATTCCCTTCACCTCACCCACCAAAGTCATACGGCGGCGAATACCTGCAAATGACTCAAAAGCATGCTGGATGGTTCGTAAATCAACCCCCAGAGATGTTGCTGTTGCAGCCACAGCGCAGGCATTAGCAATATGGTGCTTCCCTATCATCTTCCAACTGATTCCCAGAACCGGCTGACCCCCCTGCCACAAACGAAACTTCGTTCCGTCATCCGCCAGAGCTTCCCATTGCCATTCGGCATCCATTCTTCCCCGCTCGGCAAAAAACAACACTGGCGTCCAGCAACCACATGCCAGTACGTCAGCCAGATTTACATCATCCGCATTCACGACAATGCGCCCATTTGCCGGCACCGTGTGCAATAAATGATAAAATTGTATTTTGATGGCCGCAAGATCCGGAAAGATATCGGCGTGGTCATACTCCAGATTATTCAGAATCAGGGTGCGCGCATGGTAGTGCAGAAATTTAGATCGTTTGTCGAAGAATGCAGTGTCGTATTCATCGCCTTCCAGCACAAAGTGCTCGCCTTCACCCAGCCGGGCACCACCACCGAAATCCTCGGGAATTCCGCCAATCAAAAAGCCGGGCTGTTTCCCTGCCATATCCAGAACATATGCCAGCAAGCTTGCCGTACTCGTCTTTCCATGCGTTCCGGCCACCACCACGGCATGTCGACCTGGCAATACATGGTCACCGATGAATTGCGCTCCGGATGTATACGGCAAGTCACGACTTAACACAGCTTCGACTTCGGCATTACCGCGCGAAAGTGCGTTGCCAATCACGACCAGATCAGGATCGGGCTTGAGATTGGCTGTATCAAACGGAGCAATCGTGATACCCAGCTCCGCCAGATAATCGGACATCGGTGGATACACACCGGCATCGGATCCGGTGACACGCCAACCCGAATCCTTTGCCAGCTTCGCAATCGCCGCCATCGCGGTGCCGCAAATGCCCAGTATGTGGATACGTTTTGCCATAGTGCGGATTGAACCACAAGCCGGGCAAGACAGAAAGTAGCAAGCGCGGCAGGATGCCCTCATGCAGGCTCAACCGTTGGAAAAAGTCATTGTGGAAACCGGGGAAAAACCCGATGCCAGTATCATCTGGCTGCATGGCTTGGGTGCGGATGGCCACGATTTCGAACCCATTGTGCCGGAATTGGGGTTGCCGGATCATTTGGCAATACGTTTTATTTTTCCTCATGCCCCGGCCATTCCCGTAAGCATCAATAATGGTTATATCATGCCCGCATGGTATGATTTCAAACAGACTGACTTGGGGATAGAACATGACGAGAAAGGGATCTCGCGCTCCGCCAAACAGATTCAATTATTGATCGAACAGCAGGAAATGCATGGCATCGCACCGGATCGCATCATCCTCGCCGGATTCTCACAGGGCGGCGCTATGGCCATCCATTGCGGTCTGCGCCAAGCTGAACCTTTGGCGGGGATCATGGCATTATCAGCTTACCTGCTTCTACCAAATCAGTTGGAAGATGAAATGAAGGATTCTGCACGCAATGTGCCGATATTCATGGCGCATGGCGTGGACGATCCTGTTGTCCCCTGTACCGCAGGCGAGGCCTCGCGCCGGAAGCTTGAAAAGGCAGGGTGCCGTACCGAGTGGCACAATTACCCAATGGAGCATCATGTCTGTCCGCAGGAGATTAAAGACATTGGTTGGTGGATTAGGGAAGCTCTGAAAAAGAAAGGATGAGGCCCCCATAAAAAGTCATCCTTACCTCATGTACGGACGCGTAAATCAATAGCTTAGGCGGGGTTAGTCACAAATACCGCCGTGCAGGTTTTACAGTAGCACCGGAGTTCAATCCAGCATTTGCCGTATACTGTGGCTCAAATCTTCAAATTGTACCGGTTTGGTTAATATCTTGCTGTTTCGGGGCTGCTCAATGCTACCGAGCACCTGCTCATTATCGTACCCCGTCATAAAGATCACCGGTATATCGGAACTCATCTTCCTAATCCGCTCAGCAAGCTGTATGCCGCCATAGTGCGGCATCACAACATCAAGTATGGCAAGCGTGATTTCATCCTGATTCGTTTTGAATATTCTCATGGCTTCCCGGCCATCTTTGGCCTGCAACACCTTGTAGCCCATGGTTTCAAGCACTTCGGCTACAGTCTCACGAACATGCCGCTCATCATCAGCCAGCAGAATGGTTTCGCCCCTGCCGTGAATGACCGGTTTTTCATCGGGCGCCTTAACTGTCGTAGCCTGCGGTTGCACAAGTGGCAGATAGACGCTGAATACGGTTCCCTTGCCCACCTCGCTTTCAACATCCAGCACGCCACCATGTTCGTGGACCGCTCCATAACTCATGGCCAGACCGAGGCCCGTGCCCATCCCCACCTCCTTGGTGGTGAAAAACGGATCAAAAATATCCGATAATTGTTCTTTCGGAATACCACATCCATTGTCTGATACGGAGAACCGTGCAAACGCCTGGCCCTCCCGGAACGCATGCCTGCCGTTGCCCGAATAACCCTTGAGAAAGCCTCTATCCGCTTCATACCGTTCGAGGCAAATCCTGATTTCCGGTTCATCCATATTCGCAACAGCATCACGAGCATTATTCAGTAAATTCAGCATGACTTGCTGAATCTGATTGGCATCGCCATGAACAGGGAGAGTGCCATTCGTGAATTCTTGCGTAACTTTGATATTCGAAGGCAGGGTAACCGCTGTCAGTTTATATGCTTCCTTGAGAAAAACCGCGAGATCAACATCGTTCTTCTCCACGGTACCTTTGCGGGCAAAAACCAAAAGTTCTGAAATCATGTCTGCCGCTTGATGCGTAAGCCCCTCCACCCGCCGCACCCTGTCCACCAGTTCCGGCATTCCCTGCATCTTCGATCGCATCAGATATAAATTGCCGGTGATGCCTGCCAGCATATTATTAAAATTATGTGCGATGCCGCCTACCAGCGTACCTACCGCCTCCATCTTCTGCGCCTGCTCAAATCTTGCCTGCATCTCATCATGCTCGGTGAGGTCAGCATGTACGGCAACAAAATGAGTAATTTCTCCTGTATCATTACAAATGGGTGAAATCGTCAGCATGACGGGATAGAGCGTTCCATCCTTTTTCCGGTTAATTATTTTGCTTTGCCATACCTTGCCGGTAAGAATCGTATCCCACATCCCTTTGTAGAAGGCCACGTTCTGCTTACCACTTTTGAGTATTCTGGGTGTCTTGCCGATAACCTTTTCAGCAGTATATCCGTTGATTCTCGTAAAGGCAGTATTGACATATTCGATCACGCCATCCTTGTCCGTGATCACGATAGATTCTCCCGCTTGCTCGACGGCCCGGGAGAGTTTGCGCAGTTGTGCTTCAGCCTGTTTGCGTACACTTATATCCCGGATAAAGGCGTTGAACGTCTGCGTACCTCCCGCACGAACCGGCACAACGGTTATTTCGATGGGAAAGATATGCTCGTCGGCATGTATGCCAGTTATCTCAACGAATTGTTTAGCAATAACGCCTTTCTTACCACTGGCAAGAAATTCCTTCAACCCCTGCGCATGGGCGGAGCGATGTTCCGGCGGAATAATTGTATCCTCCACCATCCTGCCAATAACCTGCTCTGAGCTCCAACCAAATATCTTTTCAGCTTCAGGGTTCCAGGCTATAATGATGCCGTCTGCATTCATCTGAATGAAAGCATCGCGAGCAGTATCAATAATTTGACGGAGTGAAAACTCCCGCTTTTCGATCTCATAAATCATCGCGCTGAATGATGCGGTCAGATCATCAATTTCACGGTAGCGTGATGGCCTGAGTTTATGTTCATAATCGCCTTGGGTGGCGCGTTTCACCGCTGTTGCCAGTTCTGAAACAGGATTAAGCAGGCGTTTGGTAAACATCAGGCTGATCATGCCGAACAGGACATGCAATATCACAACAATGAGGGTCAGCGTGATTAGTATGGAAGTAATAGGCGAGTCAATACTGACTGATGGAATTTCGGAAATAATGCCCCACCGCAGGTTATGAACCAGCGTGGCGATACCAAAGACTTTCCTGCCGTCAAAACCCTCATAGACATCGGGCCTGTACCAGTCCTTTCCCGACATCAGGGCGCGTACCATCTCTCTGTCCGACAGCAGAGCGCCCTGCTGATATTTTGAATCGGGCAGAGGGGTGAGCAGGGAACCTCGGCCATCAATGAGATAAATCTTCGAATTATGTTCGGGCGCATTAGCTCTGATATTCCGCCAGAACGCATCAACATTGATGGTGCTGATCATGACGCCAACAGCTTTATTGTCGGCAATCAGTGGCACGGCGATCAAAAATTCCAGATGTTTATCGGACAAATGCACCGGAGGGCCGATAAAAACTCTCTTATGCATAGGGATGGCAAATGCCGGAACAGTCCTGTCTATGAAAGCTGGCATATGTTCGCCATGATGGGCGGAGAGAAGGATATTGGCATGGCGATCATAGATGGTGGTCGTATTCAACAACGGTTCGCGTTGATTGATCTTTTCAAGCAGTTGACGCATAAAATCGATGTTCCTGTGCCGACTCACAAAATAGGCAATAGGGTCTGCTTTGTTTCGCAATACGGAAATCAGCCGCTTTGTTTCAAGCTGAAGACGCATTGCAATCGTCTGGTGGAACATCCTTTCACTTAACATGGCGCGATCCAGCAACAGTGTGTGCGCCTGCTGGTAAAGCCACGGAGAAAGTGCTGCGGCAGGCAACATCGAGGCCAGAATAATCAGACCATACCAGGCAATGCGTAGTGGTATTTTCTTTGAAAGAACCATACGGAAAAGATTCACTGGCCGCTTTTTCTATTACTGGCCAGAGGCCCTGAGGATAAAGCGCTGATCAGTGTATTCGGCCAGATCACCAGGTACATCTTCCCAGAGGCCCATCTCAACCATGACATCGGCCATGGCGCGAATGCGCGCATCGGTTGGAATCATGTCGCTATAATCAATCCAGTCCGGCGGATCGGTCAAGACCTTTTCAAATACGGCAGCACTGGAACCGGTATAGTCTTCACTCATCACTGCCGCTTCGTGCGGATTGCTCTCAATAAACATGCCGCCTTTCTTTAGCGCCGTGATCAGTTCCTGCACCTGATCCGGGTGATCGTTGATAAAGGTGTTGGAGGCAAGAAAGACATGATCGAGATGATCCTTCCAGATTTTCGGGGAGATGGACGCCATCCAGCCGACACCGAGCGAGATCGACTTGTTGCCTTCCGGTTCTCCAACCACAAAACCGTCAATTTCACCGTGTTTGAGCGAAGTAATCATATCGCGTGGCGGCATGCCGACCACTTTTACGTCTCCATAGGGCACGCCATGCTGTTTCAATGCCAGGTAGAGCAACACATGATGCTGAGAGTATATGTGCGGTACGGCTATCACTGTTTTGTGCCCTTTCAGTGCGGCAATGCTTTTATACTTTTTGGACAGCACAAACCCGTTACCGTTGCGATCGGCCATCATCACGATTTTTGCCGGCACCCCTTCGCGGATCATATTCATCGCCAGTGGCGATAAAATGAATGTACCGGCCAATTTGCCGCTTTTCATGTCGTTTACCACGTCATTCCAGTCATGATTTTGAATCGTTTTCAGGCGAAATGTGCTCAGGTCTTTCTGATACATTTTTTCAACAATGGCCAGAGAGAGATGGCCGCCGCAGATGAGGCGACCGATATTCACTTCGGGTCTGGATTGAACTACTGCATCATTTTTTTCATTACTACAGGCCAGGGGCAACAGGCTTGCTATGAGCATCACTGGCAATAATCGGGGTGGAAGTCTGGTGATGATGCTTTCCTCCTTGGAAACTGGCCCGGACTATTCATGAATCGACCGATCATCGCGCCAATTTATGAACAGGCTAAATTAAACTATGGAATATTAGTGGAAAGTGATATAAAAATGCTTGACAGGGATCAAGAAATCATGGGCCTCCGTACTGCATCAGGGTGCCTGATTCATACAACACCAACACCCCGCCGTATCCGTGCAGTCCGTGCTTTCAGGAAACCTTGCGCAGCGGTTCAAACGCCTCGGCTTCAACATAAACGCTGGCTGGGTAAACCGGGCCGATATCCACCATCATCCACACATCGGAACGCAACCCCAGTTCCACGTCCAGCACATCGCCCGGCTTGAGCAAGCCCGTAATTTCTTTGGCAAGCAGTACCGGCCCGATACGCTCCTCCTGATTGTCAAAGCTCAGGAACACCTGATGCGTTTCAAGTGTTGCAATGCGGGCATGCCCCTCGATGAAGCGGGAAAAACGTTGCCCGCGCAAGCGGGGAGAGATACCGCTTCCAAGACGCACAAAATGAAACAGCAGGCGGGCAGCCTTGGCGACACGCTCACATTCAGGCCCCAGTTCATTCAAAACGGCCATGAACTCAAAGTATTTTGAATGACTGATTTTTTCCTTCTCTTCCAGAAATGCCAGCCATTGATGCGTTACCACCACATATTCTTCAATCGCAGCAGCGTCGCCACTCATTTCACGCAATAAATGCCAGCCAAAAAAATCCCGCAAGTGTTCCGGCTCAAGCTGCTCCAGTTCAAGGCCATACAATTCTACGCCAAACTCCACATCGCCATCCATGAGCTCGCTCATGTGTGCATCCAGCGCCTGTTCCCAGTCGGCCAGCGGACCTTCATCCATCTCGCCCGGATCATCTTGAAACAAGTCGGAATAATGCAGAAGATAATCGGCCAAACTTTCCATGCATGCTTCAGCCAGCTTCCCCTGCTCTGCATCTTTTAACATCCGCGTTCGAACAAAACGATCCATCGAATCCTGCAACAGCAACGCCATCTCCTCTTGCCCATATCTATCAATCTGGCTATGTTCACAACCGCTCTGGAATGGTTACCCACCCCTTCCGGCATACAATGACACTAAGGAGTCCAACGATGCAAATCAACGCCCCGAGCATCCGTAAGGGAATGATTCTGGAACTGGATGACATCCTCTGGCGCGTTGTGAAAACCCAGCACGTAACCCCCGGTAAGGGCGTAGCCTGCATGCAAGTGGAAATGCGCAATGTAGAAACGGGCAACAAAACCAATAAACGATTCAATTCCACTGAGCGTGTTGAACGTGTCACGCTCACCCAGCGGCCTATGCAATATTTGTATGAAGATGGTGGCAACTATCATTTTATGGATATGGAAAACTATGAGCAAATCGAATTGGGTGAAGATTTTCTTGAAGATGCAAAACCCTACCTGCTTCCGGAAACCGAGGTACTCATAGAATTCCATGAACAACGCCCGCTGAATGTGCAACTGCCGCAAACCGTGGTTCTTGAAGTGATCGAATGTGACGCTTCCATTAAAGGACAAACAGCCACCGGATCCTACAAACCCGGCAAGCTGGAAACCGGCGCCACCATCATGGTGCCACCCTATCTGGAGGCAAACACAAAAATCAAGGTCAATACGGAAACCGGCGAATATATGGAACGCGCCTGATTATATATAATGAGTGAGGCTACGCCCTCTCATTCAGTTCCTGAAGATTGCTGAGTATCCGGCGCAATACGGTGCATGCCGCGCTGAATTCATCCTGATGCACGCCATGAATCGCGGTCGCCACATAATCCATAAGTATGGGATGAATGCATTGAATAGCCCTTGTTCCACCGGCAGTCAAAAAGGCCCGGACAATCCTTCGGTCCACCGGGTCCGGACGACGTTCGACGAAGTCTTTTTTTACCAGCCCGTTAAGCAGGCGCGTAATCACTGCCTTATCCTTGGCCAGGATGTTGGCAAGATGCGTCTGCGGAGCGCCATCTTCCCTCCTGAGCAATACCAGTACACCCAGTTCTTCATGCGTAATGGCAAAACCGGCATCCCTGCATTTGCGGACAATTCCCTGACGAAAAGCATACATCAGATGGTTAACGAGATATCCGAGACTATCCTCAAATCGTTGAGAGACGACGGCATCATTCATGCGCCATACATTAGGATAGATAGTTGATTAAATCAATAGTTGACATTGTCAATATTAATACCTATGTTTCTCTGCTGCGGAGTAAACTCGGCCTGCTCGGATATCCGCAGCTATCGCCAGTCAGGGAAGGTGTCATCCAGAATATGCGTTTTGTCTTCATCTTTCTGTCCTGTTCCACAATACTGTTTGCAGCAGCTTCTGCACGAGCTGAACCTGTAGGACTGGATACCGTGATCCGAAATGTGCTGGAACGACACCCGGATGTCAGCTTGAGCCGATTGCAACCGCAATTCGCGGACGCCGATGCACAAGGCATCGCCGGCCAATTGGACCCCGCTCTGTCCGCCACCGTCAGCGTCAGCGACGAACAGACACCTTTTGTCAGCCAATTCGCCCCCGTCAGCGCGAAGCGCCGCCAATTCATCGGCACCATCAGCAAGCCGCTGGCCAGTGGCGACACCGTGACACTCAACATGGATTACAATCGGCGGAAACTGGATTTCAATTCACCGTTCGCGGCTCAACTCGCCAATCCCAACCCGGCCTACCGCAGCCAAATTAACCTGTCCGTACGCCATCCACTGCTACGCGGCGCAGGTAGACCAGCATATAACAAAGCACTTGAAGCATCCCATGCAGATAAAGAAGCAGCCTTGATGCAGGTGCGTACGACAGAGGAACAATTGGCCCTGCAGGCCCTGCAATTATACTATGGCATTGCCTCCGATACCGAAAACGTAAAACTGGCGGATGAAGCAGTCTCCCGGGCCAAACGTGTATTGGCCGACCAACGCCGACGCGAGCGGCTGGGTCTGGTCGAGGTGGCAGATCGGCTACAGGCCGGAGCCTTGCTGGCCACACGCCGTATGAACAGCAGACAGGCAAGAGCGACGTTGGCACGCGATATCGCCGCCCTGAACCGTCTCATGTTACGCGATCCCGATACGCCGTTGTCTGTCCTTACGAAGGAACCTGTGCCATCTGATACGCCGGATTTTGAAGAAGCCATACGGCGTGCCCAAATATACCGTCCGGAAATTAAGAATCTGGAGGCAAAATTACAGGCTGCGGAATCAAGACTTACGGAAGCGCGTGATAAGGAGCGCATGCAACTGGACGTGGTAGCGAAACTTGGTAGCCGCGCATTGAATGGCCTCTCCGGTACCGCGTTCAAGCAGGGATTCAGTATCAGCGACCGCTTTGCCTCCCTTGATCTGGAATTTAGCGATACCCTGGGCAGGCGATCCGCCAGATCCGGAATCCGCCGGGCGGCCCTTGACCGCGAACAAGTGCTGCTGGAACACCGGCAGGCTCTGGAACGCATCAAAGATGACATCAGCCGCACGCTGACCACTTTCACAACGGAGCGGCGAACCTGGCATGCCGCGAAGATACGGGTTAAAGCCGAAAAACTCATGTTCGAGGCGGAACGCCGCCGTTACCGGGAGGGCCGCTCCAGTACCGCTAACCTGATTCAGTTCGAGGGTGAACTCCTGACCGCCGAAGTTGATGCCTCTCGCAGTCATATTCTGCTACTGCTCGCCTACCGGCAGATGCAATGGGCCGAAGGCTTGTTGTTGCAGACGTTGCATATCGTTCCCGTGACCAGCAACAAAACACAACAGTGAAACGTCTGATCACCTTTTTTGTCGAGCGGAGTTTGCTCGTCAATATGCTGTCGCTGATGTTGTTGGCCGGAGGCATCTTTGCCGCCACTTCCATTCAACGGGAAGCGTTCCCGAACATCAATTTTGATCTGGTCGTCATTAATGCCGCATGGCCAGGGTCTTCTCCGCGTGAAATCGAGCGGTTGGTCATCACCCCTATCGAACGTGAACTAAAAGGGATTGATGGCATCAAAACCATTCGCTCCACCGCCTACTCCGGTTCCATGGAGATTGATATTAAAATTGATCCTGACTACCCGGACAGATCACGTTTCGTCTCCGATGTGCAGCAGGCTATCAATCGGGCCAGCCTGCCCGACGATTTGCCCAATGATCCCGTTCTGATGGAAATCAAGTCCGAACAGGCGCCCGTGCTTTCCTTCACTGTTTATGGCGACCTCAAGCCATTGGCACTCAAACGCATCGCCGATTCGATTGAGGATGACGTGCTGGATATCCCCGGCGTAGCCCGCGTTATTACCCAAGGCAAACGTAAGGAAGAAATACGTATCGTGCTGGACCCCGAACGCATGCGGCGCCAGCGGATTTCTACCAGGGACGTGGTGCGCCTGATCCAGGGATGGAACGTTAATGCACCCGGCGGCACCATCAAAACGACAGGTAAAGAAAAAATTATTCGCGTATCCGGTCAGTTCAAATCAGCTGCCGATGTCGCACACCTGGTATTGCGCGCCAACGATCGCGGGCATGCTGTTTATCTGAGTGACGTGGCCGACGTTAGCGAAGCGCTGGTTACGCCTCAGCGTTATGTGGATGCCATGGGCAAGCCGGCCATCAATATGATCGTTATGAAAAAAGGTAATGCCGATATTATTGACCTTGTTGACAGGCTACGCACCTATCTGACCACCATGCCAAAGAAATACGGTGATCATATCAGCGTCCATACCTACCGTGACATTTCCATTGTCACCCGATTGCGCCTGCATGTACTGACCAGCAATGGTGGTATTGGCCTTGTGCTGGTACTGGTCGTACTGCTTCTGTTTCTGCGCCCGGCTGTTGCTTTTACGACTGCATGGGGGCTGCCCATCATCTTCTTTGCCGGCATCCTCATGCTGTTTCTGTTCGGCAATACGCTCAATTTGCTTAGCATGTTCGGCTTCATCATCGCGTTGGGCCTGATCGTTGACGATGCCATCATTATCGGTGAAAATACTACCTGGCATATGGAACAGGGCATAATGCCGAAACGTGCCGCCATCCTTGGAACTTATGAACTGGCCGGACCTGTCTCCGCCACTGTATTGACCACCATCGTGGCCTTCCTGCCACTGATGTTCATGCAGGGCATCATCGGCAAGTTTGTCTTTTCCATTCCGGTTGTCGTGATTGTGCTGTTGTCCTTTTCCTGGCTTGAGGCGTTGTTTATCCTTCCCAACCATATCCGTGACGTCAGCAACGCACGCGCCCACCCGAAAGAGCGGGCAGTCATGCACTGGCTAACACGTATTTATGAAGTCGTGCTGCGCAGCGCTGTTCGCTGGCGTTACCTGACGATTCTCATCACGCTGGCCGCGCTCGGTGGCAGTCTGTGGCTGACCAGCCATATGAAATTCCAACTTTTCCCTTCCGGTGCCGAAAGTCAGTTCTATTTGCGTGTAACGGCGCCTTCCGGAACCACGCTCGCATCCATGCAGCAGAAAATTCTGGCTGTCGAACGAGAGGTGCGCGCGAACATCAACCCGGACTTGCTCGAAACCACGATTATCATCACTGGTCAAAGCAGCGCCGATGAACGCGACAGCTTAAAACAGTTCGGCGACCACTATGCTTTCGTACGGGTCATTCTAACGCCGTTCTCCACCCGCAAGGAATCCGCCTTCACGGTCATGCACCGACTCGAACGGGTGATTCCGAAGAGATTTCCGAAGTTACTGATTGATTTCGTCATGCTAAGTCCGGGCCCTCCCGTGGGGCGCGCCCTGCATGCCGAGCTTTCCGGCGCCCCCACCCCGGTTCTAAAGCAGGCCGCACGGCACCTTCAGGCATATCTGACAAAGGTTTCCGGCGTGCATTCCATTGAAAGCGGTTTGAGCGCAGGCGATCCTGAGGTCCATGTTGTACTTGATCGCAAGCTCGCTGCGTATGCCGGCGTGAATCTGGCTACCGTCGCTACGCATATCAGGGCGGCTTTCGACGGACTGCGCGTTTCCACGCTGAACCGGGGCAAGGAGGAGGTGGATATCACGCTGCGCTATCCCGAGCGTTTCCAGCGTCATGTACAAACCTTAAAAACCCTCGGTATCCACAATCGAACGGGAGGCTTAACGCCCCTGGGTACCTTCGCCCGCTTTGTGACACTACCCGGCGTCACCAGTATCCGCCACAAAAATGGCAACCGGGTTATTGATATTTCTGCCGACGTAGACTCGGACAAAATAACCTCAAGGGAACTTAATGCGCAGATCATGCACGACAAAAAACTCTGGATGGGAACCGATAAGGTCAAGATTCATCTGGGTGGCGAAGAGGAGCGCTCGCGGGAATCCATGCATGGCCTGATCTTTAGTTTTGCGTATGCGCTCGCCGGTATTTTCGTAATCCTGGCCATTCAGTTTAACCGCGTGAGCTATCCACTGCTGGTCATGCTGGCCATCCCCTTCGGTGCAATCGGTATTATTGTTGGTTTTTTCCTGCACGGGCAACCGCTCTCATTCATGGCCATGATGGGCTTCGTGGCGTTGACCGGTGTCGTCGTTAATGATTCTCTGGTGATTGCCGTGTTCATCCAGCGAAGCATTGAGAAAGGCATGACATGGCGCGCGGCAGTGCATGACGCAGGCAAACGCAGGTTACGTGCCGTACTGCTGACCACCGTTACCACCGTAGTTGGCCTTTTGCCTACCGCCTACGGTTGGGGTGGCTTCGATCCCTTTGTAGCACCCATGGCCCTGGCATTATCGTGGGGACTGATATTCTCTACTGGCATCACGCTGATCTCCATTCCTGCCACCGTTGGTATCGGCATGGATGTCAAACATGCCGCTTGCTGGTTTCTGCAACACCTCCCAAGCAGAAAATGCGATGCCAGAACATAATAGGTTTTACAAAAAAAACCATCAACGTATCCGCCCATGGCCTTCGGACTACCTATGGAAAAACTATGCAAATGGTAGCGAGAAAGGTAAGGAGCGATTTTCCGAGGAGAAAGAGCTTCGTATTGTTCCGAGCAAATGTGAAACATGGGAGTCAATTCTAACATTCCAGTATTACACAATCCCCTGTTTAAATAGAGACCATACGCCGCCATACCAACCTCACAAAACCCTCAGCTAACTACGAGGAACCCAACTATTCAACACATCCATATAGTTCGTACGTTCGAAAGCGGTGGGGTCTTCGGCATGGATGAGAGAAACGCTGCCCTTGAGCTGTTGGACCGATTCGTACTCGTTTTCTTCCAGCCAGCGCTGTGTTTCTTCCAGCATCACGGTGAGATGTTCCGGGCCATGCTTGAGCAGTGCGCTACAGACGTGTGTGATATCCGCACCGGCAAGCAGCAACTTGATCACATCCTCCGCTACGTGAATGCCACCGGTTGCCGCCAGCGACAGATTTACATGCCCGTGAAGAATGGCGATCCAGCGCATGGCCAGTCTTGATTCCGCCGAAGTGGAAAGATTAAGGCTGGGCATAACATCCAGGTTTTCCAGATTGATATCTGGCAGATAAAAGCGGTTGAACAGCGATACGCCGTCCGCGCCCGCAGCTTCCAGGCGATGGATGAAATGACCGACGGAACTGAACTGGGGCGACAGCTTCATGGTGACCGGAATGCTCACATGCCCCTTAAGTCCGGTGAGTATTTCCACATAGCGCGACTCCACGGCCTCGCCCGACTGCCCGACGTCCGCAGCCAGATAGTAAACATTGATTTCCAGCGCATCGGCCCCGGCTTCCTGCAACTGCTTGCTATGCTCGATCCAGCCACCGGCGGTGGTGCCGTTCAGGCTTGCGATCACGGGAATGTCCAGTGCCTTTTTCAGGGCGGACAGGTGTTCGAGATAGTTTTCCAGATGCGTTTTGTAGACTTCGTGCGCAGGCAGGTAGCTTACCGCTTCGGCATGACCGATATCCTGGTGATGCAGAAGCTGGTCCATGGCTTCCTCATCGGCGCTGATTTCCTCCTCGAACAACGAATACATGACGATGGCGGCGGCTCCAGCATCCTCCAGCCGTTTGGCCATATCCAGACTGCGTGACAGAGGCGAAGCCGAGGGCACCAGCGGGTTTTTCAGCTCCAGCCCCAGATAGCGGGTCGAAAGATCGCTCATGTCTTACCCCCTTCGTCATCTTCTTTGTGGGATGACAGGCCGGCCAGTTGTTCGTAGCGATGATAGCGGTCCATTACATCCGTCTGAGCCTGTTTGAGCAGGGTTTCCGCAGCCTCGGGATGTGTGCGCCACAACATGGAGAAGCGGGTCTCCGTTTCGGCGAATTCCTTGAAAGGAATGGATGGTTTCCTGGAATCCAGTTGCAGAGGGTTGTGGCCCTTATCGGCACGTCTCGGATCGTAGCGCAGCAGGTTCACATGGCCGCTGTTTACCGCCAGATCCTGCTGGCGCAGGCAATGCGACAGATCCACGCCGTGAGCAATGCAGGGGCTGTAGGCGATGATCAACGATGGGCCCGGATAGGATTCCGCTTCCATGAATGTGCGTAACGTCTGTACGTCTTTGGCCCCGAAAGCCACTTGTGCGACATAGACGTGTTTATAGGCCATGGCGATAATCGACAGGTCTTTCTTGGCCGTTGACTTGCCTCCGGCCGCGAATTTCGCCACGGCTCCGATCGGTGTGGCCTTGGACATCTGTCCGCCGGTATTGGAATATACTTCGGTATCCAGCACCAGAATATTGACATCCCGGCCACTGGACATGACATGGTCCACGCCTGAAAAACCGATATCGTAAGCCCAGCCGTCGCCGCCGATGATCCACACGCTTCTTTTCATCAGGTAGTCGGCGACCGTCTCCAGATTGCGGGCATCCGCGGAATCGATTTTCCGGAGGATAGTTTTTAAATCTTCGACATTGCGGCGTTGTTCGTGGATGCCGGGCTCGTCCGACTGGTCCGCCTCGATGATTTTCTGAACCAGTTGTCCGCCAATTTGCTGCTCAAGGCGCTTGAGCAGTTCACGCGCATAATCCGCCTGCTTGTCGATGGCCAGACGGAAGCCCAGACCGAATTCGGCGTTGTCCTCGAACAGCGAATTGGACCAGGCCGGCCCGCGTCCCTCCGGGGTAGTAGTATATGGCGTGGCCGGCAGATTGCCGCCATAGATGGAAGAGCAACCGGTCGCGTTGGCGATCACCATGCGGTCGCCGAACAACTGGGTGGCGAGCTTGATGTAGGGGGTTTCCCCGCAGCCAACGCAGGCACTGGAAAACTCAAACAGTGGCTGGGCGATCATGGCGCCCTTCATACCGTTGAAGCGTATCTTTTCACGGTCATATTCCGGCAGTTGAAGAAAATAGTCCCAATTCTCTTTTTCCTGCTCCCGCAGGGGCGGTTGCGGCGCCATGTTCAGGGCCTTGTGACTGACGTTGGTCTTGTCCCGGGCAGGACAGATTTCCACGCACAGGCCGCAGCCGGTGCAATCCTCCGGCGCAACCTGATAGCTGATATGTAAATTATCATCGAACTCCCTGCCCTTGACCGGCACGTGTTTAAATGTCTCCGGCGCATCTTCGGTAAGCTCTCCCGAAAACACTTTGGAGCGGATAGCCCCGTGCGGGCAGACGAAGGGGCACTTGCCGCAATGGATACACAGATCCTCGTCCCAAACCGGTATCTCCAGAGCCAGATTGCGCTTCTCGAAGGCCGCAGTGCCAAGCGGCCAGGAGCCGTCGGCGGGTATCCGGCTCACGGGTAGCGTGTCGCCGCGACCGGCAATGATCGTGCCGGTAATATTTTTCACGAAATTTGATGTATTTTTGGGGACCGGTGGTTGCATTTCAAGCTTGCTTGTCGCCTGATCCGGCACCTTCATGCGGTGCAGGCATGCGAGTGAAGCATCAATAGCGGCAAAATTCCGCTCAACGATTTTCCTGCCTTTCTGACCATAGGTGCTTTCCACCGCATCCTTGATCCGGGTGATGGCCTCGTCCTTCTCCAGAACACCGGAAATGGCGAAAAAGCAAGTTTGCATCACTGTATTGATACGCCGCCCCATACCGGCTTCCTGTGCCACCTTGTAAGCATCAATCACATAAAATTTAAGTTTTTTGTCGATAATCTGTTGCTGCATCTTCCCGGACAGACTGTCCCATACCTGATCAGGCGCATACGAAGAGTTGAGAAGGAACACGCCATCTTCCGCCGCATGTTTCAGCATATCATAGCGTTCCAGAAAAACTGGCTGGTGGCATGCGATGAAATGCGCCTCATCGTTACCGATAAGATAGGTGGATCGGATAGGCTCCGGCCCGAAGCGTAAGTGAGAAATGGTAACCGCTCCCGCCTTTTTCGAATCATAGACGAAGTATCCCTGAGCGAAGAGGCTGGTGCCCTCGCCGATAATCTTGATGGAATTTTTGTTGGCGGACACCGTACCGTCCGACCCCAGGCCATAGAACATGCATCTGGTCACACCCTGACTGACATCCGGGCGAAAGGTGGCATCCCATTCCAGACTGGTATGGCTGATATCGTCGTGAATGCCGATGGTGAAATGATTTTTTGGCGCATCGTTTTTCAGTTCGTCGAACACGGCTTTAATCATGCCCGGCGTGAATTCCTTCGAAGCAAGCCCGTAGCGTCCGCCGGTAATGCGGGGAAGGGTGGCAAACTTTCCACCACCACAACTTACGTGTTCGGCAAATGCCGTAACTATATCTTTGTACAGGGGCTCGCCATCGGAACCGGGTTCCTTGGTGCGATCGAGCACGGCGATTTTTCCGGCGGTGACGGGAATGACTTCGAGCAGGTGTTCGGGGGAGAAAGGACGATACAGACGCACCTTGACCAGCCCCACCTTCTCACCGTAGGCATTCAGGTGCTCCACCGTCTCAGCCGCAGCTTCCGCACCCGAGCCCATGATCACCAGTACGCGATCGGCATCACGGGGGCCGATATACTCAAACAGGTGATATTGCCGGCCGGTCAGTTCGGCGAAGTGATTCATCGTTTCCTGTACGGTATCCGGCATGGCCGCATAGTAGGGATTGACTGACTCACGCGACTGAAAATAGACGTCCGGATTCTGGCTGCTGCCACGCAGCACGGGTCTTTCGGGGGAGAGCGCACGCCCGCGGTGGGCATGGACAAGCTCGTCCGGCAGCATTGCAGCTATCACTTCGTCTGTGATGGTTTCGGCGTTGTTAATCTCGTGCGAAGTACGGAAGCCATCAAAGAAATGGGCGATGGGTATGCGTGCCTTGAGCGTCGCCGCCTGGGAGATAAGCGCGAGATCCATCACTTCCTGCACAGAGTTGGAAGCGAGCAGCGCAAAACCGGTCTGACGCACGGCCATAACATCGGAATGATCGCCGAAAATGGACAGGGCTTGCGTAGCAATGGCACGTGCCGCGATGTGAAAGACAGTGCTCGTCAACTCACCGGCAATCTTGTACATATTCGGAATCATCAGCAGCAGACCCTGGGAGGAGGTGAACGTGGTGGTCAGCGCCCCGTTTTGCAGTGCGCCGTGTACCGTACCGGCCGCTCCCGCCTCGCTCTGCATTTCAATCACTTCGGGAACCGTTCCCCACAGGTTTTTACGGCCCTGATCGGACCACGCATCCGCCATCTCGCCTATGGCTGAAGAAGGCGTGATCGGATAGATGGCGATGACCTCATTGGTCCTGTGGGCGATATAGGCGGCCGCCTCGTTGCCCTCGATGGTTACTCTGCGCTTTTGTGGCATTCTCAACTCCTGTGCGCAATCTATGGTGACTTTGTAAAAAGTCATCTGTTTGGAATATTATGAACTGACCCTGATTCCCTTACCCGGCGATGCATCCGTAACCTGAATTCATCCTGCTAAAACTCAACGATCAATCGTCATCTTCGCGCTCATGACCTCGATAGCGATCTTCATCTTCATATTCCCGGCGACCACGATGACGATAGCCCCGGCGATGACCCCGACGATAACCCGGCCGCACCTCATCGTTACCAGGCGCGCCGACAACTGCACCTGCAGCCGCACCAATAGCCCCGCCGATCACAGCGCCCGCAGCCGTATTATCACTTTGTGAGCCAATGACCGCACCCGTGGCCGCGCCAATAACAGCACCCGTGGTCGCAGTCCTTTCCTGACGTTGGGTGGCACAGGCGGTTAAAGCCAGAACAGAACACAATATGATTGTCTTTCGCATGACAGCCCCCTTCATGAGAGATTAACACAAAGTGCCAACCTTGGTGTGACCATAACGATTCGGCAAGCAACGGGCAATATGTAACCGTCGCCCGGATAAGGTAATAATCCCCCGACATAAAGTAGATATTCCGCACTACCCGGCTGTAATCAGGCAGCGTAGCATGCAGACATGCCTTTCGACTTGGCGATCATTGATCTGGACAACACCCTGTATGCGGCGGATAACGGCGTATTCGCACGCATGGACAAACGCATGACGGCATTTGTTGCCCGTGAGCTTGGCATGGATGCAGCCGAAGCCAATGCGTTGCGCTTAAAATACTGGAAAGAATATGGTACGACATTGCGCGGCCTGATGCTGCACCACGGCATGGAACCGGAAGCCTTTTTACATGAAGTACACGACATCGGTGTTCACGAAATGCTTGCGCCGGATGCCGAACTGGATAAGGCACTGACTCGTCTCCCCGGACGCAAGGTGATTCACACCAATGGCATACGCGAACATGCAATGCGCGTACTCGAAGCATTGGGCGTGGCACATCATTTTGATGCGATTTACGACATCCGCTTCGATAACTACCGGCCCAAACCCTGTGCCGAAACTCTTTCACACCTGATCAGATCCGAAGGTATGACAGCAGCCCGCACTCTCGTGATTGATGACATGGAAAATAATCTGGCGGTCGCGCGCTCCATTGGCGCACAAACTGCACTGATTTCATCCCGTGATCTCAATGAATCATGGGATTTCCACGCCCCATCATTGCCCCGCCTTTGCATCACTGATGCTCAAACCCGCACAACATCATGTGATGCGCATTGGGTAGATTCAAGTTCCAAATGCACCACCTGCTGAAGGACGAATTCAAGCACTTTGTTGTTGCTCCCGTTCTCTCTCAAACAATGCTTTCCTAAGCCGCCCTATCCAATTTCTCGCTTAGCCATATTTTTATCAGTGATTGATAAGGAACATCGCGCTTGTTGGCTTCCACCTTGATGCGCTCCAGCATCGATTCCGGCATGCGCAATGAAATAGGCTTCGTCGAAGGTTTTAGTTTCGCAAAGATGACCTTTTTGGCTTGATTCCAATCCATATATTCCGATGAGTCATGACTTTCCCAAAAGGCGCGCTCCGCAGCTTTATCCTTGAATTCAGGCGTCTTCTTGTATGGCTTGCTCATAGCTTCTCCTTTCCTTTCGGTGCATATCTCTGGCAGAAATCACTCTTATCTTGCTGCCATTATCGCGCAAGGTGAATGTGATATGCAGCAATCGCTTGTCATCTGTTTTGCCCAAGACATGAAAACGAGCTTCTTCACTGCTGTGTTTTTGATCTTCAAGCAGCAAAAGCGGTTCATTGAAGAACACCTGCTCTGCATCAACCTTTGAAACAGCATGTTTTTCCACACTCTTTCGCTCATTTCCTTTGTCCCAATCAAATCCTGTGACACACGAAAAATCAATCATATCTGTATATTATCACAATATACAGGGCTGGCAATACTTAGGAACACAATACAGAGACATAAACCTTACTATTTTTGACTGATAACAAATAAACACAGCCATGAAGTCGTTCAAAGTTTAAAGATCGTGGCATATAGGGATGTTTCGATACTGCATTGCATAGCTGAATCCGCTATCATGCTGTAGCGGAGTGGCCCGGATGGTCGCGGCAGGCGGTTTTTTCGTTCTGTCGAGGAAAGTCCGGGCTGCACTGGGTATGGATGCCGGATAACGTCCGGCGGGGGCGACCCCGGGAAAGTGCCACAGAGAGTAGACCGCCGGACATCGTTCGATAAGGACGAAGGGTTCGGTAAGGGTGAAAGGGTGCGGTAAGAGCGCACCGCCCCGCGCGGTAACGGGCGGGGGCACGGTAAACCCCATCCGCAGCAAGGCCAAATAGGGAAGCATCAGGCGTGACCCGCGCCGCTTCCGGGTAGGCTGCTAGAGTGTGCCAGCAATGGCAGACCCAGAGGAATGACCATCATCCGCCGCTTGCGGCGGATACAGAACCCGGCTTACAGGGCCACTCCGCTTTTTCACTTTATTTCTCTTCCTGTATCATATGTTAGGCTTGCCGTCTCATGGAGGTAGTCATGACCGTAGAATTTGCAGGCGCGGCCAAAGCCAAACAATTGCGGGAATACTTCACCCGCCATGGCCGTATTTATATCGTGGTCAATGCCACGGATGATGATGTGATTGTGCCGGAACATCTGCATGGTGATCCAGCCTTGCGGCTGGTGCTGAATGTACGCATGCCGCAGGCCATTATCATCAAGGATGGCGTGCTGGAATCCAAATTATCCTTCTCCGGCAATCTGTTTCACTGTTCCATTCCCATGCAGGCTATCTGGGCAGCCTATATGCCGGAA
Organism: Mariprofundaceae bacterium; assembly: GCA_030950745.1. Taxonomy (GTDB): domain Bacteria; phylum Pseudomonadota; class Zetaproteobacteria; order Mariprofundales; family Mariprofundaceae; genus JAUZQZ01. The sequence continues at coordinate 13,302 of JAUZQZ010000002.1, read as the reverse complement.
CAACAAATTGAGAATGGCATCCTGTGGGAGGATGATATACCGGAAACTATACGTGCCGTGGTCAAGGCTGTACGCGGCATGCGCGAGGAAAACAATAAGGATGAACCGGAAAATAACCCGGATACGAAACCACTGAAACCGGAAGCTAAAGAGGGACAGGGTGGCCGACGGGTGGGGCATTTACGGGTGATCAAATAATCTTCCAGCTAACATATCGTCTCATTGTCTTCGTTCTGCCGGGCTTATGCATGCTGGCTACGCCACTATGGGCGCAAATTGATGATGCGCGCCTGCACATTACCATTTCCCACGAAGACATGCAGGCCGCCCGTCCGGATACCCGGTTGACGGATACCAGACTGGCACTACGCCTTGCTTTGCCGCAATTGTGGGACCGTATCGTGCCACGGGAAATGCGTCCCCAAGCCGATTCCATTACATCAAATTACGGTCTGGTCGCCCGCATTATTCCCGCTGATAAACAGACGATCGTCGAATTTAACGGCAAAACCGTCTTCCGTACACTCAAGGATCACCACATTCCCGCCATTGTCATGGCTCCACGTTTTCATCTTGTCATTAAAATGCGTAACAGCGCCGGACTTGAAATGAGCCAGACTCAAACTCTGCTCATGCAGGAGGCGAAAGACCTTTCTGCCAACTGGGGTATTGAGCTGGCCGATAACGCTCCGAGCGTGGTTATTGTATGGCAATGGCTGGATAATCAACAGGTTATGCTTAGTCTGCGCGGAAATTCGCGTCTGCCGGAATTTTCTGAAACACGTACCATTACCGATGCGGATCCATTACCTGTGCTCTCGGGCTGGCTCAAAACTACTTTACTCAAAGCACGTGATGCCTATGCTTTTGATGCTAACAGTCAGGGAACCGCCAACACAGCAAACGCAATATTCGATCAGCAAATTACCCTGACCATAGACCGGACAACATCATTAATGGCGCAAGTGGCATTGGAAGATGCGCTTAACGATGACCCGCGTGTCCACCGTGTGCTTCCGGTCAGTCTCGGAAAAACGCGCCAGCGTTATCTGTTGCTGCTGGAAGGGACCGACAGCAGCTGGTTACCGGAATGGTTTAAACGCCGGGGCTACCGGCTGGTTGCATTGCCCGAAGGGGGCTGGCTGGCACAATGATCCGCAAGATTGTTAATCTTCCGAATTTACTGACGCTGGGCCGTATCCTGATTACACCCTTTATCGTTTATTCGATTCTGAACGGGCTTGCCGTACATGCACTGGTACTGATGGTCATTGCAGGCCTGACCGATATGCTCGACGGTGCCATCGCCAAGCACTTTCACATGCAGACAATGGTTGGCGCCTATATGGACCCCATCGCCGACAAACTGATGCTGGTGGGTTCCATCATCAGCCTGTTTATTGTGGGACAGGTGCCGATGTTTCTGTTTCTGGCAGTGGTGTTCCGTGATGTCATTATCGTGATTGGCGCCATGGCGTATGAGCTGGTGACCCACCGGCTGGAGATGCAACCCACCTACCTCTCCAAAGTGACAACGGTGGTACAAATTATCTATGTATCCGCTGCCCTGCTGCATATCGTCTGGCCGCTTCCTGCTATCATGATGCATGCCGCTGTATGGATCACATTCGCCGTCACGTGCGCCTCCGGCGTGCAATATATGATTCTGTGGACCAGTAAAGCCACGCATGAGGAGAATGCCTCATAATGCAGGCTAACCCCGTGCAGTGGTGGATCAATGCGGGGCTGTTTGCGGCTTTGGTGAGTTTGTTGTTGTGGCTGTTAGCGGGCGTGGCCGGGCCGCTGCTCGTTGCCTGGCTGCTGGCGTACCTGCTCGTCCCGTTGGTCACATGGCTGAACGCGCATGGCATCAAACGCGACTGGGCCACACTGGCGGTGTTTTTATTTGGCTTGATTGGAATCGTGCTGTCGGTGATTCTGCTCGCGCCGCCGCTCATCACGCAAATTGCCCATTTTATCCACGCGTTGCCGGATGCGGTGTTGCGCCTCAAAGAACAGTGGGCACCATGGATGCAAGCGCATCTGGGACTGGATATGACCGATGAGATAGATCGCTGGAGCCTGTGGTTGAGAGAGCAGGCCAGAGGGATGAATCTGGAATCTATTTCTCCGTGGGCGCACTGGGGATTATCGGCGGTATCCGGCGTTTTCGGTGCGATTCTGGGTCTGTTCAAGATCATTCTGATTCCGCTGTTTGCCTATTATCTGCTGCATGACTGGGACAGAATCGGTCGCATGCTGCATGACCGCTTACCGCATCAGAGCCGTGAAATGGTGTTGCGTCTGACGGGTGAAATAGACGCCATCATCAACGCCTTTCTGCGCGGCCAGTTCACGGTATGTCTTGTTCTGGCAGGATTTTACAGTATTGGCCTGTTTATCGCGGGCATTCCGTTTGCGCTGGCCATCGGCCTGATATCGGGATTACTCGCATTTATCCCCTATGTCGGCTTGATAACCGGTCTTGGCGCAGCATCCTTGATGTCATTATGGAGTTTCGGCATTGATCAACATTTGTTAAGCATATTAGCCATCTTCGGCCTGGCGCACATACTTGAATCCTTTTACCTGACACCGAAAATTCTGGGCGACAAACTGGGACTGCATCCGCTGGTGATTCTGCTGGCCTTGACCATCGCCGCCGACCGTTTCGGCTTTGCCGGAGTGTTGCTGGCAATCCCGCTTACGGCGGCGGGTACGGTTCTGGTCCGGGAGATAGACCGCCGCTACCGTAACGATCAGGACTCCGTTTCCGATTGATGTGTCATAACGATGCGACAGCAACTGCTTAATCTTCATCTCCCCCTGCATTACGAATATGGCGACTGGGTGCGCCACGCAGGAATCGAGACCGCACACAACCGGCTGGCGCTGTGGCTGGTACATGGTGGACGCCTGTGGCTGACATCAAGCGCCCCTGCGGGTAAAACTCATCTTTTACATGCACTGGCGAAGGAGCACGCCCACATTGGCCTGGTTACGCCGCGCCCGGAAACCGCACATGCACTCCGGCGGGTGCAGGTGTGGCTTGAACAGTTATCAGACTATGCTTATTGGGTCATTGATATCGCAGCAGGCCCGATCCCACAGTCCACTGCCATTGCCCTGTTTCATCTGCTGGAACGGGCCCGCGAAATGAATCGGCACATGGTTATTGCATGGCGTAGTGAAGAGACCGTCAATCTGCCACCAGAACTCGCCAGCCGTCTAGCGGCTTTGGAACGCATCGACATGCGTCCACCCGAGAATGACCATGACCTCACCGCCGTATTAAAGAGCGTGGCAGCTGTACGTCAATGGACCGTGGATGACGCCATCCTGCAACTCATACTGACCCATCTGCCACGTCATCTGCCCGGCATCATTGATACCCTAAAGGACCTCGAAAACAGCTCACTGGCTGAACGTAAACGCCTGACGCAAGCGTGGGCCAGAAAACAAATCAAGGATATGCGCCAGCAAAAACAAACCAACCTGCCAGTAACAGAGAATCTTTGAATTAAGATCGTTGCAGGCAAAAAAGAAGGCAGCCTTTTCAGGCCGCCTTCCAAACAACATCCGAACGGGATGACTACATCATACCGCCCATACCACCCATGCCGCCCATATCGCCACCACCTGCTGGCGCAGCTGGTTCCGGCTTCGGTGCTTCAGCCACCATAGCTTCGGTGGTGATCAGCAAGCCAGCGATGGAAGCCGCATTCTGCAATGCGGAACGAACCACCTTGGTCGGGTCAATCACGCCCTGTTCCACGAGGTTGCCATATTTTTCGGTTGCCGCGTTGTAACCGAAATTGGCTTCCTTGCTGTTTTCAACTTCATTCACCACGACCGATGCTTCATCACCGCAGTTGACCACGATCTGGCGCAACGGTGCTTCCACTGCGCGATACACGGCCGCAATGCCAACTTCCTGGTCGTGGTTGTCACTCTTCAGGCCATCCAGCACCTTGCGGGCGCGGATCAGGGCGACGCCACCGCCAGCCACAATGCCTTCTTCCACGGCAGCGCGGGTGGCATGCAGAGCATCATCCACACGATCCTTCTTTTCCTTCATGGCTACTTCTGTCGCAGCACCGACCTTGATAACCGCCACACCGCCAGCCAGCTTGGCCAGGCGTTCCTGCAGCTTCTCCTTGTCATAATCGGAGGTGGTCTCTTCGATCTGCTTGCGAATCTGACCTACGCGGCCTTCGATATCAGCCTTGACGCCACCACCATTCACGATGGTGGTCGCATCCTTGGTGATCTTGACGTTAACTGCGGTGCCCAGATCGTCAATCGTGACGTTCTCAAGCTTCAGTCCCAATTCCTCGGAAATAACCTTGCCGCCGGTCAGAATAGCCATGTCCTCCAGCATCGCCTTACGACGATCGCCAAAGCCTGGCGCCTTGACGGCAGCCACATTGACCACGCCGCGCACTTTGTTGACCACCAGTGTGGCCAGCGCCTCGCCTTCAATATCCTCGGCAATAATCAGCAGCGGCTTACCGGAACGGGCCACTGCTTCCAGCACAGGCAGAAGATCGCGCATATTGGATATCTTCTTCTCGTGTAGCAGGATGTATGGATCCTGAACATTCGCCTCCATGCGCTCGGCATCGGTCACGAAATAAGGCGACAAATAACCGCGGTCGAACTGCATGCCTTCAACGACATCCAGTTCCGTCTCCAGGCCCTTGGCCTCTTCCACAGTAATCACACCTTCCTTGCCGACCTTGTCCATCGCATCGGCGATAATCTGGCCGATATCAGGATCACCGTTGGCCGAGATGGTGCCGACCTGAGCAATTTCTTCCTGGTTCTTGACCTCTTTGGAAAGCTTTGTCAGTTCCGCAACGAGGGTACCCACTGCTTTATCCACACCACGCTTGACGTCCATCGGATTCATGCCGGCAGCTACCGCTTTGACGCCTTCCTTGGCAATGGCCTGAGCCAAAACCGTAGCAGTGGTGGTGCCGTCACCGGCGATATCGGCGGTCTTGGAAGCCACTTCCTTGACCATCTGCGCGCCCATGTTCTCAAACTTGTTCTCCAGCTCGATTTCCTTGGCGACGGTTACGCCGTCCTTGGTAATGGTCGGGGCGCCCCATGACTTATCGAGTACGACATTGCGGCCCTTTGGACCCAATGTAACCTTTACAGCGTCGGCCAGTTGATTGACCCCGCGCATCATCTGCGAGCGAGAATCTTCACCGAAACGAATGTCTTTTGCTGCCATTCTTCTATCTCCTTGTTTTTCTAGTTTATCAGGATTCGATTACGCCGAGGATGTCATCCTCACGCATCATCAAGAGTTCCTTGCTGTCGAGCTTGATCTCGGTGCCGGCATATTTGGAAAAGATGACCTTGTCACCAGCCTTGACGTCCAGCGGGCGCACATCACCATTCTCCATGATTTTGCCCTTTCCAGCGGCCACCACCTCACCCTGAACCGGCTTTTCCTTGGCCGTATCCGGGATGATGATGCCTCCGGTAGATTTTTCTTCCTCGTCCAGACGGCGGACGATCACACGATCATGTAAAGGACGAACCTTTGTTGCCATCGTTGCTACTCCTTATGCTTTATTGTCGGAATAAGTTTATGGGGTCAGCCATTAGCTGATTCAACCCCTTCGGAGAAAGTTTTTAGCACTCTCTCTGAAGGAGTGCCAATAGTGGGAACAAGCCATTGACTGTCAACAGTTTTTTCGCCCCGAATCAGTAACGGTTTCAGCCACCGGAACGTTTGGCTTTATGTCCTTCCTGTTTGAGCAGGAGCAACAGCTTTTCACAGTGATCGCCCTGAATCTCAAGGGTGTTATTTTTGACTGCGCCACCTGTGCCGAGTTTTCCCTTCAGGCGTTTGAGAAGTAACTTCAACTCACTCTCCGGCAAATGCAAGCCATCAACCACGCACACCGTCTTTCCTCTCCGCCCCTTCACTTCACGGCGGATACGCACGCCCTGTTTGGCCGGGTTTTTGATGGCTGCGTCCTGTGCCTGCTGCTTTGGTTTCTTCTTACCCTTGCCGTGCATCGGTTTATCGAGCTGCCCATGCTCGGTGGAGTAAACCAGTCGGTTGCTATCCGCCATGCCTGTCCTCCTTCACCACTTGCTTGCTACGCTTCCCTTAAGTCCAACAGACTCTTAAGCTAATTTATCATCAGCGATATGATAGCTCGGATCTTCCTTAATATTGACTTCTACCAGGTCGGCAGCTGTGGTCAGCAGTTTTCTACACTCGGGGCTCAGGTGCTGCAGATGCAGGTTCTTGCCTACTTTTTTATACCTGTCTGCCAGATTATCGATCGCTTCAATGGCTGAATGATCGGCGATACGGGACATGGCGCAATCGATATAAATATCATCGGGGTCATTGGCCGGGTCAAACAATTCATTGAAACGGTGTACCGATGCAAAAAACAGCGGCCCGTGAACCCAGTATACCCTCGAACCATCCTCATTGTCCTCTTTGGTGACGTAGATATGGCGAGCCTGTTTCCAGGCGAAGACCAACGCCGTGGCAATGACACCGATGATGACAGCGGTAGCCAAATCAGTGAAAACGGTGACCACGGCAACCAGAATACCGACAAAGGAGTCTTCGCGCGGAATTTTGTTCAATAAATTGAAGCTGCCCCATTCGAAAGTGCCGATGACCACCATGAACATCAGGCCGACCAGTGCTGCTACCGGCACCATGGCGATCAGGCCGGATGCGAACATGATAAATATCAGCAGAAACAGTGCAGCCGCAATGCCGGACAGGTTGCGCAAGCCACCGGACGAAACGTTGATCATGGTTTGCCCGATCATGGCGCAACCGCCCATACCACCGAAGAAACCATTCACGGTATTGGCCAGTCCCTGCCCGATGGAAACGCGGTTGCCCTGTCCACGGCTGCCGGTTATTTCATCGACTACGCTCATCGTCAGCAGCGATTCGATCAGGCCGACTCCGGCCAGAATGACAGCGTAGGGGAAAATGATCCCGAGTGTTTCAAGATTGAATGGCACGGCCGGGATATGGAAAGCCGGGAAGCCGCCGCTAATATCGGCAATGTCTCCGACCGACTTGGTATCCAGCCCACCAAAAATAACAATGAGGCTGATGGTGATAATAGCTGCTAAACCGGCCGGAATAGCGCGGGTTATTTTGGGCAGGAGAAACATGATGGCCATGGTCAACCCCACCAGCCCAAGCATGGTGAACAGCGGACCGCCTCCCAGCCAGTGCATGACGCCATCCGCGCCCTCGCTCCTGAAATGATCCATCTGCGCCAGAAAAATCACAATGGCCAAGCCGTTCACGAAACCAAGCATCACAGGATAGGGCACCATACGAATGTATTTACCAAATTTGGCGGCGCCGAATATTATTTGCAGTATGCCGGTCAGGATCATGGTGAGAAACAGATATTCCACACCATGCTGGGCAACCAGCGCCACCATAACCACCGCCATGGAACCTGTAGCACCGGAAATCATGCCCGGGCGACCGCCGACCAGTGAAGTCACCAGCCCCATCAGAAAAGCGCCATACAAACCGACCAGTGGATTAACACCGGCAACAAAGGCAAATGCAATCGCTTCCGGCACCAGCGCAAGGGCCACTGTCAGACCGGATAAAACATCATCCCTAGCCTTGGCGGCGTGATCATAATATAGCTGAAACATGGGGGCTCCTGGTCAATCAACGGGGCGCGGCACTCTAGGGCCGAGAGTGATTTGCGCAACTGGTCTGTCACAGAATTTTGAGGATGCTAACCTGTATTATTCGTGAATTGCCGTGATGATTGATTCGGGCTTATGCCGTAACGCGAAGGCGGGCCGCTTATGACAAAACACGAATAGCAAAACGGTAGGGATCGGCCGATTGGCCAAAAGCCAGGACATGCTCACCAACAGGCAACGGCACGGTGGTGGATATATTGCCATAACCGATGCGTTCACCATTCAACTCACAGAAATCACCATGGTTTATCAGATGCAATTGCAATCCTTTCTCCTCCGCAACTTCAATTTCCACATGACATGCACGAATTGCCCTGCCTTCCCCCGCCAGCTTCACATCCACGTGTGTGCGTGCCTGGAACAGGTCGGTTACACTGGCCGGCCCGGAATAGGCGCCAAACACCCAGGGCAAGCGTGTCATCATGCGCGGTTGATTACACAGTGCGCGTTTGGCCTTATCGTTCAGACCTTCGAGCCGGGCATACATGACCATCGTATCATCCAGTTCAGGCTCCTCAATCAGGCTATCCTGCAGGCGTGAAAACAGAGCAGCGAGTAGTGGCACCAGACGATTGCCCGGTCCGTTGACCAAACGGATCAGAGCGCCCCGATCAATAATCTCGACCAGGCCATCCGTCAATGCCGTTACGGTTGCGGTGCGCTGCTTTACGATTCCGGCCAATCCAAGTTCACCCACGATCTCACCAGGACCCAAAGTCAATGTTGCAAGCGCACCACTCACTGTTTTGTGACGTACCTGCAGCCAACCATCCTGAATCAGGTAGGCAGCCGTATCATCATCACCCTGTTCCATCAGGACATCACCTTCCGAAAATTCCATGGTACGCGCCATATATTAGTTGCCCCGTTTTCCACATTATCGATAGCCTGGCCTATGCATAGGCCGGGCACCAAAAATAAAAGCTGGTGCGTCACATGGCTGTGATGCAAGTCGCAAAACACGTTTTTTTCTTCTGGTTGCCGCTGGCATCCGACTGGGGCATCATGCGCTCTCTTAACCCGGACTATTCATGAGTCGCCGTGATACTTATCCGGGCCTTTGTCCGCAACGGATTTTCTGGAGTGGAAGCCTGGACGCAGCAGCACTTATGAATAGTCCGGGTTAAAACCTGTTACGGGGGAGTTCATGTCTGCCAAGCAGAAAAATACCGGTAAATCCGGTCAGGGCATAACCCATGAAGGCCGTGAGTACAGTGCCGACACCTTGCATGCCATGCACGATTCGATGGTGTTCATCCGTCGTTTCGAGGAAAAGGCAGGGCAGCTTTATGGCCTGAAAAAGATTGGTGGCTTCTGTCATCTGTGCAATGGACAGGAGGCTGTCTGCGTTGGTGCACAGCATGCGGCCGAGGCCCCCGATTATTTTATGACCGGCTACCGCGACCATGGCCATGTGCTGGCGCGTGGCGCAGACCCGACTGCCGTCATGGCAGAACTTCTGGGCCGTGCCGGTGGCATCGTCAAAGGCAAGGGCGGTTCAATGCATATGTTCGATGCCAATCTCAACTTTGCCGGCGGCAATGGCATCGTCGGTGAACAGGTGCCCGTTGGTCTGGGGTTTGGTTTCTCATCGTGGTACCGCAAGGACAACCGTGTCACCCTGTGTTTTCTTGGCGATGGTGCCATCAATCAAGGCGCCGTGTACGAATCGATGAATATGGCGTCACTATGGAAACTACCCATCGTTTTCGTGGTGGAAAACAACCAGTATGCTATGGGTACGGCGCTGGATCGCGCCTCGGCGGAAACACACCTGTTCAAACGCGGCATCAGTTTCAAGGTGCCCGGCATGCAACTGGACGGCATGGATGTGCTTGAAGTAGAACGCAAGATGGGTGAGGCCATCGCCCATGCCCGGGCAGGTGAAGGCCCCATCATTGTGGAAGCCATCACTTATCGTTACCGCGGCCATTCGATGTCCGATCCGGCCACCTACCGTACGCGTGAAGAGGTGGATGAATGGCGTACCGGTCGTGATCCGATTGCGCGTCTGCAAGGGCAGATAATCGAGGCAGGCCTTGCCACCGAGGAATCCTTCAAGGAAAAAGACAAGGCCATCAAGAAAGAAATTAATGCCATAGTCAAAACTGCTGAAGCTCAACCACAACCCGAAGCAACGGAGCTGTGGACCGATGTGTACTCCGATCCGATTGAAGACGCATACCCCTATCCGGGAAAGGTGGGATGACATGAGTAAAATCACCTACCGTGAAGCATTGAATCAGGCAATGTGCGAGGAAATGGAGCACGATGAATCCGTATTTCTGATGGGTGAGGAAGTCGCCGAATACAATGGCGCTTACAAAGTCTCCCAGGGTATGCTGGATAAATTCGGTTCCAGACGGGTAATTGATACGCCGATCACCGAACTGGGCTTTGCCGGTCTCGGCGTGGGTGCCGCGATGGCGGGCCTCAGGCCCATCATCGAGTTCATGACGTGGAATTTTGCTATTCTGGCACTGGATCAAATCGTCAATGCCGCCGCCAAAATGAAATATATGTCTGCCGGCCAATACGGTGTCCCCATGGTGTTGCGTGGCGCGGGCGGGGCAGCGGCGCGCGTGGGTGCGCAGCATTCTCAGTCACTGGAAAACTGGATGGTCAATGTGCCGGGATTGAAGGTAGTAATGCCGTCCAATCCAGCCGATGCCAAAGGGCTGCTCAAGTCCGCGATTCGTGATAACGATCCCGTTATCTTCATCGAAAACGAGATGAATTACGGCGACATCTCTGATGTGCCGGATGAAGAATATGTCATCCCGTTGGGTAAAGCCGAGATAAAACGGCAGGGTAATGATGTGACGCTGGTCGCCCATTCACGCATGACAGGCTTCGCTCTGGCCGCAGCTGAGGAACTGGCCAAACAGGGTATTGACGCTGAAGTGATTGATCCGCGCACGATCAAACCGCTGGATGAAAATACCATTCTGGCTTCGGTGGCCAGGACCAACCGGGCGGTTGTGATTGAGGAAGGCTGGCGATTTGCCGGTATTGGCGCGGAAATTTCGGCTCGTATCATGGAGCGTGCATTTGACGATCTTGATGCGCCCGTGGCGCGCGTCACCAGCAAGGATGTACCCATGCCGTACGCTGCCAATCTGGAAAAACTGGCGCTGCCCAGCATCGCCGAGATTGTCGAAGCTGCCCGCGTGGTCTGTAACCGCGCATGATGAAAACCTTCACCACGAAGACACAAAGAAAAACAATGCCTCGTGGTTTCTTCGTGCCTTCGTGTCTTCGTGTCTTCGTGGTAAAATGTTGAGGTGTTGTAATGCCGATTGATGTATTTATGACTCAACTCTCGCCTACAATGACCGAGGGCAAGATTGTCCGCTGGCTGAAGAAGGAAGGCGATGAGCTGACTTCCGGCGAAGTGATGGCTGAAATCGAAACGGACAAGGCCACCATGGAAATGGAGGTCGTCGATGAGGGAGTCCTGCACAAGATACTGCAGCCGGAAGGAGCGGTGATCCCTGTCGGCAGGCCGATTGCCGTGATCGCTGAGGAAGGTGAGAAAGTACCTGTGGATTACGTGCCGGGTAGTGGCAGTGAAACAGATGAAGCAACACCTGAGGCGGTAGAAATTCCATCTGAACCTGCTGTGCCAGCGCCACAAACTGCTCAGAAAATTCTACCTGCCACGGATACCAGCCGTATCAAAGCCAGCCCGTTGGCGCGCCGTCTGGCAAAGGTGAAGGGCATCAATCTGGCTGCGATTACCGGCACGGGCCCCAACAACCGAATTACCAAAGCGGATGTGGAAAAGGCGGTCAAACGCGGTATCAATCTCGGTGGCGCTGGTGCGGCTACCGCGCCGCCACCGGCTCGTCCGTTGCCGCAGGGACCATTGCCCTATCACGAGGATGAATTCGAGCGCATTGAAAACTCAATGATGCGCAAGGCTATTGCGCGGCGGCTGATCGAATCCAAACAGACGGTCCCTCATTTCTATCTGACCATTGACGTGGCCATGGACCGGCTGATGGATCTGCGTGCCCAACTCAACGAGGCAGCCGAAGGTACGTTCAAATTGAGTGTGAACGATTTCATCATCAAGGCCGTTTCCAGGGCGCTGGTTGATGTCCCGGCAGCCAATGCAAGCTGGACAGACAGCCATACCCTGCGGCACAAACACACCCATATTTCTGTCGCGGTAGCCATCGAGGGCGGTCTGATCACGCCGGTTGTACGTTTTGCCGAGCAGAAAGGGATTGTGGACATCTCCAGCGAAGTAAAGGAACTGGCAGCACGCGCCCGTGAGGGTGGACTCAAGCCGGAAGAATACACCGGCGGCACCTTCTCGATTTCCAATCTCGGCATGTACGGTATCCAGCAGTTCGCCGCCATCATCAATCCGCCTGAAGGCGCGATTCTGGCTGTGGGTGCCACCGGGGATCGGGCTGTGGTCGAGAATGGCGAAGTAACAATGAAAAAGATGATGTCGCTAACATTGTCCTGCGATCACCGGGTGGTAGATGGTGCAATAGGTGCCGAATTCCTGGCGGCGTTAAAGAAGCATCTGGAAACGCCGGCCAGCGTTCTTATTTGATTAAGTTTCACCACAGAGTCACAAAGACACAAAGAAATAAGTTCATATGATTCTTTGCTTCGTGCCTTTGTGGTTCACATTTAAATGAGGTGAAGCATGCCGATTGACGTTTATATGACCCAGCTTTCTCCGACGATGACTGAAGGCAAGATTGTCCGCTGGTTGAAAAAGGAAGGCGATGAGCTGACTTCCGGCGAGGTGATGGCTGAAATCGAAACGGATAAGGCCACCATGGAAATGGAAGTCGTCGATGAGGGTGTTCTGCACAGGATTCTGCAACCGGAAGGCGCAGTGGTCACAGTCGGCTCACCCATTGCGGTCATCGCCGAAGAAGATGAGGAAATTCCCGATGATTACATGCCGGAAGGGATAGACGAAACAACCCCGGCTCAGGAAACCGTCTCACCTGAGGCGGAAGCTCCCGTAGTCACGCCCGAACAGGTGGTCGAAACGATTACTGCCAGTACTCCTGTTGTTGCCAATGAAGCGGGTGAGGAACATGAATTAAGCCTGAAACTTTCAGGCGTGTTCAATGCCAACGGCGAATACGATGTGGTAATTATCGGTGCGGGTCCGGGCGGTTATGTGGCGGCCATTCGTGCCACACAACTGGGGCTGAAAACGGCCTGTATTGAAGCCAAACACCTGGGTGGCATCTGCCTGAACTGGGGCTGTATCCCGACCAAGGCGCTGCTCAGAACCGCAGAAATCATCAACGTCATCACGCATAACGGCAAAGAACTGGGCATTGGCCTGACCACACCGAAACCGGATCTGGTGCAGGCCGTGGCCCGTTCGCGCGGCATTTCCGAAAAACTGGCAGGCGGCATCGGCTTCCTGTTCAAGAAGAATAAGGTTGAGCATATTGAGGGTTATGCCCGTTTTGCTCCTGACAACAAATTGATTGTGGAAGGCAAGGACGGCGAGCGCGAAGTCACCGCCAAACATGTGATTGTAGCCACCGGTGCCCGGGCGCGTGCGTTCCCCGGCATGGA
>JAUZQZ010000019.1 GCA_030950745.1 Mariprofundaceae bacterium | reverse complement strand
AAGTCTGCCGGATGCCTTATGAGTGATACGCTGCTCATTTTCGGGTGCGGTTATGTCGGTGAAAAGCTGGCAGCAGCCTGTATGGCGGATGGCATGCGGGTGATTGGAACGACACGTAGTCCGGAGCATGCTGAAGCATTGGAATCGCACGGAATCGAAGCAGTGCTGGCCGAATCGCCATCAGATTTGCCGGATACGTTGCTGGCATCCGCCGATGCCGTGCTGGATTCTATTCCGTTAACGCGTGAAGCATCGATGATGCATACATCTCAACCGCAGTGGCTGCCGGAGATCGCCGGGAAATTCTGTCGATTGAAACGGGATGGATTGAAATGGGCGGGGTATCTCTCCGCAACCAGCGTGTATGGCGATGCGGATGGTGCATGGGTGGATGAAACATGGCCGTGCAAGCCGTCCAGCGAGCGTGGCATTGAGCGCTTAAAGGCTGAACAGGCATGGTTGCAGTCGGGTCTTCCGGTTGAAATTTTCCGGCTGGCAGGCATCTACGGGCCGGAGCGCAATATGATTGCGCGATTAAAGGCGGGGGGATACAAGACCGTGCAATGGAATCCGCCGCATTACTCCAGCCGTATTCATGTGGATGATATTGTGGCCGCTGTCATGGCAGCTATAAAAATACCGAAGCCGGGACGTATTGTTAATCTGGCCGACGATGAACCATTGCCGCATGCCAGTTATGTGACGGAACTGGCGCGCATGATTGACGCTCCAGAGCCAATGATGCTGACACCGGAAGAGGGGAAGCGGCAATTATCTCTCGCGAGGATTGATTTTTTTCGCGATAACAAACGGGTAAGTAATCGTCTGTTGCATCAGAAATTATTGACTGAATTGAAATATCCAAATTTCAGGGAGGGGCTTGCTTCCTTACTATAGCACCATGCGTCGCGTCCAGCGCTTGCTCTTGATGGCATCCAGGCACTTATTTTCACTGGCAAAGTATTCAACCGACAGGCGAAGAGCACGACCCATAACCCAGCGGCCAATGAAATATCCACGCGCATCGTGGAGACACATATCTTTCCGATCCATTTTACCACCCCCTTGCGGAGATAATCTCACTATGGGCGCACATGTTTCATTGATTTAAATCATGCCCAAATTAACAGGTAAAGCATGAAGACAATCATCAAGGCTGATATCAGAGCCAGTAATCCGAAACTATCCACGGGTTGGATGTGCGCCTGTTCTCTTCTCATGGTTAAATTTATCGGTATGGTATTGGAAAACTTGAGACGCAAATACTCCTGTATGCTACCATGGCCTTATGACCGCTGATGATTTCCAGGCCATGGCTGAGGTCGCTTATGCAGCGCTGCCCGCGCGCTTTGTGCAAGCTATCGAGAATGTGGTGATCCTCACTGAAGATGTTCCGGATGCTGCTACCCTTTGCCAGATGCAGGCGGACTCCCCCTATGATTTGCTGGGGCTATATCAGGGCTGGCCATTACCGGATCGGGGCACCGGCTACAGCGGCCATCCACCCGATGTGATTCACTTGTATCGTGAACCCATCATGATGTATTGCGCACAGAACGGCGAGGATGTGGCGCATTGTATCCGGCATGTGCTGGTACATGAGATCGGGCATTATTTCGGGTTTTCGGATGAGGAAATGGAGGTGATTGAATGCGCGCCGTAAAAGAGGCGAAGGGGCAGGACGCTGGCCTGCATTATTCACAAGGCAGGCAGGTCATGATGAATCTCCGTGACCAGTTGGGGGAGGTTCTGGCCGGGAAAAAGGATGCGATTGAGCATGTGTTGATCGCCATGCTGTGTGGTGGCCACGTGCTTATCGAGGATATTCCCGGTGTAGGCAAAACCACGCTGGCGCGCGGTCTGGCTGCCAGCCTGGATACGGATTTCGGACGTGTGCAATTCACCGCCGATTTGCTGCCTGCGGATATCGTTGGCGTGGAAATATTTCATCCTGCGGACAAACGCTTCATCTTCCATCCGGGTCCGGTATTCCATCACATCCTGTTGGCGGACGAAATCAACCGCGCCACACCCAAGGCTCAGTCGGCGCTGTTGGAAGCCATGGAGGAGGGACAGGTTTCCATTGAGCGGGAGACGCATCCGCTTCCCGATCCTTTCCTTGTGCTGGCCACGCAGAACCCGATGGAGCATTTAGGCACGTTCCCCTTGCCCGAATCACAACTGGATCGTTTTTTCTGCCGTTTGCAACTGGGTTATCCGGATGAGGATGCCGAACGGCGCTTGCTGAAGGGGGAAGTGGGACGCAGTCGTATTGACCAGCTTTCCCCCGTGGCCACCGTGCAGGATTGGCGCAGGGCGCACGATGCCGTGAAGGAGATGCCGGTTTCTGATGTATTGCTGGACTATGTGCTGAAGCTGCTTGCCATAAGCCGGGACGGGAACTGGTTGAGGCAGGGTGTTTCACCACGCGCAGGCACGGATGTGATCGCGGCAGCCAAGGCTCGCGCATGGTTTCATGGGCAGGCATATGTATCCGCCGCAGATGTACAGGCGGTATGGCTGCCGTGCCTTGCGCACCGAGTTCTGGCCGAGGGCGATACGCAGGCGGCGCTCACAGGCGTTCTCGAACAGGCGCCGGTTCCGGCATGATGAGTTATGAATAATCCGGGTTAAGAAATAACATGGCGTATGATCCCGCCGATTTAAAGCTGCCGCATTGGTTGTTGGCTTTTCTCGATTGGGCCATTCGCCTGCGGTTGCCGGTATGGCCGGGCTGGCATGCGGGCATGACACGATCGGGCGCTTTATATGCATCAACGATGATGGGCGTCATTGCCGCAGCTTTTTATTCCGGCAATAACCTGTTGTATTTGTGCGCGGCTATGCTGGTCAGTTTGGCCATCGCGGCATTTGTACATGGTGTGCTTGTATTGCTTGCGGTCCCCGATTTTTCCACCTGCATGCCTGAAACGTCGACGGCAGGAGGTGTGGCGGTGGTCCGGCGCACACTCGCTGGAAAGCCTGCCGCGTCTGCGATAATACGCGCGGCGTGGCAGGGCAATGGCCGGAACGTGGAATGCACAATCCGCCTTGCCGACGAGGCGACGTTGCTGATGCGATTGCATGCGCCGTGCCGCAGCCTGTTCTCCTTTTCCTCTTTGTTGCTTTCCACAGAGGCGCCGCTTGGATTATGGCGGCTGGAACGCCGACTGGACACGGCCCGCTGGACATGGGCGGTTATTCCGGAAGCAGCGCCAACATTCAATCTTCCTTCTCACAGGCCATCTCATACCGGAGAGCCTGGAAGCCATGAGGGCGAGGAATGGCGTGACCTGCGAGGTTACTACCCCGGTGACATGCCTTCCCGGATTCATTGGCGGAAATCCACGGCGAGCGAGTGGGATACCGGGACGTGGATGGTCAAACGCTTTGCACAGCCGGAGGCTTCGGATACAGAGGAGATGTTGCGAGTGGATTTGCGGGGACCTTCCGGCCCTGCATTTGAGCGATTGCTGGGGCAGGTCGTGGGCTGGATTCAGGAACACCCTGAAGGCCGGGTCATTCTGGGACGCAGGGAATTTGATCCGGGTGGAGGCCTCCACCAGTCCGTCTGGCAGGCTATCGCTTCGGCACAGCCTGAACCGGATCCACCAGCCGGGGATGGTGGCATAATTTTATCTATGATGAAGGATATGCATGCTGCCTGAAAGCCTTCTTCAGGCCGAACGGCTGACACTGGGCGTCTTGCTCTGCGGCGTGGCGGCGCTCGCCTTTTCGGACTTTGTCAGTCCGGCGTACTGGTTGCTTGTTATGGGCGCAAGCCTCTTGCGGCTGACGATAGGACCACGTTTTCGTTTGAGTGAGATGCATGCCAGTTTACTGGGCTGGGCAGGATTTTTCTGGGTGGGTCTGGAACTGGCATTCGGACGTGCATGGATCGTTGCTTTTACCGATTTCCTTCTGATTCTTTCACTTGCCGTTTGCGTGGAAGCGCCAACGCCACGCAATCATCTGCATCGCCTGATTACCGGCCTGTTTCTGATACTTGCCGGTTCCGTGCTCACGGACAGCGTGCTCTATGCCTTGCCACTGGCGGGATTTCTGCTGCTAATGTGGCGAGCATGCCGCAGGTTGTATGGCCTTGGCCCCGGCCCCGGTCCGGGTGAAGGATTTGCGGGAACTGATCTTCCTCTAGGCGGCTGGAGGCCTGATTTACGCGCCTTTGCCGCCATGCTTATAGCGGCAACGTTGTTGTTCTTTCTCGTGCCGAGGGCCGGGCCGGGTTTGATGCTTAAGAATGTACAACCCAAAATGGCGGCATCCGGATTCTCGGATACCGTCGAATTGGGCGATTTTGCCCGTTGGCTTGATCCGGCAGTGGCCATGCGGGTGGAAGCCCCCGGTATGAAGCCGTCCAGGGCCAGGGTGTTTTTGCAGGGGCGGTACTGGCGTGGTATTGCACTCTCCCGTTTTGACGGTAAGAACTGGCGGCAGGTGGTGGATCCTCTGTATCACCATTTCCGGCCACATCAGTCGGCCATGATCACACAAGGGCGAAGCGGACAGGTAGTCTCGGTGTATCGTGAGGCCGTAGAACATCCCTATATTATGTTGCCGGACGGTATTTTGCGCGTGAACGATTTGCCGCAACAGGCTGGACTGACCGCCAATGCCAGTCTGAAGTTCAGGCGTACGCCACAGCGCCGCCTGCGTCTTCTGATGGTGCTTGGAAAGGCTGGCTCCGATAATGCCATGCGGCCACCGGTTGCGGAGGAAAAACAGAAACCTGAATCCGAGGTGATTGCTCAATGGTCTCGGCAAACCATTCGGGGCGCAACAAATGTCACCGTACAGGCCGAGCGATTAACACAGGCACTAAAGGGTTGGGCCTATAATCTTGATACTTCAATTGATGAACAGCATCCAGTCGAACATTTTTTATTGAAATCCCGTAGCGGGCACTGCGAAATGTTTGCCTCCGCGCTGGCACTTTCCATGCGCAGCCTTGGTATTCCGGCACGTGTGGTGAATGGATATTACGGTGGCGAATGGAATGACATGGGGGGATTTCTGCTGATCCGCCAGCAACATGCTCATGCATGGGTAGAGGCATGGGTGAATGAGCGCTGGCAGCGATTCGATCCAACACCAGCCTCGCGCTGGGCACTTTCCGGAGTTCGTTTCATACAATGGGATCACGCGTGGGAAACAGTGCGTCTGGCATGGTATCGCTATGTGCTGGAATTTCAGAATGAAGACCGTGGCGTATTGCTGGGACGGTTGAAAAGCTGGTTCAAAGCATACGGAGGCTGGTTGGTGGTTTCGCTTGTTCTGGCATTTATGTTCTGGCGTGGTTTTTTGTTTGCAGGACGACGCGTGCGACCTGGCCGAAACACGGCATGGCGATTACTCGATCGCTGGCTTGGCAGGCACGGTGTTGGCAGAGTAACGAGCCAACCATTACGCCTCGTACCCTTGCCACAGGATATAGATGTCCGGCTATGGCGGGGTTTTGTCGTTGCATGGGAGACACAGGCATATGGAATAGTGGCGCCATGGAGTAGCAGGGAGCTTAAACGCCAACTTCGTGCGCTTTCACCGACGGCCTGATATGTTTCGTAAAAATGTATTCGCCGGAGGACTTTGTGGGATTGTTGGAAGGAAAAAAAGGGCTGATTCTGGGTATTGCCAATGGTAAATCAATTGCATGGGGCATTACGCAGGCTTGTCAGCGCGAAGGCGCGGAACTGGGGTTTAATTACCTGGGAGAGATGCTGGAGAAGCGTGTGCGGCCACTGGCGGAATCAGTCAACGCAACATTGATTGAACCGCTGGATGTCAGCGATGATGCGCAACTGGACGATTTTTTTGCCAAAGTTGAGGCACAATGGGGCAAGCTGGATTTTATGGTGCATTCCATTGCCTTTGCCAACAAGGATACCTTGCGTACCCGTTTTTCAACCATATCGCGTGAAGATTTTCATCTGGCGCTGGATATTTCAGCCTACTCATTCATTGCCTGTGCGCAGCGTGCCGCGCCACTGATGAAAGATGGGGGTAGCATGATAACCATGACCTATCTGGGCGCTGTACGTACGGTTCCGGGCTACCATGTCATGGGTGTAGCCAAGGCGGCGCTGGAGGCCTCAACCCGCTATCTGGCGCAGGATTTGGGGCCGGACGGCATCCGCGTTAACGCGGTTTCGGCGGGGCCGATCCGTACGCTGGCAGCTTCCGCAGTCGGAGACTTCAGAAAATTGATGGAGAAGAGCGCCCGCGGTTCGATGCTGAAGCGTAATGTCACCCAGGATGAGGTAGGCAATACGGCAGTTTATTTGTTGTCTGACCTTGCCTCAGGGGTGTCCGGCGAGGTACATTATGTGGACAGCGGCTTCCATGTCGGGGCAGGCGACCCGGGAATCGAATGATGGGAATTTTCTAGTGTCCTGTCCCGTAGAAGAGCATACCATCAGAGCCCTTCCAGTGAGCCAAGGTAAGGCGCATCCCGCAGCCAATGGCGTGTCCTTGGCAAGGGGTGTAACGCAGCATTGGCTCACTGGAAGGGCTCCCTTCGGGCGAGTTCTGGCGGGCGTTCGACTGCGTTGCACTCGTTTGAATTGGCCACGGCCAGTCCCGCACTCGCACGCCTTGCCGCACATCCCGCCAGCACTCGCTGATAGTGCGCTCTTCTACGGGATAGGACACTAGTGTCTGGCTCCTCCTTCGGCCAGATATTCCGCGTCAGTACTGCCGGCGAATCACATGGCCCGGCGTTGACCGCAATTGTTGAGGGTTGCCCGGCGGGTCTGGGGCTCTCTGAAGCTGATATTCAGCCTGATCTTGACCGCCGCAGACCGGGGCAATCCAAATATACCACCCAGCGGCGCGAGGCCGATGCGGTGGAAATTCTTTCCGGCGTGTTCGAAGGCAAAACCACTGGTTGTCCGATTGGCCTGTTGATTCGTAACACCGACCAGCGCAGCAAGGATTATTCCGACATCAAGGATAAATTCCGTCCGGGCCACGCCGACATGACCTATTTTGAAAAATACGGGTTCCGCGATTATCGTGGCGGCGGGCGTTCCAGTGCCCGGGAAACTGCCATGCGGGTTGCGGCAGGCGCAATCGCCCGCAAATTACTGGCGGAGTCCGGTGTTTCGATCCGTGGCTGGGTGGATCAGATCGGCCCGGTCCGGGTGGATCCGGCACAGTTCAATGCGGATGAAATTTCAAACAATCCTTTTTTCTGCCCGGATGCCAATGCGGCCAAGAAAATGGCGGATTATCTTGATGCCTTGCGCAAGGAAGGCGATTCAATTGGCGCGGGTATGACGGTGGAGGCGCATGGCATGATTCCCGGACTCGGTGAGCCGGTGTTCGACAAGCTGGATGCCGATATCGCCAAGGCGATGATGAGTATTCAGGCGGTCAAGGGCGTGGAAATCGGCGATGGTTTTGCCTGTATCGAAGCGCAAGGTTCCGGGTTTGGCGATGCGATCCGCAAAGAGGGCTTTGTCAGCAATCATGCCGGAGGCATTCTGGGCGGCATCTCTAACGGCGATACGATCCGCGCACGGCTGGCGCTGAAGCCGACCTCTTCCATCCTGAAGCCACGGCCGACAGTGGATGAACATGGCAATGAAACGGAGATTGTTACCAAAGGTCGGCATGATCCGTGCGTCGGCATTCGCGCTGTGCCGATTGCCGAGGCGATGCTGGCGCTGGTACTGGCCGATCACCTGCTCCGCCAGCGCGCCAGCCGACTGTAACGTTTCCGCACACCTGTTATAAGCCTTGTTTTCATTCCTGTAATGCATGAACGACAAGAGAAACTGGAGCGGTTTTTGTCTGAACTTCCGGTAGATGCGGTTGTACAACAGACCGCACGGCAATTCGGGAAACCCGAGACGGAAGTTGCATCCTTGTTACAGACATTTAGTAACGAGGCGCGTGTAACCCTGGATGTCGTTGGTGGTCATTTGTCCACAAAGGGGAGGTTACTTGAGGTGGGAGCAGGACTGTGTCTGTTCAGTCTGTTTCTGAAGCAAGAGGGATTCAATATTACGGCACTGGAACCGGCGTTGGGAGGTTTTGGCGTATTTGATGTGCTCAGACGAAGCATCATTGAGCATTATCCCGGGATTGATTTGCAGGTACTGGCGATTCCAGCCGCAGAGCTGAATGCTGAAACACATGGTCACTTCGACCTGATTTTCAGCAACAATGTTGTCGAGCATATTCCCGACTGGCAAGAGGCATTTCGCGCCATGCTCTGCGTGCTTCGCGAGAATGGTATGATGCTGCATGCCTGTCCGAACTATAGCGTGCCTTATGATCCACATTACGGCGTGCCTGTATTGCGCCGCCTGCCAAGGCTGAGTCGCAGGCTTTTTCTACCGGCTGGCGGCGATATGGAAATTTGGCAGTCGCTAAATTTTATTTGCCACCGGCAGGTGCGGTGTTTTGCCGCTGCTCACGATTGTTCGATTGTGTTCAAAAAAGGTCAGGTACACCAAGCATTGGTCCGTCTCAAGACGGATGATATTTTTCGCCAGCGCCATCAGGGGATGGTAACCAAGGTGGCAGATGTGCTGGATGCGACCGGCCTACTGCGGCTGCTGCGTTATTTACCGCCTGCCATGGCGACACCCATGACGTTTGAAATGCGGCACTTGCCGCAGAATGCTTAATTCCAGTGCAGGCGGCATTGTTTCTTCTGATGACCAAGATACTGAAAGCGCAAGGTTGCCTGATTATCATTGACCCTGTTTAGGATCAATGGGCAGGGAAGCTTATCCGCTGGCTGGTCAGTAAGCTCCGGGGAATAAAATGTGCGCAATGCCGGGTAATACGTCAGCTTGGTTAGAATCTTCTTTCCAGAGGTGCGGGAGCATGCACGCGATGATTTGCCGTATAGATCCTACATTCATCTAATCATGCAGTGTGCTACAATGGCGTCTAAACACTTCTTTAAACCCTCTGCGATGTGATACGTTTGCCCGATGCCGCTTATTTCTGTCATTATCCCTGTTTACAAGGCCGAAGACTGCCTGCACGAGTTGTACCGGCGGCTAGTGCCTGCACTGGAATCCATCACTGCGGATTTTGAGTGTATCATGGTCGAGGATTGCGGCGGCGATCGTTCATGGGAAATTATCTGTGAGTTGGCTCAGAAAGATCCACGTATTAAGGGCCTTCAGTTTTCCCGCAACTTTGGTCAGCACTATGGCATCACAGCCGGTCTGGATTATTGCAGCGGCGACTGGGCTGTGGTCATGGACTGCGACCTGCAAGATGCGCCGGAAGCCATTCCGGAGCTTTATGCAAAGGCGCAGGAAGGTTATGACGTGGTGCTAGCCAGACGTATCATGCGCAAGGGTGCCGCGCACAAGCTGCTTGCATCCAGAGTATTCTATAGTTCATTCAGTTTTCTGGCCGACATGGACTATGATCCTGCGGTTGGTAATTTCCGGATTATTTCCCGTAAAGTTATTGATGGCTGCTGCAGCATGCGTGAGCAGCTTCGCTTCTTCGGCGGCATGGTTGACTGGTTGGGGTTCCCGGTGGCAAAGCTGGATGTCGAGCACGGGACCCGTTTTGCCGGGGAGACATCTTATACTTTCTCCCGTTTATGGCGGCTGGCAGGCGATACTATTATTGCCTATTCAGACAAGCCCCTTCGGCTGTCTGTTCGTTTGGGCTTTACCATTGCAGGTGTGGCGTTTGTCGCAGGTATCGGGTTTCTTCTGTATGCCAGCATGAACCATGTTCCGGTCATGGGCTGGAGCAGCCTGATTATCTCATTGTATTTCCTCGGCGGAATCATTATCGCCAATCTTGGAATTATTGGCATCTATCTTGGCAAGACATTTGATGAAACAAAAAAGCGCCCGCTATACGTCATCTCCGAGAGGACAGATGAATGAACATCAATCTGGATCGTGGTAATATTTTCTTGGAAACGCCATGGGAGGATAGGAACCTTGGATTGAAAACATTTACGATCAATGATGGGTGTCTTGGTCTTTTAAGCCAGGGTGTGCTGGAGGATGAGCTTTCCCGCTTAAGGTGTGATTTTAACAAGTTCTTCATTTTCTCCAGGCTTCCCAAGGTGCATCTTCATCTCGTGCCGGTCCTGCAGAATTGCGGCTTTTATCTGGTGGAAGGGATTGTTTGTCCTGTGCTCAGGTTTGACAAGAGCCCTCTTTTGGAAACTTTTAGGATGAGGTCGGCGCAATTTATTCCAGTTCGGTTCAAAGAACATGCCGTTCATTTCATTTCACTGGACGATGAGAGGGAGAAATACGCTGAAAGGTTGCTTTCTATTGCCCGTGAATCCTTCAGTGACGATCGGTTTCATATTGATTTTCGTTGCTCCGAAGATGTTGCTAATCGCCGTTTTGAGTCTTGGGTCAACGATTTGCTGGACGACAGACAAGTGATGTTCGACATGCTTGAAGTGAATCGCGAGGCTGCTGGTTTCATGGCCAGGAAAGGAAACAGCCTGATCTTGGCGGGATTCTCACGGAAATATGTCCGCTCAGGTCTTGGCGACTATTTGTGGCTAGGTGCGCTTCAGCGCATGCATGAACAGGGTTTGCGATATGCGGAGTCGCTTGTTTCGATGAATAACATCCCAGTGTTGAATTTGTATGCGAGGCTTGGTTTCAAATTCCGGAATCCTCAATACTCGTTTCATTATTGGAGCCAATAAAATGTTTCCAATGAAGCAACCGCTGTCTGTGGATGGGAGTCTTAAATTGCTTGTCTATATCGCAGCTATTCTCATGCTCCTGCCTCTGCCGGTGATGCAGTTTGTCGGCGAGGAAGGATTGATGGCGATCAAATCATACGAAATGTTCGTGCGGGGTGACTGGTTGCATCCATCCATTCTTGGCGGGGTATGGCCGCATTCACCGTTATGGCACTGGCCAGTTATTGTCATCAGTCAAGTGATCGGCTGGGAACATGTCGATGTCGCCATGCGGCTGGTGTCGGTGATGGCCTCATGGCTGTGTGCGCTGGCGGTGGGCTTGAGTGCGCGTTGGCTGTTCGGAGAAAAATACCCCCATGCGGGATGGTTGGCTGCGTTGGTTTACCTGAGCATGGGAGAAGTTTCATTCTGGTATGGTTGGCTGGGCTATGTTGATGCCACCTTCGGCATGTTTATTTTCGCGGCTATTGCTGCGTTATGGCGTGCCATCGCTGATAAACATATCGGATATTTTCTTTTTTCCCTTGTGTTGATTTCTCTAGCTTTCATGACCAAGAATATCACTGCTTATGCCCTGTACGGCATGGCCGGACTGGTGCTTATTTGGCGCCTGCACCGCTGGCATTTACTTAAATCACCGCTATTCCTGACAAGTGGCATAGCCGCGCTGGCTGTACCGTATCTGTGGCAGCATTGGGTCATTCTTTCCGGAGAAAATACCGCTGCAACAACACTGGCCGATGCCTGGCGCAATTTCAGTGGCTATAGCTTTTTTGATTATCTTCGTCACTGGATCAGTTATCCGGCGATCTTCATTTTCAGGGCCTTGCCGATCAGTCTTTTTATCCTGTGGTTGTGGTTCAGACGCCGCCATCATTTTGTGTTCGATAAAACACTAACCACGATAGCCTGTATTCTGTTCGTCTGTTTTTTGCCATTCTGGATATCAGCTGGCGGTTCGCCGCGTTATCTGGTGCCGCTTTACGGGCTTGTGGCGCTGTTATTGACCGGGCTGCTGTTACAATTGAGTTTGGAGCGTCTCAGGCAGGGGGTGATGCTTGTTGCGTTACTGATCGTTCTCAAAATACCCTATAGTCTGCTGGCCCTTCCCTATATCAAGGACTGGCGACCGGAGCGTGATGTCAAGCAGGTTGCCAGGGAAATCATGCAGTTGACCAAAGATGCACCCCTGATGACGGAAAATGACGTATCCACTGGCTTGGCCATCGCCGCTTATATCGATGTCTGGCGACAGGATCGTCCACCCATCCGTTGGAATAACAGGAAGGTCCAGGCTTATGTGCTGGCGGAGGTGAAAACACCGGGACTTGGCAGGCTGGTCAAGTCATGGAGGCTACGCGGCGATCATGTTTATCTGTACTTGCAGCATGGAGATTAGTTGATGGGCTATTCCGGTGGGATTATTCCGTTCAACCGGCCTTTTATGACCGGTCATGAGACCACGTACATTCTCGAAGCCCATACCAACGGGCAACTGGCAGGCAACGGGCCGTTTACCCACCGTTGTCATGGTTGGTTGGAGCAATATACCGGTTGCAAGAAAGCTCTGTTGACCCATTCCTGCACGGGTGCACTGGAGATGGCGGCTTTGCTGCTTGATCTTGAGCCGGGCGATGAAGTGATCATGCCCTCCTATACCTTTGTTTCGACCGCCAATGCCTTTGTGCTGCGTGGCGCCGTACCAGTGTTCGTGGACATCCGGTCGGATACGCTAAATATTGACGAAACGCTGATTGAAGGCGCTATCACCGCCAGGACACGCGCTATCTGCGTCGTACATTATGCTGGTGTGGCCTGCGATATGAATGCGATCATGGCAGTGGCGGAAAAACATGGCCTTGCCGTCGTTGAGGATGCAGCGCAGGCGGTGATGTCATCGTATCAAGGACGATCATTGGGTGGTATCGGGCATTTGGCGGCATTCAGTTTCCATGAGACCAAGAATGTGATTGCCGGCGAGGGTGGAGCATTATTGGTGAATGATGAACGCTTTGTCGAACGGGCGGAAATTATCTGGGAGAAGGGAACCAATCGCAGCAGCTTCTTTCGCGGCGAGGTGGATAAATATACATGGATTGATCTTGGCTCTTCTTTTTTGCCCGGTGAATTAACCGCTGCTTTTCTGTGGGCCCAGCTGGAACATGCCGAAGAAATTACCACCCGGCGCATTGCAATCTGGCAGCAATACCATGCCGCATTCGCCTCCTTCGAGGCGGATGGCCATGTCCGTCGCCCTTTGATTCCCGAGGGGTGTGCAGCCAATGCTCATATGTACTATCTTCTGTTTCCATCGCTATCCGAACGCACATCGTTTATCCGTGCGATGCGGGATGACGGGATTCATACCGTGTTCCACTATGTACCGTTACATACATCTCCTGCCGGACAGCGTTTCTGCCGGGCTCATGGAGCGATGAGACATACGCAGGATTTGGCGGATCGGATTGTGCGCCTGCCCCTGTGGCCCGGGCTTGAACCGTATCTGGATCGGGTTATCAACTGTGCGCAGCGTTATCTTGGATAACTACCGTTGCTATTCAGTTAATGCACGGATGGTTATATTGCGAACGGTGATGAACTGCAAGGTTCCTGATGCAAGGAGGATGCCGTGATTCTGGTGGTCGGTGATATCATTGTGGATGAATTCGTATGGGGCGATGTGTCGCGCATCTCGCCGGAGGCACCGGTGCCGGTGGTGCTTGTCGAGCGCATTGACCGGCGTCTGGGCGGTTCGGCCAATGTGGTGCGTAATCTACACGCGATTGATACGTCTTCGGCCATGTTTGGCATGGTAGGCGACGACGAGCCGGGCCGTTGGGTGTTGCAGCGGCTGGGAGAGCTGGATTCGGATGCGGCTGGTGTGCAAGTCAAGAAAAATGACCGGCCTACGGGCATTAAGACACGCATTATTGCCCGTCATCAGCAGGTGGTGCGTTACGACCGTGAATGGCTGCATGCCGCTCAGCCGGATACCCATGCCGCGCTTAAACAGGGGATTCTTGATAAGGTAGCCAAAGCGGATGCCGTGATTTTATCCGACTATGGCAAGGGTGTGCTCACACCGGAATTCATGGCCCGTCTGATGCCTCATTTGTCTGGTAAGATTGTAGCGGTGGATCCCAAGCCGGAACACACGGAAGCATATCGTGGTGCTACGGTGATTACGCCCAATCTGACGGAAGCCGCGGCCATGGCCGGTCTGGAGGCTATCAATGAGGATGCGCATGTAGAAAGAATCGCACGTCAATTGCAGAGCCTGCTTGACCTGCGTTATGTACTGATCACGCGTTCGGAAAAGGGCATGACCCTGTTTGACGGGCAAACGTGTCACCATATCCCCACAGCCGCACGCGATGTGTTTGACGTCACCGGCGCCGGAGATACAGTCATTGCAGTATTTACGACTTGTCTGGCGCGCGGCGACGATGCCCTGGCCGCTGCACGCCATGCAAACAGAGCTGCCGGCGTGGTCGTGGGCAAGGTTGGTACGGCTACGGCAACGTGGAAAGAAATTAAGAACTGTTAGTTTCTTATCTGTGGGGTCATTATGCAAAATACACAAAATAGTTTGCCACGAAGACACAAAGGCACGAAGAATATAGAAAG
>JAUZQZ010000018.1 GCA_030950745.1 Mariprofundaceae bacterium | reverse complement strand
GTGCCGCAGTTTTTAAGCACAGCATTTTTTCTCGCCCTGCTCGGCATGTTCATGCACTATATTCTGGAAGTGGGCGCAGGATGAGTCAGACGCTGTTGCAACAGATTATCACCATGGGTGCAGCCTTGATGCTGCTGATTTCTTTTGCGCTGCTGTCACAGAAACGCATGCTTTCTTTATTGCACTGGTTTGCCCTGCAAGGCGTGGTGTTGGCAGCAGTCACGGCGCTGGTGGCTTATACCAGTGACAATACGGAATTGTATGTCTCCGCCGCCATCACGCTGATGCTCAAAGGCATGCTGCTACCCTGGGTGTTGTGGAAAATTATCCGGCAGATGCATGTACACCGGGAAGTGGAACCATTGGTTAATATTCCGATTACGATGTTGATTGCGGCGGCACTGGTGGTGTTTTCCTATCAGGTCACCCTGCCGATTGAACATCTGTCGCATTTGATCACGCGCAACACCATCGCGGTAGCCATGGCCAATGTGTTGCTTGGCATGCTGATGATGATTACGCGCAAGAAAGCCATCACGCAGGTCATCGGGTTTCTGGCCATTGAAAACTCGCTGTTTTTCGCTGGCGTCGGCGCGACCTATGGCATGCCGCTGGTAGCGGAGCTGGGCGTTGCTTTCGACGTGTTGATTGCCAGCGTCGTTTTTGGCCTGTTCTTCTATCATATCCGGGACACATTCGAGTCGCTTGATTTGAATAAAATGGAGAAATAAGCGGTGAACTGGTTTGTTTTTCTCCTCGGCGCGCCACTGCTTGCAGCGGCATGGCTGGCATTCGATGCCCATCCGCATCGTTCCGCATGGGTGAATAAAATAGCCGCCGCGCTTACCTTTATTGCCAGCATTGGTTTAGCGGTGCAGGTGCTCCGGCATGGCCGGTTGATGGTTTGGGACGGCTGGTTCTTTATGGATGCTTTTAATGTCTTTCTGGTTGCGCTGACAGCCTTTGTCGCCACGACCACAGCTATTTTTTCCGGCCCTTATATGCGCCATGAACTGGAGAAGGGGAAGATTGATGGCAATCGTCTGCGCCTGTATCATTCCATGTATCAGTTGTTCGTGTTCGGCATGTTTCTGGGACAGACCTCGAACAATCTGGCCATTATCTGGCTGTCGCTGGAAATCGCTACGCTGGCCACGGTGTTGCTGGTCTCGCTCTATCGCACGCCGGGCTCCATTGCCGCTGCATGGAAATACCTGATTATCTGCGGCGTGGGTATTTCGCTGGCCCTGTTCGGCACCGCCACGCTCTTTTTTGCCTCATCCGATGTGCTTGGGCATGGGGAGGCAGCACTAACCTGGACTCGTCTTTATGCATCCGCTGATCAACTGAACCCTACAGTCATGCGCCTGGCCTTTGTGTTCCTGATGGTCGGCTATGGCACCAAGGTGGGCTTGGCGCCCATGCACACATGGTTGCCCGATGCCCATGCCGAGGGTCCAACACCTGTATCCGCCGTGCTCTCCGGACTATTGCTGAATCTGGCACTGTATGCGCTGGTACGCTGCAAAATGCTGGTTGATGCTTCCACCGGCACGCATTTCGCAGGTAATTTAATGATGGGCTTCGGTTTGTTGTCGTTACTCGTTGCTGCATTTTCCCTGCATAAACAGCATGACATCAAACGTATGTTCTCTTTCTCATCCATTGAACATATGGGGCTGATGACCTTCACTTTCGGTATAGGTACGCCCGTTGCCAATTTTGCCGCCATGCTGCACATGACCACCCATTCACTGGTTAAGTCCGGCATCTTTTTCACCGTGGGGCATGCGACGCAAATGATGGGAACCCAGGTGATGTCTGATATTCGTGGCCTCATCAATCATCAGCCGGGTATCGGCTGGGGTTTGCTGATCGGCACCTGCGCCATCGCCGGATTTCCGCCCTTTGGCGTATTCACCAGCGAGTTTCTTATCTTCTCGGCGGCTTTGCAGTCTTATCCATGGACGGTGAGTGTCTTGTTGATTGGATTGCTGATTGCCGTAGCAGGACTGTTTCGTTTCGTGCCGGACATGACTTATGGCAAAGTTCCCGAACACGCCAAACTCGTACATGCCAATATGTTACCGATATATATACACTTTTCTCTGGCGCTGTTGCTTGGCATTTCCATCCCCGGATTTCTCGCTGGTTGGTATCATCAGGCCGCAGCTCTGATTGCCGGAGGGGCAACATGATTCATGAGGCGAACACATGGTTTGCCGAACGCTTATCAGACCACGGCATCGTCACGCGTTATCTGGAAGATCATCATCCGGTGGAAATGTCATGCCTGCAAATTCGACGTTTGGACTGGACACATGCGGCCGAAGAAGCGCGACGACAGGACATGCGATTTGTTTCTCTCTGGGCGGCGGAAGCGGGGGCGCATGATGAGGAGGCGCTCTACGCATACATGGCTTTTGCACATCTGGAGCATCGGCATGTCTTACTGCGTACGGATTTAAATGTGGATGATCCGGTATTGCCAGATATCAGCCGACATTATGTGGCCGCTGTACGTATGGAGCGCAGCCTGCAAGACATGTTCGGTATCCGCGTGGAAGGTCTTGTGGATACACGCCGGTGGCTAAAACATGAACACTGGCCGGAGGATGCGCATCCGATGCGCAGCAGTTTTGCAGCCAATACGCGCATGGAGCCAAATGCAGGCGAATACGCCTTTATCAAAGCCGAAGGTGACGGTGTGTATGAATACCCGGTGGGTCCCGTACATGCGGGCATTATTGAACCGGGGCATTTCCGCTTTCATGCCGTAGGCGAGAAAATATTGAATATGGAAGAACGTTTGGGATATGCACATAAAGGTATAGAAAAAATCTTTGAAGGGTTAACGGCCATACAGGGTTCCCGGCTGGCCGGTCATATTTCGGGAGATTCCGCTGTGGCGCACACATGGGCTTTTGCACAGGCTTGTGAAAACGCTGCCTATCTGGAGGTGCCGGAGCGTGCGGTAGCCTTGCGTGCCATTTTGTGTGAACGCGAACGTATGGCCAACCATATCGGCGACATTGGCGGCGTGTGCAATGATGGCGGCTTTGCGTTTATGAATGTCCAAATGCAACGTTTGCGCGAAGACATGGCGCGAGCGCATCAAGACATGTTTGGTCATCGTCTATTGATGGATTTGATTATATCCGGCGGTGTAAATTGTGATCTGGATGCGAATAGCCAACATCGATTATCCGAACAGACACAGAATCTGGCAAGCGAAGTTGAAGAGCTGCGCACCATTTATGCTGACCACCCAAGCATGCAGGAGCGCGTTATTGGTTCTGGCCCCGTATCCATCGAAGATGCAAAATCTATTGGTTTGCTGGGTTATATCGGGCGTGCGTCCGGAGTCTATGCCGACGCACGCGTGGAAGAGGCCTATCCGCCCTATAATCGCTTGCAGGTTCAGATACCTCAGGGAACATTCGGCGATGTGGCTACACGGGTCTGGGTACGGTTCGAGGAAATTGTCGAATCAGCGCGCCTGATTTGTAATTTGCTAAAAGATATGCCGGACGGGCCGGTGCAAACGGATTTCATTGCGCCGGAGGCAGGTATTTCCGGTTTTGACGTGATTGAAGGCTGGCGCGGCGAGATCTCAGCGTGGGTGCGCTTCGGTCAAAACGGCACCATTGACCGCTATGCGGTGCGTGACCCATCCGAGATCAACTGGTTGGGGCTGGAACTTGCGGTACGCGAGGTTCCGGTTCCAGATTTTCCACTGAACAATAAATCTTTTAATTGCTCGTATTCGGGCAATGATTTATAGGGCGCAGTCATGTTGGAATTATTCACAAAAATTATAAAAACGGGTAATCGTACTGAACCACTGGGCGAAGCCGGAAACCAAATCGAAGTGTTGGGTGGGAAGCTACAGAACGCTATTCGTCAGAAATTCAGGGGATCACTGGCTATCCGTGAAGTGGATGCAGGTTCCTGCAATGGTTGCGAACTGGAAATCATCGCCATGAACAACTGCTATTACGATCTGGACCGTTTTGGCGTGCATTTTGTCCCCAGCCCGCGCTTTGCCGACATGCTGCTGGTAACAGGGCCTGTGACGCGCAATATGGAAACAGCGCTGAAGATGACGTATGAAGCGACTCCGGGGCCAAAACTGGTGGTGGCAGTGGGTGATTGTGCCGCCAATTGCGGCGTGTTCGGTAAAGATAATTATGCCATCGCAGGTGCAGTATCCGATATTATTCCAGTGGATGTGATTGTGCATGGCTGCCCGCCAAGCCCCACGGATATGATTCGCGGGGTTTTGGCAGCGATTGAAGGAAGCGGCTCGCCGGGCTAAACGCTACTATTGCCACATGGCTATCGCTGACCGCAATCGCAGACATTCGATGATGTTTCTGTAGCCACCATCATTAAAGCTGACGCAACATGCGGATACTTATGCAACCATCACGGTAATTTAAAATGATGCAGACTAAAAATTGATGTTGCATGCATACCACCTTTGCGTGCATCCTCCGGCGCTTCCGATAGTACGATGAATAACTGACTGATACGCAGGAGGATTGAAAATGGTAAGGCGCATGATGATTGCGGTGTTTGCGGGGCTGCTTTTCATGGCAGCGGGAGAGGCTCATGCCATCCCCTGGCCGCAAAGCCCCAACGTCAAAGCAAAATCGTGGGCGTTGCTGGATGCCAATTCCGGCCAGATCTTGAGTAAACACAATGAGAACGAAAAACTTGCTCCGGCCAGTCTGACCAAAATGATGACCCTTTATCTGGCTTTCGAAGATATCAAGCTGGGACGCCTGAAACTGGATGAATCCATATCAGTCAGCCGCAAAGCATGGAAAATTGGTGGCAGCACCATGTTTCTCGACCCGCGCATGCATCCGAATGTGGAAGAGCTCCTGCACGGTATCGCCACACTCTCGGGCAACGACGCATGCATTGCTCTGGCTGAACATATCGCCGGAAGCGAAGACGCCTTTGCCGAGCGTATGAATCAGAAAGCGAGTGAACTGGGCATGACGCATACGCACTTCGTTAATGCCACCGGATTCCCGGCCAAAAACCACTACAGTTCGGCCATGGACATGGCGCTTCTGGGTGCGGCATTGTGGCGTGACTTTCCGGATCAATACAAAATTTTCCAGGAGAAAAGCTA
Source organism: Mariprofundaceae bacterium (assembly GCA_030950745.1). Taxonomy (GTDB): domain Bacteria; phylum Pseudomonadota; class Zetaproteobacteria; order Mariprofundales; family Mariprofundaceae; genus JAUZQZ01. The sequence continues at coordinate 6,841 of JAUZQZ010000018.1, read as the reverse complement.
TACGTATAAGGGTCATACCCAACCCAACCGCAATCGGCTGTTGTGGAGTTACCCGTTAGCGGATGGTATCAAAACGGGGCACACGAAAGAGGCAGGTTATTGTCTGGTTGGCTCGGCAGAAAAAGACCATTCCCGTCTGGTTGCAGCTGTGTTCGGCACCAAATCGGATGCTGAACGTGCCAGCCAGACCAAGGTGCTACTAACATTTGGGTTCAGGAATTTTTCAACCCTGCGGCCGGCAGAACGGGACATTCGCCGTCAGGTTGAGGTTTATCAGGGCAAGGCCGATCATGTATGGCTGATCCCTGCCAACCCTGTGTGGATTACCGTCCCCAAAGGTTATGAAAAACGGGTTTCCTTCCGTCTGCGTTATCCCGCACCGCTCATTGCCCCCGTCAAACAGGGCGAAAACATCGGCGTTATCGAAGCCGTAATGGTAGATAAAAAACAGGGGCCACAGGTGCTTGCGAAGGTGGATATGCAAGCCAGACATGCGGTAAAACAGGCTTCATGGATTGGGCGAAACTGGGACATATTACGTCTGTGGTGGTCGAAAAAGGATGTTGAAGACACACCATGAGCCTTGTCGCTTATGTCAACAATCGCTTTCTCCCGCTCGAATCAGCCACTGTTCACATTGAAGACCGGGGGTTCCAGTTTGCGGATGGCGTCTATGAAGTTGTCGCCTGCATCGGTGGATGCTTTCTTGATCTTGATCTGCATCTGGACCGCCTGCAACGATCCTGTTCGGCCATCGGCATTGCGCTCCCCTGTTCAGGGGATAAACTGGAAGCTTTAATCAGGGAAACATGGAAACGCAATCCATACACGGATGCCATGGTTTATATCCAGATCACCCGTGGCGCTGCTCCCCGTTCGCATCTGCCATCCGAATCCATGCACCCCACGCTCATCATCACATCGCGTGAACTGCCCAAACCTGGTGATGAAAAACTGACTCAGGGAGCAAGTGGCATCACCTTGCGTGATTTCCGCTGGAAACGTTGCGACATCAAATCCATTGCTCTGCTGGCCAGCGTCATGGGAAAGCAGGAAGCGCACCGGCAAGATGCGGATGAGGCCTTCTGGCTGGATGAGGACGACCATGTGCTGGAGGGATGTTCGACCAATATCTTCGCCGTCATTGACGGCACACTCGTCACCCATCCGCTGGATCATCAGGTGCTTGGCGGAATCACACGCCGCATGCTCATCCGCATCGCGCGGGATGCAGGGATCGAGGTTGCCGAACGTCCATGGAAGCTTGCGGAAGCAACCCTGTCCGAATGTATGCTGACCAGCACGACCAATGCGGTATTGCCGGTATGCCATATGGATGGTTCACCGGTCGCAAGCGGTGCGCCCGGCCCCGTCGCCACGCAATTGCGCACACTGATGTTGCAAGCCATGGACGAACTGCGCCAGTCATAGATTGATGAATCATGCAGGTTAAAGCCGTATTACTGGATATGGATGGCACCCTCGTGGATGCCTTCAAACCCATCATCACCGCGTTAAATCAAACGCTGAAGGATTTCGGGCTGCCGCAAATGAGCGACGAGGATGTCAAACGCCATACCGGTCGTGGCGAATGCAGCATGATTTCCCTGTTCGGCGATGAAAGAGAGGCTGCTTCTAAATGTTTCCTTGAATATCACGACCAGCACCTGTTCGAGATTAAACCGATGGCAGGTGCGGAAACGCTGCTGGACTGGTTGACGGAACGAGGTATTACCAGTGCCATTGTGACCAGCAAAAGCCAGATACGAGCTGACAAACAAATCGAATATCTGGGATGGTCCGGTAAAATTGACACCGTGATTGGCATGTTGGATGGACGCAAACAAAAACCGGACCCTCACACCATTCATCTGGCCTGCAATGCACTACGTCTACCTCCGGCTGACACCATCATGGTGGGTGATGGCACAGCGGATATGAAGGCTGCCAAACGTGCCGGAAGCATGCCCGTCGGTCTTGCGCATTCATTCAGCAATGATGAATTACTGGATGCAGGCGCCACCCGCTGTTTTGATTCGCTGTCCGAGGTTCAGGCATGGCTAACTCAACAGATCAACTAATCCGTTTCCTCCTGCCCCGCACACATACGCGTGGCGCCATCATCAAGGCTACGCATATTCAGGCCGAGGCATGCCGTATTCACGGGCTGCCGGATGCTGATGCGGGTTCTCCCGGACAATTGCTGGGCCAAAACCTGAGCGCATCCATCCTGCTGCACAACGATCTGGGACTGTTGCTGGAGGCCATGCCCGGATGCGATGATGCGCGCTGGTTTGAAACCCTGGAATGTCTGGCAAAAATTACCAGCCACGATCTTGAAAAAGAACCGGTAGACATACTCACCGCTTTTGAATCCATGCAACCGAAGGTTGTGGGCAAAGATGCGTATACCTACCACTGCGCATGCAATCCGGAAGATATGGCCAAAACGCTGACCGCCATGCCAGCCGAATCATTGCAAGGACTGGAAGACGAAACAGGCCGCATTACCCTCTCCTGCCGCTATTGCGGTAATACGCATCACATTAAGGTTGGGTAAAAGCTCTTACCATCCGTAAAGCAGTGGATACCGCAATCACTTTTGGCATCCTATTTGCTTATAGTTTATTGTGGTCGGAAAACTAAAGTTTGGCTTCCTGACTGCGATATAAAGTAGTACAGATCGTTACACTGGCGTTGTGGCTTATAAGTTTGGGCCTATGCGTACTGAACGGGAGCTTGTCTATCCGGATTGTGTGAATCCCTGAATTGGGATACCTGATGTCAGGATGCGGCGCCCACCTTTTCGATAGGGCTCAGTTCATTATAGGCTATAACGCCAGTGTAACGACAAAGTATCCTCCAAAGGCCTGCCTCCCCCTCCCCGGCAGGCCTTTTTTTCCACTATCTACATGCCGAATCCAATCACTCCGTCTTGCACTATATACGCCAATGGCGTATAGTTAAGCCATGGTGATCATTGAAACGTCCGTGTTTACTCGTCAAATCATCGCGTTGATGAACGATGAAACGTATGCGGCATTTCAATCTGACCTTGCTGGACATCCGGATATGGGGGCTATCATTCCGGGTAGTGGTGGCATCCGCAAGGTGCGGATTGCTGCAAAAGGGCACGGGAAACGTGGTGGTGCCCGAGTGATTTATTATTGGGCCGTGTCGGAAAGCCAGATTTTTATGCTTTTGGCTTATGCCAAGAACGAGCGTGAGAATTTGACTCAGGAACAATTGAAGACACTTCGGACACTGGTTGAAAAGGAGTTTAAGGATGGATGACACACTGTTTCAGGAACTGAGCGACAGTATTCGAGAAGCCGGTCAGATTCGGCGTGGCGCAAAGAAGGGCTCGCGCAGCTTTGAATTCGAGGATGTGGACGTGCAGGAAGTACGAGCTAAAACGGGCTTGTCGCAATCTCAATTCGCGATTCTGTTGGGCGTGAGCCCGGCAACCCTCAGAAATTGGGAGCAGGGTCGCAGGCGACCGACCGGGCCGGCAAGGGCGCTTCTGCGCATTGTTGATGCTAAACCGCGACTTGCCCTGGAAGCTCTGCACTCCGACCGGCTTGCCGCGTAACATGAAGAAAAGACCCAATCGCAAGGACACGGCAGCATTTATGAACAGTTCAGGCCAGCTGCCATGCAGGAAAGTGTTACCAGTTTTGCCAAACGTATAGGCATGAGCCGCCAGTCGATTCATGCCATTCTTTCCGGCAGGCGCGCCATCAGCCCGGAAGCGGCATTGCGTATCGGCGCTGTTGTTGGGAACGGCGCAAGGGTTTGGCTGGCGATGCAGATGGAGTTTGATTTATGGCAGACCGAGCGGGCGCTGCATGATAAACTGTCAGCTATCGCAGCCTAGCAGCCAGTAAAATTCCGCAAAACAAGACCTGCCCCGGTGTGCGTTAAATCGCCATTTTTTATGTCAAAAACAGCCTTCTAAGCTCTTATATAGCCACTGTTCAAACCATTTATGCTTTTATTTCAATGACTTGCCATGGTCCGAGAATGACATCTAAATGGCTCTCAAATTAAGCATTGTCCCCCGAACCTGGGGCTCATGCGTTTACCTTTTACTCATAAAATCAATCAAGCCCGATCCCGGAATTTCTGTCCTAGCTTTGCATTGTCTAGCAGCATTGATGTTATGCACTACATTTTAATACTACCTAGATCCTGCAAACTGATTGGCCTATAAAGGTGGAAAAGGTAGACTCCTCAATGAGTTAGGCGCTCAATAAAAAAACCAAAGGAGTCACCTTTTCCATGAGCAAGGATAGAGCAAGTCAGCCCCGGAAGTCCATGCCGAAAGTACGAGTGGAGGGGACGGGGAAGCATCTGACGACGCATGCGGGGCTGATACCGGCGATGCGGTTTCTGGAGAAGCTGGGGTTCCGGGGTGCGTTTACGCAGACGGTCGAGCATGGGCGTGGAGCCAATGCCCGCTATCATCTGGTGGATGCAGCTGAGTTGAGCCTGCTGGCGATGATAGTCGGGGCACGCTATCTGGATGGAGTGGCGCGCGTATGGTCGGACGCAGTGCTGCGACGGCTCGGTGGCTGGCAGCGAGTGATGGATGCCACCACGATGGGGCGTGTATTCAAGAGCGCGAGCGCTCGCCATGTGTACCAGATGGAAACATTCAACCACGTGCTGCGGGGCCGCGCATGGAAGCGCGCCAGGGGATTTACAGCCAGATTGATGCGGCAGCCTGTCTGGATCGATGTGGATTCCACAGTGAAGACGGCATACGGGGAGCAGGAAGGTGTGGAGGTTGGCTACAATCCGCACAAGCGCGGGGCTGCCTCCTACCATCCGATCCTGGCATTTTGCACTGCAACCAAGGAGATTCTTCAGGGCTGGTTGCGCAGTGGCAGCGCCTATACGTCCAATGGCATAGTCGGATTCATGCAGCAGCTTGCCGCGCATCTTCCTCATGGCGTGCGCCTGGTCTTTCGTGGTGATTCCGGCTTTTTTGTTGGCGCGTTGCTGGAATGGCTGGATACGCATGGTCATGGCTACCTGATCAAGGTGAAGCTGAAAGGATTAGTAGGGCTGCTTGATGCACAGGCATGGGAGCCCGTTCCCGGACAGCCATGCTGGGAGCAGGCAAGGTTTACATACCGTTGCGGCACGTGGGTGCGGAAACGGACCTTTGTTGCCGTGCGTACGCCCAGGCAAGACGATGACCGCCAGGGCAGATTGCTGGATATGCGGGCGTACGACTACTTCTGCTATGTGACCACTGAGACGCTCACGCCATGGCAGACGCACAAAAAATACGGCGAGCGCGCCACCTGCGAGACATGGATCGATGAGGCCAAGAATCAGATGGGCCTGGCGCATATCAAGACCCATGACTTCATGGCCAATGCAGCCCGGGAGTTCGGGGGACACGATACTTAATTATTTGACTATAGGGTGAATTCACCTAGAACAGAATGAACAGCAGTTTGAGGGCATGGTGAGGAGAGTTATGTATTATGTCCCCCGAACTCCGGCTCCCCGAACTCCGGCTTCTCTGGCCAATTTGTTTAGCTTCAACGAAGCTTCTATGGTTATATTTTCATTTAATAGGTCGATAGCCCTGTTTGTATCTATTTCAGAATTAACAATATCGCCAAGGATAAATTTGAATTTTGTAATCTTGTCATTAACTTGCTGCGATAGATAAGCGAGGGCACCGACTGTAAAGTAGCCGGTAACAATATCGAACTGACCTTCTTCAGTATATTTTGAAATCCATTCATGGACTTTCAAGTGTTCGTTTTCGTTATCTAACAGCATGCGTATACTCTCTTGAAAGTCCTGATGACAGTTGAGATCAAGGTGTAAAATGTAAGCTGCAAATAAAGCCGGGAGACCACCGTCCCGCTTTGAAACTGACGGATTAATCGGTGAAAGGCTTTTCTGAGTTCATCCTGTTGAAGGCTCTGCATGCCAACGAGCAATCTGCAACAGGCATTCTCATCACCTGTCCACGGTTCAATGAGTGAATCAAGATGCTGCCAGCCACGCAGATTGAAATAACCAACACAAAAGTCAGCGCGGTGCGACAGCCTCAAGGTATCCTTCAGGCTTGGCAGCAGTTGTAGCTCTATATTGTCAAAGATACGCGGCAAAATCCTTCCCCTAAGCCCTTAGCATAGCCGAGGAATTTGTAATTGCATGTAAATCGTTAAGCAACAGCAGGACTGGCTGGGCAGGCGTGAAAAAGAAAGGTGATTTTAGTCAGTGTCGGAGGCTTACGGATTCCATTTCAGGAATGCCTCCAGTAACGCCATACCGGCGCGTTGAGATGTTTCCGGGTGAATTTCGGCGGCGATATTGTCTTGCCTGTTAAGCTGACAGCAAAGAATAGATAGGAACTCATCAACCCCTGCGACACCTCATTTGCTCCAAAGAGATTGCTCTGACCACTGAGTTCCTTATCTGTAAGCTGGAAGAGCAGGTGAATCTCTTTCCAGTCATTGAACAGGGCTTTGTCTTTGCGCGGAGTTCAGGGGACATAATGAAAGCGCCGGGATAAACCGGCATAGAGTAGGGGATGAAAGAGCCCTACATGAAAGGAGAAGCCACTCCATCATGGCCCCGAGTCATGTGCGGGCAGCCGCGAGGTTGCACGTGAAGCAGTTGACAGGGGAAGCGTAGGCCAGCCATTGAGCTCCGAAATCACCCATCCGGGGTGCCGACCTCGTATTGTGGAAGGGAAGGCAACACGGCATATGACGTTACGGCAAGTCATACGTCGGCCTCGCGGAGTCTGAGACCCTGTGCATGCGTGGACGCTCTATGCTCGAGAACCGGGAGACCTCAGAGGTCTTCG
>JAUZQZ010000017.1 GCA_030950745.1 Mariprofundaceae bacterium | reverse complement strand
GAGTCTGTCGGACTTAGCCGAAATCTACTGTACGGCAGGGAGAGCGGCCCAAAATTGACTGAATATTCGTCGTATAGAACCACTATACTCCTTATATTCACTCAATTTTGTTCTCGCTTCCCCACCTGCTCGCTACGAATTACCTAAGTCCGACAGACTCCTAGTTCGCTACATGGCGTTCTCACATTTGAATCCAGACGCTGCCGCAGACGGTAAGCAGGCTATTAATTTCCAATCACATCATCGGATTGTGCCGCATATCTCTATCCCCTTGATGCTTACGAAACAATAACAGCGCCATCCATATTATCGCTGTAACCATCACTAGCGAACCTGAAATATGAGCAGTCTTCGCCAGTGCATGATCCCACTGAAGCAACCCTGACTCTGTTAAAATAAACTCCCAGTCATGGAAGCCATAAGGCGAACTGTAGCCGAAGTTTCCTCCAAGTAATGGCATGTTAAGACTGCGTGCATCATCAATATATGACACAAGGTCAAGCAAGCTCTCACCAAACCACCACATGCATACTGCCGCACCAAAGGCATCATGTGTTTTCCACAGTAATACACCAAAACAAATCAGCGGCATTAGCAATTGCCCCAGACTTCCACCGAGGGAGTGCATAAAACGCCCGAAAGGGCGGAATAGTAAATGTCCAAACTCATGAAAAGGAAGATTGATATGATGGAAGAAACTGTGTGCTGCATGGTTTCCATAAAAACTGACAGGTGAAAAAATAAAACTCCAGCTTACCCATACCAGCCATAGCAGCAGCAATATTCTTAATTTCCGATAGATCGGAGTGGAATCTTTTTGCATTGTCCAGATCAGTCGGGTTGGTCGAGGCTGATCTAAATATTTTATACGTTGCCGGGCACGGTTGTATTTGAAGAAAATAATCCCGCACTTTATGCACTCAACGCCTCCATCTTCTTGTTCAAAAGAACACTTCGGACATTTCATATTACTTGTTGAGCCACTATTCTTCTCGCGCTTCAGTCATGAAACCTGTCAGCCTCCTTTTAAACGCGAAATCCCGTTCGATATTTCAAACCGACCAAGGTCGCTGGCGGATAGCAACAACCTGACGATCACGGTCTCATCATCGGGGAAGCTGCTGCCCAGTACGGTGCCGTGTTCATAACAAAAGGCCAGCCCCTTGCCGTCAGCAGCATCAAGGGTGAGTGAAGTTTCTACCATTTGTGCTTCCAGCCAGTCGTGTAACACCGCCATCAATTCGCTTACGCCCGCTCCTGTTAACGCAGAAAGTGCTACACGACTGCCATTGATTTCTGGCGTGAGGCGGGATTTTACTTGTGATGCAAGATCAGTTTTATTCCATACTTCAATGACTGGCGGCATGATATCGCCTTCCAGTCCAATTTCCCGGAGCGTGGCATCAACGACCTTTCCCTGTTGGCGCACCTCAGAATCGGCGGCATCCCGTACATGGATGATCAGATCGGCTTCTACCACCTCTTCCAGCGTGGCGCGGAAGGCATCCACCAGTTCATGCGGTAATTCCTGCACAAAACCCACCGTATCGGACAGCATTAATGAATGTCCGTCCGCCAGTTCAACTTTGCGCAGTGTTGGATCGAGCGTGGCAAACAATTGACTGGCGGCATACACATCGGACCCGGTCAGACGATTGAACAGGGTGGATTTTCCGGCATTGGTATAACCCACCAGTGCCACGGTTGGAATGTTCTTGCGCTTGCGTCCCGCCCGTTGGGTGGAGCGCATACGCCGGACTTTACTTAACTCCTTTTCCAGTTTCAGAATACGGTTACGGATTTGTCGGCGGTCCAATTCGATCTGTCGTTCGCCCGGGCCGCCGAGAAAACCGAAACCCCCGCGTTGCCGTTCCAGATGCGTCCATGATCGTACCAGTCGGCTGATCTGGTAATTGAGACTGGCCAGTTCCACCTGTAACGAACCCTCTTTGGTTTGGGCGCGGGCGGCAAAGATTTCCAGAATCAGGCCGGTGCGATCCACCACCTTGCTATCCCATGCTTCCTCCAGATTCCGTTGCTGCACCGGCGATAGCGGGTGGTCTACGAATACGACCACGGCGTCCTGTCCGACCACACTGTCACGAATGTTCTCGATTTGACCGCGACCGAACAGTGTGGCGGCAATGGGTCTGCGAACCGGTAAGCAGATAGAATCATGTAAATCACAATTGCTGGCCATGACCAACTGGTCGAATTCTTCAGCGCGCGCATGCCAGACGTGCGGCCCGCGCTTTAAGCTGGCCAATTCGGGATGGATAGAAATTACCGCATCTCTGTCCTGTGGCACTTCCCATGATCCGCTCATGTCTGCAATGCCTTGGTGATACGCGGCGCAAGTTGATCCGCGTTACCCCACACCGCATCCGGCGTCTGATGGGTAAACCATGTGCGCTGGCGTTTGGCATAGCGTCGTGTTGCCGTGATGCCTGCATCAATGGCTTCCGGTAATGAGCATTCCCTACGTACATGTGTTATCAGTTGGCGGTAGCCTACGGCACGCATCGCCGGGTGTGTGTCGGGCAGATTTAGTGAATCAAGCCACTTCACTTCTTCCAGCCAGCCATGATCCAGCATGGTGTGGAATCGCTGTGCAATGGTATGTCGCAATGTGTCCCTTGGTACATCCAGTACAAATACCGGGCACTCAATCGGAGCTGAGTTTCCCACACCTTGTGATTGCCATACGCTTAAGGACTTTCCTGTACTCTCGAACACGCACAGAGCGCGCAGGATACGCTGGGTGTCTGCCGGTTTAAGACGTTTGGCCATTTCCACATCTTTTTCCTGAAGGATTCGGTATAAACCTGCTGTTCCGTGTGTTTTCCGGATATGCTCGAATCTTTCACGGATATCCGGTTGTTCAGGTGGAATATCAGAGAGGCCTTCGGTCAGTGCCCGTAGATACAACCCTGTGCCGCCGACGATGAGTGGAACTCGTCCCGATTTGTTTTCCTGTCGGATAAAAGTCGTGGCGCCCTTGGTCCAGCGTGCCGCAGAGAATGAATCTGGCAGAATGCAGCAATCCAGCATGGCATGCGGTACGATCAACTGCTCCTCAACACTTGCTTTGGCTGTGCCGATATCCAGTTTTTTATACACATGCATGGAGTCGCAACACACAATGGATGATTTGTACGCCTTGGCGATACGCATGGCCAGTGCAGATTTTCCCGTTCCTGTCGCTCCCATCAGGGCAATGGCATGCATGGTTTTTTCAGTGGATGTCTTCAAATGGGTTCTCCCGGATTAAAAAGCGAATAGCTGTCATCCACAGGGGGCTGAGCATCAGGCTCAAGGCAATTACGGCTACCGTGATATTATGACCGGTATCATTCATCAGGCCCAGTGCCAGCCCGAGAGAAGCCAGAAGAAATGAGAGCTCACCAATCTGCCCCAGCAATCCGCCCGTTAATAGTGCCATCGGCCAGGTTTCTCCCAGTGCGTGGAGGATAAGTGAATTGATTCCTGAATTGAGTACCAGAACAGCCAGGGTTAATGCCAGCATTAACGGCCAGTGCGCCAGTACGTTATGGATGTCCACCAGCATGCCAATGGACAGAAAGAAGATAGCCACAAACACCACATACAACGAACGTAAATGTTCACGCACCCAATCAGCCTGGTCCGAAGCATTGAGCAGCATACCTGCCAAAAATGCACCAAACGGTGCTG
>JAUZQZ010000016.1 GCA_030950745.1 Mariprofundaceae bacterium | reverse complement strand
TGCAATGCCCAGGTTGCTGTGCGACGATGCATTGCCGGGGTCAAGAGTGACGGCCTTTTCTCCATGCGAGATGGCCTCATCCAGCCGCCCCAGCAAACGGCACATCTCTCCCAGATTAGAATGAAACAGGGCAATGTTCGGGCGGATGTCAATCGCCTGCGTGATGAGTTGTGTTGCCAGTTCGGTATTGCCCGACTGATGCGCGATAATGCCCAGCAGATGCAAGGCAGGAGCATGTTTGGGCTGTGCCTGAAGAATCTGGCGTAAGGTTTGATCCGCTTGCTGCAAATTGCCTGATGCCTGATGTTGTTCGGCCAGACGCATGGCCTGCTCAAGGGTCAGTTGTTGTGGCTGCGCGGTGTTATCGATTAAATGGGTGTTTGGATGCTTTTCGGACATGTAGGCAAGCTTAAAGGTTAGAACAACTTTATTGAAGCGTCAGGGACAATAACCATGATGAAATCGTAAAAAGTCCGTCCATGGCCTTTTTACGCCAAGGAAAGCGAAAAGTGTGATTTTAACTTTCCTTACAAATCAACAACTTGCGCTGCAAATCCTTGATTTGTGCGCCCATTCATGGGCGCTTTGATGACTTCTTACGAAGTCATCAACCATGATTAGAAATGTTAAATTTCGATCGGATAGCTTTGTGCTAGCCTCCACCGCACATTACCATCGATAAAACGAGAGGGTTACTCATGTATCATGTTATTCTCAGAGTCCTGCCTGTCATATTGGCCACAGGCATCATCGCCTGTAGTCAGAGTGACGAAGGTTCCAAGTTGAACAAAATAATCAGCTCAAACCTTGAGAATATGAAGAGAGAATCACTCCCCGGTGCTGAACTGGCCCGGAAAAAATGCATTACATGCCATTATCTGGACAGAAATATCTTTAAAGTAGGCCCCCCCCTGAAAGGCATTGTGGGGCGTGCGCCCACCATATCAGGCGTTCCCTTTGAAATATGGGATGAAAAGGCGCTGGATCAGTGGTTGCAGGACCCGACCGGAATCAAGCCCAACACACTTATGGCCATACCGGGCATTAAATCTGCAAAAGAACGAACAGATATTATCGAATATCTGAAACAGTTTTAGGGAACCTCTGAATAAGTCCGGGTAAAATAGATTGTGATTCAGCATATTCAAGAGCTTAGATAATTCTAGTCCGAACTGGCTATCAGGATGCAGATGAAGACATGCTCGCAACAACAATAAACAGGATCACCCTGAATTTCACATAAAGCAATGCCACAACAAAAGCGCTGATTGAGGTGATACCAACAGGGTGAAGTTTCTGATTCTTGATCACCAGCCTCGGTAGTATAATCAACCCTCCCATCACACCCGAGCCAAGTGATTGAAACACCAGGAGGAACATTTTGGTAGCAGATAATTCCGGGACATGATCCAATCCACCAAAAATAACCACCGTCAATGCAATAAAGGCAAACCATGGAATGTATATGAATGGATACTCAAAAACGTTCCACTGTATTTTACCTCTGCCAAAAAGCATGATCGGAACAGCAATAAGATTGGCAGGGATTGCATAAAGCATAAAAGAAATAAGATAATCATTCATTTTGAGCGGTGTAATTCTCCCCTGTAATAAACCAGTGCCAATGATAAGCTTCGTCGCAGACGTTTAACATAACATTACACCTATTAAGGAGCTGTATCGTGGATCACAAGCAGAATATCTTCCCTTATGTTCTACTCGGTCTCGCCGTAATTCTTATTGGCTTCGGTGTATACAATATGACCAGGATGCCTCCCAGCCGATATTCTGATATTCATAGTGAATTTTCCCTGCATAGTATTGATGGACCAGTCACTTCCAGGGATATGTTGGGCAAGGTTGGTGTGATTTATTTTGGTTATACTCATTGCCCCGACGTCTGCCCTGACACACTGGTCCGCATCGGCGCAGCACTCAAATTACTGGATTCAGATCAATTGGCCAAAGTTATGCCGGTATTTATTACCACAGATCCGGGTCGTGATAGCCCTGAAGTAATGGCAAAATATGCCCATCACTTTAATTCTCATATCCTGGGATTAAGCGGTAGTTCAAAAGAAATTGCAGCAGCCGCAAAATCTTTTTTATCCGGCTACAAAAAGGAGACTCCGGGGAAAAAAGGCAACTATACTGTCAGCCATGCTTCCTTCATCATCATTGTCCGCCCGGACGGTAGCCTCGATAAACTCATGAGTCACACCAGCAAACCGGAAGATATAGCGAATACGATTCGTTACTGGCTGCGCTGGACATAATGTCATATCCAATGGCCGGTCCAGGTTATTCGTCCAGCTTACGAAACCACAGGTTTACGTTCATGGCAAACGGATTTGGGATTGCTAACCCCATTGTCCGTCAATGCGCGGGCGTATCAGGATGGGTGCATAGATATACAGAAATAAAGAGAAGGCCCCGATCCAGAATACTTGCGAAATTCCAATCCATAGCAGGTAGTGCCCCGCGAACGCCAATGGAAAAACAACCCGCACGAGTGCGCCGAGAAACAACATGAAGAATATCGGGCCAAGCTCGGATGGCGCCTGCATGATACTTCTTCCGGTATGCCCCAGAGACACCCGCGACATCATACCCAGCGTCATCATGCCGATACCACCAACAGTGAACGCGTGAACCGCCAGCGAGGGAGGAATACCGGCTATGAAAGCGGTGAATTTTAGCCCGAAACCGAGGATAATCCATGCATAAGCAAGATACAGCACCCACAGTAATGGCTTATCCCATATACCATGTGTATGCCATCCCCAAAGCCGAATACAGTGCAGAACAAACAATGCGGCTGCCAGCCATGCCGTCAACGCAGGGAAAGTAAAGAAAGTATCGGAAACCGCAAAAGTGAGAAACAAAAGGAATCCTGAGATATCCACCCATAAATGGTTTTTCAGGGATACGGCATAACCCACCCCTCCCTCAATAAACATCGGCATGACCCTGCGTGACAACACAAGAATCAGAGAGAGGATCATATACAACCCAATATAAATTCCGATACGTTCTCCGCCAGAAAACATACCGAGAAGACCAAGGGAATAAATAATATTCCCAATCAGAAGAAAATAAATTTTGGATACCACACTCATATTCTTCCATAACTTTGCCCGGACAACCGGTATCGTGAGAGCAAGTGACAGAGAAGCAATGAATATATTATCCATAATTATCCCTGCAATCAGGGCATTCGGACCGGGAATCAGCGATATAATTCGTGCCAGAACCCAGAAAAGAAGCAGTAATTGCAGAGGCAGGCCATGGATAGTCTGAATTCTGGTCCAGTTTCTGACTGCGGTGAGAAGAAAACCCGCCACAACCGCCAACGCATAGCCATAAATCATTTCATGCGCATGCCAGAATATGGGAGTAATACCGGATGGGAGAACCTTGATAGAAAAAGTAAGTTGCATCATCCAGATACACATAGCTATAACTGAGAACAATATCGCAACTAGAAAAAACGGGCGGAATCCAAGCCGAAACAGTGCGAACGTGCTAATCTGCATTTTTCACAAATCTCCATATAAACTAATCATCTGATCCCACCACAAAGAGTCCACCCGTGTATGCAATAGTATTTTTTTTGGAAAGCCACCATCACCTAACCCGGACTATTCATGAATCGCCGTGATGATCACGCCGGGCATTTGCTCGCAACGGATTCTGAGGAAGAAGGCCGTAGCAGTGCATACGGACGACCGACGAAGGATTCGTTGCGAGCAAATGAACAAGTGAGGGCGCGGCAGTATTTATGAATAGTCCGGGCTAAGTAATTCAGAAATTGCATCCGGGTTATACTGGTTTCCATCCACCTTCAGATAGGCCACACCCTCTTCCCGGACAATCGTAACTTCTTCGACACCGCGTGCCTGCTTCAGCTTTCCAACAAGCGCTTCTGCTTCCGCCTGATTGAGGTTGCCGACAGGAATCATTTTGCTTGATAGATTCATGGGAAAACGCATATCACGACAAACCAGAAGCCAAATCAACGCCATACCAGCGTTGACCATAAATACACCGCCGACACCGAACGCACCGTACATCACACCACCGGAAACCCCTCCACAAAATGCGCCGAAGAACTGGGAAGTAGAATACACACCCATAGCCGTTCCTTTGCCTGCTGCGGGAGACATACGCGATACCAGCGATGGCAGGCTTGCTTCGAGTGCATTGAAAGCCACGAAATAAATGAACGTACCAACCACGAGTCCGGCCATGAAATGATGTGTCGTCGCCAGTAACCCTTCCGCCACAATCAGGGCAATAACACATCCTGTGAAAACCTGTTTCATCTTCCCGTATTTCTCCGCCATAATGATCAAAGGAATCATACCGGCCACGGAAGTCAGCAGAATGGGGAGGTAGAACCACACATGCTCTTCTGTTGGCAAATGTACATCATTGCGCAGGGCAAATGGCAAAGCAATGAAGGTCGCCGTCATCATCGTATGAAGGAAAAAGATACCGGCATCCATACGCAGCAACAGCCGGTTGGCTAATATCTGCTTGAGTTTCATCGGCTCTACTTCGACATCACGATGCATATGACTGTGTTGAGGATTTGGCACAAACAGATAGAGAATAACGATACCGACGATACCAAATACAGATGCAAGCCAGAACAAACCATCGACGCCGATATAACCATCCAGCAAGGGACCAAGGATCAGCGCGAAGGTAAATGAAGCGCCGATTCCTATACCGAACACCGCCATGGCCTTGGTGCGTTGAGATTCATCAGTCAGATCGGCAATCAGTGCCATCACAGCCGCCGCAATAGCGCCCGATCCCTGTAGTAATCTGCCTGCGATTACGCCAGTCACCGAATCGGACATGGCCGCAACCACTCCGCCCAATGAAAATAACAGCAACCCCGCAGCAATCACCGGCTTGCGCCCGAAACGGTCCGACAGCATGCCAAATGGGATTTGTAGCAAGGCCATGGTCAGGCCGTATGCACCCAGTGCCAGACCGGTCAACATGGGGGTGCTGCCATGCAAGTGTTCGGCATACAGCGCAAACACAGGCAAAATCATAAACAAACCAAGCATGCGCAGGGCGTAGATTCCAACCAGTGGAAGCATATTTCGTAATCCGTTATTTTTCATACTCTCAACTCCTGCGCAGTGTGTGATTGGTAAACAGTGCGGCAGTAAATAACAGCATGGCACTGCCCTGATGTGTTACAGCAAGCCATGTGGGAACCACCATCACCAGTGTGGCGATACCCAAAGAGACTTGCAGCACAACCATGCCCAACAATAAATTGAATGCCATACGCACCCGGTCCGATAACGTAAATTTTCGCGCATACCACCACAGCCCGAATACACACAACAGCAGCGTCTCAGCCAGAATGCGATGATCGAACTGAACCGCTGCAATATTTTCAAAGAGATTGAGATGAAAAGGAGTCAGCATGGCATAACCTTCCGGGATAAAGCGCCCTTCCATTAACGGAAAGGTATTGTAGGCAAATCCCGCCTTCAGCCCTGCCACCAAACCTCCAGCCATGACTGTTAACGCAACCAGACCTGTTATGCCCAAAGCCAGCCATCTTAATGGTCTGATATCATACAAGGAAGCATCTTTGTCTGGAAAAAGAAGGCCCATCGCCACCCAAAATATATAGCCGTAAATGATGAAAGCCGCCGACAGATGTGCTGTCAGCCGGTATTGGCTGACATGCGGGTTATCAAAACCGCTGCTGACCATGTACCAGCCCAGCACGCCCTGCATGCCGCCCAGCACAAACATTATGATTAATTTGGGACGGAATGATTTTGCTATCTTCCCGGCCATCAGGAAATATAGAAATGGCAATAAAAAGAAGAGCCCAATCAATCTACCCCAGACGCGATGGATATATTCGAGCATAAAAATGTTCTTATATCCTTCCACATCCATGTCGGGATTCAATTCATAAAATTCGGGGATCTTTTTGTAGTGTTCAAAGGAATCAAGCCACTGCATCTGATTCAGGGGTGGAATCCAGCCCATCAACGGATCCCATGTCATCATCGACAGACCTGAATGCGTTAAACGGGTGGCACCGCCAATTACCAGCATGACAAAAATTGCTGCACATACACATAGCAACCAGATGGCAATTTGTCTGTTATTCCGGGTTTCGTCAGGCATGGGCCTGTCCTTTATTTCTGCCTTTAAACATCACGGGCAACACCACGATGGCAAACAGGATGCCGCTCAAAACGGCAATGACGCCGCCCAGACCGACCAGATCCTGCGGTGTAATCCACGTATGCACGCCGATATCCTGAGCGGTGCCAACCACTTTGCGTTTCATGCCATGCCCTCCGCCCCAAGCCAGTCCGATAATATGAATCATCTGCCCCGTGGCATAGGTGTAAACCTGAATCCTTGCCCATTTCAAGTTGGGTGTTGCAAAACTGAAACGTGGTAACCAGTAATAGGTCATGGCCATGAAAGCCATGGTTACCGAGACAATCGAACCGTGGTAATGAGCCGTAATCAGTGTGCTGCTCTCGCCAATGAACAGCCCCAGGATACCGCCCGTGGCAAACAAAATAATGGAGAAAAGTAATGATGCATACAAATGCCGATACTCCACCTCAGGGGTGACACCCCTTATGATGCCCCACATCACGGCGAGACCAATAACAAACGGGGCGACTCCATTTCCATCGCGCATCAGCCATACAAACCATTTGGCAAATTCAACATCCACCACATCATGTTGAATAAAAGGTACAAAGGCGAAGAGTACGGACACCATGCCAATGGCAAATACGGCCATCACCACTTTGGGATGAACAGGTGTTGCAACACCGCAGACTTGCGCCAGCCATAACCAGCAGATACACAGTAATACCGTATGTGCAAATTGAAGGATATGGCCTCCGGCCCAGAACAGGGGCTCATAATAAGCACGGTGTTCCAGCCCTTCTGGCATATGTCCGGCACTCCATATCAAGGCCAGAATTGCAACCAGCGTAGCGACTGCAGCGCTCCATATACCAAAACGCATCGCCCCTTCATGGTTTGGAAGGACTATAAGACGCATAGGGCTTGCCATCATGCTACGTAAAACAAGCAGCAAAATTCCACCACCGAAAACAATCAAGCCTTTGATAAAAAAGCGGTTCTCCAACATTGGAACATAATTATTGGTAAGTGGATTAGCGGCCCCGGCCAATGGTGAAATGCCGACGAGTATCCCGCCCACCACGACCAGAACCAGAGCCAGCCATCCAGTTGAAATGGCTCGGGATGTTGAATTCAAGCTCCAGAACACCCCCGCAATCGCCAACAGCCACCACAACACGGTAAAATCAACATGAAGTACGAGAGCAGTATAGAAAAAATCCTTCCATGGCATTTCGTAAGTGGTTCGGGCCAATGCCAACAGAAGCGGATAGACGCCCGAAGCCAGCAGGAAACCCACCGCGACACACAACCAGCCGACTGCAAGTCGAAGTTGTGGCGTCTCAGCAAATGGTAATGAATATTTTGTTGTCATAAGATATATCCTTGATACTGGATTTCGCGACGAACCTTAGCACCGGTGCTTTTCCAATGCAGCAGATTTATCGCACATGTCATCTATGCAGGGAAACGTTTTCCATAAGGTTCATTTGTGCGACTATTCGCCCATGAAATATGATCGTACCATACGTATTCTGCACTTTGGTATTGTGCTATCCACACTGTTTCAGATATTTAGCGAGAAGCTGATAGGTTTTCCGGAACCCGGTCACCCCAGACATGCAATGGACACACTTTTTATCGGTATTCATGAGGCTGTAGGTTCGATTGCTTTAATCCTCATCTGTGTCTATTTAATCATAGTCCTGGATGAGCTTGCTAGCAGGGAACGACTCTTTCCGTGGTTCAATGCGGCTGGACGCAATAATCTCTGGCTGGAAATACGTCAGGATATCCCAAACTGGCTTCGTGGCAAAATCTCTCCTCCCGATAAAAATCATGCGATTGCAGGCTCAATTCACGGACTGGGCATCTCACTTGCTCTCCTGCTGGGGCTCACCGGATCCATGTTATTTTTGGGAATCGGACCTCGTGGAGATATGACTCCCGACATCAAGGTCATTTGGGAAAGCCATAGTATTATGGCCACCATGATTTTGATTTTTGTAGCTGGACATGCCGGAATGGCTCTGGTGCATGAATTTAAGGGACATAAAATATTGCGGGAGATGTTCAGATTAAAAAAAATCCCCTGATTAATCTACAAAATCAGAATATGGAGGCCTTTGAGCCACTCGCAAAACTCATGAGCGGCAATCGGCTTCCCCACTTCACTCCATTCATGGAAGAATTAGCCAATGAGATTTAATCAAACCACACGCTTGCTCCATCTGTGCATTATGTTTGCCGTGCTTATACAACTCATCAGTGAACAATTAATGAAAGTGCCAAAACCCGGAGAAACTGTGCAACCCGTTGAAGCCATATTCCTGGGCCTGCATGAATGGAACGGCTTTATAGTGCTGGCCATTGTCGCCTTTTATCTCATGTATTTGTCAAATGATAATGATGGCTGGAAGCGGTTGTTCCCCTGGATGAGTACGTCCGGTTGCAAGGGTTTATGGCAGGAGATCCGTTTTGATATCCCCGGCTGGCTGAAGGGGCGGTTGAAAAAACCTGGCGAAGCCCACTATATTGCCGGCTTTGTGCATGGCTTGGGCATACTGCTTTTAATTGGTCTCGGCTCGACCGGCATTATGATTTTTATGGGGCTTGCATCCAGCGGAGAGATGAATACAGATATCAAACTGCTTAGAGTGTTGCACGCAAATTTAGGTACGTTGGTATGGATTTACATATTCGGGCATATAGGTATGGCCATCATACATCAGCTTAAAGGTCACAACGTATTCAGGGAGATGTTCAGCCTCAAAACGGACGATCCCGAGACTTAAGGAACCTCTGAATAAGCCGTGAATGAGTAGCTGGCGTCCAGCATTCCCAATAGCTGCGTTACCAAGCACTCGCAATAGCCCTGCTATTACAAGCGCTTGGCGCCTTGCTCTTGAAAACGCTGAATCACAATCTATTTCACCCAGACTTATTCAGAGGTTCCTTAAATATCCCGGCAGAAATAACCTGAATATTTACCTGTCCACAACAGCAGGGCTAGAAGCAGTCACGATCATGGCACCCACCATATCGTAGTGGCCTATGCCGCAAAAATCACCACAATGCATATTGAAACGCCCCACCTTGTGCGGAGAAAATGAGACCGTGGTAACCTGGCCCAGCCTGATTCGATTCATCAATTTTAATTCATTCACAACCAGTGCATGCGGCATGTCCTGGCTGGTCAGATGCAGGCGATAAGGCTGATCCTGCTCCAGTTCCAGAATATAATTTCCCCATGTGTAATTACGCCCAAGCAGATAAATATCGCTATCAGCAGGAGGGTGTACAATCGCCAACTTCCCCTCATGGCGAACGGTGTACGTTGAGACCATATGCTTAACTTTTCCCTTAAACTCTTCCAGTTGGGCACGGGTAATTTTCTTTTTTACCACCGTATAGTCGGGCCTGTTGCTAATGGTTTGCATGGCGAACGAGCCGACTACCAGTGTAGTCAGCACTGCTGTCAGGAGAAAAAGGCCTATGTTCACCTTCTTTTTTTCCGGTGCTGAACTTATTGCCATTAATAACCTCTTCGACACAAACTATATGACGGACCAGCATGTAATATCCGGATCCACTTTACCCGCACAGTCGGGTGAATTATCATGGCGCACAGCATATCGTCAAGACTAAGCCAAACAGGAAGCCTACATGCCACCAGAACAACCCCAACTCTTTTCTGACAAATTCCTTGGACTCATGCTTGTCGGGCTACTTACGACACTCTTTGGCGGCTTAGGGGTGATGTATTATATGGGTATGTTTTCAAATGTTACAGTAACCCGAACTTACGCCCCTTCCTATCATATCGCATACCTGTTCCATACCGGCGCCTATAACAACATCGAGCCTTCCATTAAAAAAGCTGAGGAGTATTTAAAGAAAGCCGGTATTAAAGCAGATACACCATGCGCCCTGTTCCTCGACGATACCGGAAGCACCCCCGAAAGCCAGCGGCGCGCCAAAGTTGGATATTTGCTCGCGCATGGCGATGTTGTACCTGCACCCCTGGAGGAAGAAAGATTTCCAAAGCGAGAAGTTGTCACCGTAACATTTTCGGGAGGAACACTACTCGGTTCGTATAAAGCTTACGAAGCCATGAAAAAATGGGCAAAAGCGCAACACTACACGCTCGTGTTGCCGGCTTTGGAAATCTATCACCCGGATGGTATCAAGGAATATCAGTTGGGCATCCACAAGTAAGATTTTACAGGTCACGAACCAGACGGAACCCTATGTAAGACCAGTGCAACCACGGACTGTAGATACGGCGATCCGCAGAGCGCATGCCCTTGGGGTAAAAGTACCAGGCACCACCACGCACTGAGCGCAGTGCCTTTGATTTGTAACTACTGCCTTTTAATTCACTTCCATCATATCCCTTGGCATAAGTCGAAGCCGTCCATTCCCATACGTTTCCATGCATGTCATACAGTCCCCATGGGTTCGGCTTCTTCAGTCCGACAGGGTGTGTCCGCTTATTTGCATTACTGGTGTTCCAGGCATAAGCGGGAAAATCCGCAGGATTGTCGCCCCATGAATATGCTGTCGTCGTGCCTGCGCGCGCTGCATATTCCCATTCAGCTTCAGTCGGCAAACGATAGTGGTGCCCTGACTTTCTGCTTAACCATTTGGCAAAATCTACAGCCTCATACCATTTAACATTCATCACCGGCCGTTTACCCCGCCCCCAATTTTCATCAAGAGGTCTGGCATGGTGTGAGTGTTTGGCAAAATAATCATATTGTTCGAAGGTTACTTCATATTTTCCAATCCAAAATCCGTGTTTAATCTGTACTTCATGCTGTTTCTCATCCGGATAGCGGTTGAGTTCACTCCCGGGGCTACCCATCACAAAACGGCCCGGCTCGATATAGACGAACTGTATCCCCAGCACCCTCTCCGTCATTTCGTCACCACGCTTGGGATATTGCAGCTGTTTAGCCTGCTCTGATGGCTTCTTCACCTGATTTTCCGAGCTTTTATCAGCGGCAATGCCCAAGCCAGGAGATAACATTAAAAATGCAGTCAGCATCACTACGGAGAATATGGGAAATTTAGTATTCATATATTTCTTATTTCCACGGAATATGCACACGTTCAAATATATCCAGAATCGTGCGATGTCCTGTCACGATGTGGAAGAGAAACATCGCTACATGACCCATCAGAAATATCCAGAGAAGCTTCGCAAATGTTGCATGAAAATCAAACAGCAGCAGCGTATCAGCACGCATGGTGCCATCCGAGCGAACGCCGAGCATCACCCATGCACCAGTAAATCCCAAGGCAAGTATCAGCAGAATACCGATTCCATGCACCGCACCGGACAAAGCCCCCTGTTCTTCAGGTAAAGGGAATTTTCCCCGAAACGTGCTGACAATATCGTGGCGTATTTCCTGTAAGAAAGCACGTCGATGACGGGCTGAAAACCAGGGCACTATTCGTCCCCACCCATCCTTGTCATCATGCAGGATGACAACATAAACTGAACCGATAAGGAATGCACCCCAGCCAAAAACCATCATATGCAATGTAAACAGTATAGTGTCAAAACCTTCCATTTTCCCGGGTTCCAACACTCTCATGAATTCCGCACTAATCAGTTGATAAAAAACACAAAAAATCATGAAATAATGTAATACGCGCGTAGTAGCGTTGATGCGCATTAAACAACCTCCACTGGGCGAAAACTTTCTATATAAAATCTGGCAGGAATATTAAATCTATGCTTAATCAGGAATAATGGAAAACAAATAATACAAAAACCATGCAAAAGCAACGAGGGTCATTACCAGACCTGTAATCACTTTTTTACGTTCTCTTTTCTTTTCTTCCGTAACTGAGTCGTTCATGTTTCATCCTTTCTGTGGGTAAAGAGTGGTATCAATGCATTCCCATCTCGTGTTCAATTTTCATGTCGTGTGGCATTTTCTGCCACAATGCCTTTGCCTGCTTTTTTGCCTCGGTCAGTTCACGTGATGAAATTTTGCCGGACACCACCCGCAGACTGTCCCGGGCATAGCGATCCCCCAGCGTTGTGGCAAGCCAGAACCACGTTGCCGCCCGGGTATTATCCTTTTCGCCCCCATCACCAAACGCATACATCTGGCCAAGATAAAATTGGGCTTTGGGATGCCCCTGTACTGCTGCTTTGTACAGCCATTCTCTGGCTTTGATAAAATCTTTTTTTACCCCGTCACCACGTGCATATAACAGGCCCATCTGATATTGAGCCTGCCTGTTTCCCTGTTCACCGGCCTGCCGGAACAGACTGGCCGCATCCGTCATGTTCTTCTTCCTGACAAGGTTCATGGCCTGATCATAAAGCTGGCTGGCGGGTTGCAGTGCAGAGCGCATATCACGAACCCTGGCAACAACCTTGATGATGCTACCATCTGTGAACTCCAACATGATATGCACCCCTTGCCCCTGTTTCAATACTTGTTCCAGGCCGGTGAGCATGACATGCATAGTACCGGGTTCCAGTTTAACGAAACCATGAGCAGGAATAGTTATGTTGTTAACCACCGACATGCGCATCACTGCACCTTGCTTCCGTATCATGTGAATACCAGCGTTTCTGGACACATCAGAGGAAATACGGACAGCCACAACATCCCGGTCACTTTCATTGTGCAAAGTCATATAGACTGCAGCCGTATCAGCAACAGGTGGCGGCATACGCACCCATGCATGTTCCGCTCGCACTCCGGCATACGCCGGATTGATGCACCAAATTACTGCAGTGTATATGAGTAAAATGCCTATGATACGTTTCATTTGGAACGATACGGTTTCCTGTATTTGAAGGTATATTACCGGTAAAAATTTATATTGAATTAATCACCATCGCGCCGAACAGAAGAATCAGATACACAATGGAGAAGGCAAACACACGCATGTCACAATCCCGCTCCGAACGTAGAAATCGCACAGCCATAAACAGGAACATGGCACTCAACAAGATTGAAACAACCAGATACCAGACGCCTGCCATATCAAATACATAGGGAAGCATGCCTACAGGGACCAGCGCAATGCAGTAAAGGACGATACGAACTTTGGTCGCCTGCACACCGCAGGCTACGGGAATGACCGGCACCTTGGCTCGGGCATAATCCTCACGGTATTTCAATGCCAGGCTCAAGGCATGTGGCTGCTGCCAGACCACCATGATGGCAAACAATATCCAGGCCGGTGCGCCCAAATCTCCTGTCACTGCGGCATAGCCGACCATTGGTGGCACAGCACCTGCAATCCCGCCAAACTGATTGGCCCACGGCGTGGTGCGTTTCATCCACATGGTGTAAACGCCAACGTAGCCTACCACGCCCACTGCGGTTACCAGCGCTGCAAGCGGATTGACCATCCAGGCCATCAGAGCAAGTGAGGGAACTGCCAGAATTAATGCAACACTCAGTACAAGTCGATCGGATACCAGTCCGGCCGCCAGTGCCCGTGAACGTGTCCGGTTCATAAGCTTATCAATGTCACGATCGTAATAATTATTTAGCATGCAGGATCCGGCAGTCGCCAGCCCCAACGTCAAAAAGGTCCAAAAAATAAGATCCCAGTGCGGCAACACACCATGGGTACCGAAATAAACGCCCGTTAATGCGGCGACCAGTGTCAGACCGACAATTCCGGGTTTAGCCAGTTCAAACAACTGAGCGGCAACAGCCTTTGTTTGACTACTTTTTGTGGTTGTAGCACTTTCCATTTTCATCAGCTTTTCACGCATTTAGCCCTCCGCTTAGTCTGCGCCGTATACTACGAACTTCCTCAATAATGCAGTTAATTGCCAACACGGCATTGACTTGAATCAATTTCCAGAGCCGGAAAAATGCGCACCCTCTAAGTTGAGGATGCGCATTTCCAGAGTCGTTCTTTAATTAATGCCCTGCAGATGCAGGTGCTGGCTGGAACGTCGGCTTCGGATTGTCGATGTACCGGTACGGATGCCAGTCTTCGGCAACTTCAACCGGAGTCGGGAAATTTCCCTGTCCGGCAATAAGTGCAGTCGACGTCCACTCCAGTGACTGGGAACCCCACGGATTCTGTGATGATTTCTCACCCTTAAGCATGCCGTGGATCCATGTTACCACCATCAGCAATACTGAAAGAAAGGTAATATAGAGACCAATCGTGGACCAGTGCTGCGCACCGACAATGACAGCATTATCGGCGAACTGCTGATAATCCATATAACGGCGTGGCATACCTGCGATACCCGCAAAATACAGGGGTCCCATGACCGTATTCATACCAATAAAGAAGCCAATGGCAGAAAGCTTGGTCATTGTTTCATTGCAGATGCGCCCGGTCAGTTTCGGGAACCAGTAGAATATACCGGCGAACGTAGCCATGGATCCGGATACCGCCATCACATAGTGGAAGTGACTCATAATGACATAGGAATCCGAAATGCCGTAATCGATTGCACTTAGCGCATTCGGTATACCTGTCAGTGCGCCAAAAATCAGTATCATCCATGCGCCCAGAGCCCACATCATCGGGCCGGAATAACGGATGGCTCCTTTATACAGCGTCCCCACCAGACTAAGCATCAACAGACCGAATGGCAGTGAGATCAGCAGTGTTGTAAATGACATCAACACGCGCAGCCAGTCCGGCAGACCCGCCACGAAGGCATGGTGAACCCAGACATCGCCACCAGCCGGAATAAAAGCCAATATGGCATAAACCGCCGACTTGTAGCTGAACACCATGTTCTTGGCTGATACCGAGAAAATCTCGAACATGATACCCATGAACGGCAACAGGATCACGTACACAGCCGGATGTGAATAGAACCAGAACAGGTTCTGATACAGCAGCACATCACCACCTGTTTCCGGATTATAGAAACCGAAACCGAGATACTTATCCAGGCTAAGTAAAATCACCGATGCGGCCAGTACCGGCACGAAGATTAACTGGATGATATTGGCGGTGAACACCGTCCACACAGTTAGCGGCATCTGGAACCAACCCATACCCTTGCAGCGCATGAAGGCCACGGTACAGGCTAGATTCACTGCACCGAACACAGATGACATGCCCAACACAACGACGACCATCGTATACAGTGCCGTATTGCCTGCTGCATCCGAGGTGGAATATGGCGGATAACCGGTCCACATACCGTTGAAATGGTCGGGAATGACAAGGTTGGCCAGAGCTATCAAAATACCTGACCACAGTAGCCACACGCTAAACGCATTGACGCGCGGGAAGGCCATATCTTTGGCCCCGACCATGATCGGCACGGCATAGTTGGCAACAAAGCCCAGCAGGGCTGGAATCTGGAAGCCCAGAATCATCACCGCGCCATGCATGGTCAACCACAGATTGTAGATGTTACCGTCACTGGTGATGTCCGGCCCGACACTACCCAGTTCGATACGCATCAATGTCGCGGCAAGACCAGCCACGGCAAAAGATGCAAGGGAACCGATCAGGTACCAGACACCGATAACCTTGTGATCCACTGTAAACAGCCATTCTCTAGCTGTTTTCGGCCACCCGGGGCGACCGTTTGGTTCATGTCCCATAAATCCACTCATGTTTATCCCTCCTGTCCTTCATTAATTTTACTGGCAGTAACTTTTCCAATCGCTGCGCTGGCGACCCTGTGTGCCGACTCTGCCTTGGCATCAGCAAGAGCCTCAGTCATCCATGCATCGTAATCGGCCTGTTTCATCACGATAAGCTTGCCGTACATCTTGGAATGATTCGCACCGCAATATTCACGGCAGGTAATCACCGATTCGCCAAGCTTAACTGGCATAATCCATTCCCAGGTCACACGGCCCGGCATCACATCCTCGGTAACGTGGTAACCGTCCACGTAATGGGAATGCACCACGTCATCACTGGTCATACGAAAGATGACCGGCTTACCGACGGGCACGCGCAGTTCCATATCCGTATCCACGCCATTGCCGTAATCATAATTCCAGTTCCACATGGAGGCGGTCACCTTGATGGTCTGGGCATGGGCCGGCACATTGCGCATTTGATTGTGCAGGTCGAAAGCTTTGACATACAGGAATAAATCATCCCCCAAGAATAGCATACAGGGAATCACGACCCAGCCAATCATCGCCTGGCCGGTAAGTTTGGGTGATTTACCAACCTGGTCGTGACCTGTCCTCTTGTACCTGATCATAAAAAACAGGGCTACGGCAAAGTAAATTACGCCGATAACAATGAGGTCCAACATCACCTCGTGCCACACTTCATCCCAGTGAGCCTGCGGCGTCAAACCATTATAATTTTTCCTGACCGCCGTATCCATCTCGAATGCATACACCAGCGTGGGAATCAACGGCAGTGCAAGCAATGTCCCCAGAACCTTGTAACTTAACGATTTTATTTTCATCTTTTTCCCTCCTGTGTTTTTATCTTTTTTCCATAACATTTAACTACTTACTAGCTTTATATAGTAACCATACCTTTATCGAGCCTCTTTCTCTTGCGTTTTGCAAGCATGAATCCCCCAACCATCAGCGTCACTCCGAGTACGAGCCCGCCGAACATCACGAACAGGGGGATATTGAGCTTGTATTTTCCATCCTTGTAGTTGTAGCTGTGACAGGCAGCCACCACATAATCAATGATATTCACCGGAGAAATCTCCCCGCCCATAGCTTTGGTGATCGCCAGTTTCACATCATACGTATCCGCTTTTCCGGTATAGAGATAACGTGTGATCCAGCCTTTGGGTGACAGCACGGCATATACCATCGGATGCAGAAAAATACGATCAGCTGGCGACCAGAAAAACCTGAAGCCGATCGATCCGGCAAGCCGGTCAATATCCTTTTTGTTTCGCATGGTTGCCATGCGCCATCCTTGCGGCAGTTGATCGTAGCCCATCTTGTGCATGAAAACCCGCATCGTCGCTGGCGTGTCATGCCGGTCGAAGGATACGGTCAGGACATTGTAGTCCTTGCCAATTTTCCAGCGATCCACTCCTTTCAGGGTGTTGGCCAGCGTGCGGTTGATCACCGAACAGGCGCCATCGCAGGTAAAGTAAGACAACAGCAGAATCAGCGGCTTACCGAACATGTCCCCCAGTTTGAAAGTGTTTCCGGATGCATCCTCAAGTACGTAATTTCCGTCAACCTTTCCGCCCAGAAAATGCCCCTCATCGATACGAAATATCTCCGGATCAATTTCTGAATTCGGGGCCATCATCGTTGATTTATAGGAGGCCTGCGCTTGCCCGGGGTACAGAAAGACTCCTGCCCCCAAGACAGCGCAAAGACATGCCATAGCCGGAACCAGCCGCAGCCGGGTCCGAATGGAAGATGTGAGCGAAAGCTGCATAGCTACAGACTTTCCGTGATTACCAGTAATAGACCTGAAACAGCACATACAGACCAAGCACGTTTACAAAATGAACGTACATGGTCATAGCCCGGGTATACGAAAAACTGGTCCGTCCTTTCAGTGCACTGGGCACGCAGGTCAGCATCACCAGAATACCAATCACGATATGGGCGAAATGGATACCGGTAAAAGCGTACAGCGCAGTTGCAGCAGCATTGATGCCGATGGTAAAGCCCTCTCCGGACAGATGATTCCAGTTCGAAATAGTCATCACCATAAAGACTGCCCAGATAGCGACGGACAATAATACCATCATGGCAAAACCGGATGCATTGCCGTCAAGCTGGCGTTTGCGTGCGATACCGATCGTAATGCTTGATACAAGCAGGATGATTGTCGCCAACAAGGGCTCGGTTGCGCTAATCTCCGGCGTACCCACAGGCGGCCATACCGGCGCGCCGAGACGGGCAACCCAGTAAGTGACCAGCACCGCAGCAATGGTCATGATTTCAGTACCGATGAACATGAACATGGCCGACGGGCTCCAGTTCTCATCCTTAATCACACCGATGGTTTCCCCGGCCCAGCCGAGTCCCCCGGCAACGGTCAACGCGGTGCCGATGGCCAGGCAGACCAGTGCGGCAGTTCCTTGCTCATAGTTGAATTGCAGCATAAATGCCCATGGTAAAAACAGACCAGAGCCGAATCCCACCATCATGGGGAACGGACTGGTGTGCCAATGGGCAGTATAGTGTTTAATGTCTTCGCTCATCTATTTCCCTCCTCGTGTTTGTTTACGTTTCGTATTGCACCACTTAATCCTGTAGAATCCATAAAAAAAGCAGGCGCACCCCTTGATATAAATCAAGAAAAGTGGCGATACCCTGCCCTCCCACTTGATGTAGATCAAGTTTTTTTATGAATGGAATTTCATGAATAAAAATTTACCCGTGAACCCCGCCTCCCTGCTGCTTGCATTCCCGCACGTCCACAGCTAGAAACTGTCCCCATGCGGATTCTTCTTATATGCCTTGTCATACTGTTCCCCTATGCAGCCCAGGCTGCCAAATTTGAAATATTTCAATCCAAATATCAGCCTCTAAAGCTGGCATGGATAATTAATGCGTCCCCTGAAGATGCCGCAACATCAAATCTGATCCGTAATGTTGTACGGCATGATCTGGAGTCCAGCCAGTCCTTTGTGGTACTCAACCCTTTAAGTTTTCTTGCCGATAGCAAACAAACAGAATCCCGGATTGATTATAGCGACTGGCGCATCATCGGTGCCGATATTTTGGCCATTGCCCACCTTCACAGGGATGCGGATGGCTGGAAAGTTTATGTCGAAGTACATGACCCCTTTCGCAATAAAGTGCTTTCCCGGATCACTCTCGAGCATTCCGGTAAAATTCTTCGTCCACTGGCGCATCAAATCGCCAACCATATCTACCATGCTGCAACCGGCATCGTCGGTTACTTCAACAGTCATATCCTGTATGTACGCAAACATGGCGACAAGGCAGATTTAATTTATATGGATCAGGATGGTGCAAATCGTCAGGCTGTTGGGCGCAACTTTACCCTGCTGCTCTCACCGGACTGGTCACCGGATAATCGTCTGGTGGCCCTGAATACCTATGTAGGTAACCGTCCACGTTTGGAAACATTCAATCTTTCCAGTGGCAAGCGTAGTGCATTCGGTACGTTTCCAGGACTGAACAGTACGCCGGAATGGTCACCGGATGGCCGCTTCATCGCCGCAACCCTGTCCTACACAGGCAATGCAGAAATTCATATTTTTAACACCAGGACCCGCAAATGGCGGCAACTCACACACAATCCTGCCATTGATACCACGCCAACATGGTCACCGGATGGGAAATGGATTGCCTTTACCAGCGACCGTGGAGGTTCACCCCAGATTTACCGTATTCGTATCAGTGACGGGCAAGTACAACGCATCAGCACCAACGGTCCGTACAACACTTCACCTGCATGGTCGCCCGCCGGAGACAGAATTGCCTTGATTACACGCAAGGGATGGGAATATGCTTTGGCCACCATGCGGCTGGACGGAAGCGATGTGCGCTATCTTGTCACGAGTGGGCGAATCGAATCACCTGCATGGTCGCCGAATGCGCAAATGCTGCTATTCTCCAAAGAGGTGAAAGGTATACGCAAGGTGTATAGAGTTCCCGGCTGGGGTGGGAAGGCACAAGCCATTACGACTCCGGCTGAGGATGCATCGGATCCTGCATGGTCACATTAAGGCCAGACAGGATATTATAAAAAACGGGAGGAACCCCAATGAAATTAAAACAATACTCAAGTATCGGTTTGGCTTTTGTGGCCGCCGCAGGTCTGTTATTCGCAGGCTGTGCCAAAAAAACAACGGTTGAAGAAAGCACACCTGCTGCCTCAATTGAAAAAAGTGGAGGAACAACAGCTCCAACAACCCAGGGCGTATCAATGGTTCAGGAACCATCCTCGCATACCGTTTATTTCGCATTTGACAGTTCAGACCTGGATGAGTCGGCACTCCGCATCCTGGATGCCAATGCGGCATGGCTGAAGGCACATTCCGGTAGTTCTATTACTATTGAGGGAAATTGTGATGAACGGGGCAGCCGCGAGTATAATCTGGCTCTGGGTCAGCGGCGTGCTGATGGCGTCCGTAGTTATCTTGTGGGCCAGGGTGTATCTCCGGACTACATTGGTACCGTCTCATTTGGTGAAGAACGTCCGGTTTGCCAGGGAACAGGTGAAGCTTGCTGGGCACAAAACCGGCATGCGGATATTGTTGTTCGTTAATTTCAAACCATTGCAGCATAAAGTGAAAAGGCGGCCACCGGTACTTCCGGTGGCCGTTGCTTTCGTGTCATGTCTTGGAATTTCCGCCTGTGCGAGTGATAAGCAATCCAATGCATGGCAACAGGATAAACGGACTGTGATTGCATCCATGCAGAAACTGCAGGGTGAACAGCAATCCATGAAGGACGAAATTGGCAATCTGCAAAGACGCATAGTTGAGATTGAGCGGGAGCAGGCGACACAATCTTCCATGGTAAATGCCCAGCATGCCAGTATCCGGCAATTACAAACCAGCACGGCTCATTTGAAAGCGGTTGCCGCCAAATCAAAAAAATCAAGCCGGATCACCAAACGAAAGCTGGTCAGGAAGCTCGATAAAATTGCCAAGTCCATTTCAAAACCTGTTGCTGCATCCCCTGTCCACCATGGAGAAGAAGAAAAGAATCATTACACAGCTGCGTATCTGGCACTCAAAAGTGGCCGTTACAAGGAAGCCACCCAGAGTTTTCGAAAGTTGCTGAAAATGTTTCCCAAGGGGGAATATGTGGATCAGGCATGGTACTGGTTGGGTGAAAGTTATTATGCCCAACACAGTCTTAAGCATGCCATTCACGCATTTGAAATGATTGCCAAACACTACCCCAAGAGCGCCAAACATGCCGCAGCTTTACTTAAATTAGGCCTTGCCTATCAGGATGCATCACGCATGCGGGATGCCAGAGTCACATTGCAACGCCTTATTCAGAAACATTCCGATAGTGCAGCAGCAGAACAGGCACGCAGCCAATTGAAGCTTATGCAGAAAAAGAAACGGTAACCTGGGAGCCATGCCTGTTTCTGATACTTCCCCGGTTCGAGTTTATGAAATATACGACAGCATTCAGGGTGAAAGCACTCTGGCAGGCATGCCATGCACTCTTGTGCGGCTGGCCGGATGTCCCTTACGCTGCAACTATTGCGATACGCCACAGGCACTGCCTTTTGACAGTGGTCAGGAATACAGTATTGAGCAGGTCACTGATGAGATCCGCCAACGCAACCGTCCGTTGACCTTAGTCAGTGGGGGTGAACCGTTAGCACAAAAATCATGTCTTGCCCTGCTGTCTGCACTGGCGGAGATAAGCCCTATCCTGCAGCTGGAAACATCGGGGGCATTTAATATCAGCCAGACCGACTCCAGAGTGCGCCGGATACTGGATATCAAAACACCGGGAAGCGGTGAAAATAAACGCAACCACTGGGAAAATTTAAACTTTCTAAAAGACGGCGATGAAATCAAGGTTGTCATCACCAGTCATGATGATTATATGTGGGCTGTTACAATTCTGAGAAAATATCAGCCTGTTGTACCCGTTCTGTTTTCACCCGCATGGGGTGATATTCAGCCATCTGATCTGGCTTTATGGATACTGGAGGATCATGTGCCTGCACGCATGCAGTTGCAATTGCACAAGCACATCTGGGGTGCAGAGACTACGGGCGTATGAACAAAGCTGTAATATTATTATCCGGCGGTCTGGATTCGAGCACTGCTCTCGCCTGGGCTGTACAAAAGAAGGGATGGGAATGTTATAGCGTGGCTTTTGACTATGGTCAGCGCCATCACGTCGAGCTGGAAGCCGCCGCCCGTGTGGCTGCATCCCTGAATATTACGGAGCATCGTGTCCTGCACGTTAATCTCGCAGCCATTGGCGGTTCGGCCCTGACCAGTGAAATTGCCGTACCCAAGGATCAGGAAACTACCCACGGCATCCCGCTGACCTATGTTCCGGCCCGTAATCTCATTTTTCTTTCCATCGCCACAGGACTTGCCGAACGCATCAAAGCATTCCGCCTCGTCATCGGCGCTAATATTATTGATTATTCAGGCTATCCCGATTGCCGTCCCGAATTCTTTGACGCCTTTTGTAAAGCTGCACAATTGGGAACCAGAGCAGGAATTGAGGGGCAACCTTTCAGCATCGAAACACCACTTATCGAGATGAAGAAATCTGAAATAATCGCTCTGGGGCTGAGCCTGGGGCTGGATTATGGTCTTACCCATTCCTGTTATGACCCGACACCCAATGGTGATCCATGCGGTCACTGCGATTCCTGCCGCTTCCGGCGACAGGGGTTTGCCGAACTTGGAAAAGAAGACCCTCTTTCCTATCCCGACTGAAGCACCACATATGTATGGACCGTCGAAAGGCAAATCATGCTTGCGTTCGTGCCCAATCCGGCTAGCGTTTCGTTAGAGGGGTGGTGGGAACAGGTTTATTACACGGAGGAATGTTTGCTGCGCACCGCCATATTTTTACTTCTTTATGCTCTCACCATTCCATATGCTGTGGCCGCTCCGCCGGACAATGCATCTTCATGGCTACTTCCTCCAGTCACCTATCCAGCAAGCAATCCTTATAGTACCGCAAAGGTACAATTAGGCCGAAAGCTCTTTTTTGACCCGCGCCTTTCCGGAGACCCGGCACAAACTTGTGCCACTTGCCATCATCCCGGCCTTGGTTGGGCGGACGCAATGGCACGGACCATAGAAGAAGGACATGCTCTGGGCCGCCATACACCAAGCCTCATCAACATCGGTTATGTCAAGGCATTCTTCTGGGATGGACGCGCCAACAGTCTGGAGGACGCCGTCAGTCAGGATATACTTTCTCCAGCCATGTCGGATGCCAAGACACCACGTAATATCGTCATCCGTATTGCATCCCTGCCCGGATACCGTAAGGAATTTTCGCAGGCATTCGGATCGGGGGGAGTGAACTTTGAGCGCATATCCGAAGCACTGGCAACATTCCTCCGCGGAATTATTTCAAGTTCCAGCCCATTCGATCACTGGTTGAATGGTGATGCTATGGCGATTCCTGATACCGCTAAAAGAGGGTTTGTTTTGTTTACGGGTAAAGCTGCCTGCATACGTTGCCATACAGGTCCGGCCTTTACAGATTCACTCTTTCACAACACTGGCCTTAACAGTGTTGACCCCGGACATTTTGAGATTTCAGGCAAAAAAACAGACCGAAATGCGTTCAAAACACCGGGACTGAGAGACGTTGCCATAACGCCCCCTTATATGCATAACGGATCAAAGAAATCACTGGTAGAAATTATTGATTTTTATAACCGGGGAGGCGATAGAATTGGTCAAGGCAATGAGCTTTCACCTCTAAACTTGAATACACAGGAAAAAAAGGATTTACTCATGTTTCTGCGCAGCCTTACCGGTAAACGGAAGGAAACCACCATCCCCCTTCTTCCTGTGCAATAGCCATTTAACCCGGATCAAACTGCCTGATATTACCCTTCCCCGTTTGAACAGGCGAAATACATTGCAGAACATATTGCCTTTTGGAAGGGCGTAAGCACCAACGAATATTGAAGGGGAAAACATGCGCGGAGAAAAACTGTATTTTGAAAATAATCAGGGGGAGAAACTGGCTGCATGGCTGGATTGGCCTCTGGATAAAAAACCGCGCGCCTACGCCCTCTTTGCACACTGTTTCACTTGTTCAAAAAACCTGAAGTCGGTTGCCCATATCAGCCATGCGCTGACAGGTCAGGGCATCGCCGTATTACGTTTTGACTTTACCGGTTTGGGAGAAAGTGAAGGTGATTTCTCTGACACGAATTTTTCATCTAATATCAGTGATTTAATAAGTGCTGTTAATTTTATGCGTGAATCATATTCAGCACCGGCTATTTTGATTGGACACTCATTGGGGGGAACGGCTGTTCTGATGGCTGCAAGCCAGATACCGGAATGCCAGGCAGTTGCCACCATTGCAGCCCCTTTTGAACCCGTGCATGTCAGCCATATGTTCGCGGACAGTCATGAAATGATTCAACGCGACGGTGAGGCAGAGGTGATGCTTGCCGGGCGTAAGTTTCGTATTAAAAAGCAATTACTGGAGGATTTCGCGGCTGTGGATATGCGCGCAGTCATTCATGGACTGGGCCGTGCCCTGCTTGTTTTTCATTCACCCGTGGATGATACCGTAGGCGTGGACAACGCTGCCCACATTTTTGAGGCAGCCATGCATCCCAAAAGTTTTATTTCGCTTGATCGGGCCAATCATCTACTCACCCGGGAAGAGGATGCCCGTTATGTTGGCACTGTAATTGCCGCATGGGCGCTCAAATACCTGACATCTTCCGGGCAAAATACAGCCGGGTGGCAACAGCAAGGGCGGGTTTCCACGCATACGGAAGATACGGGCTTTTACACTGAAATATCTGCAAATGGTCATATTTTACATGCAGATGAACCCGAATCGGTTGGTGGCGGTAATCTGGGGGCAGGCCCCTACGAACTGCTTGCGGCCGCTCTGGGTGCGTGCACCGGCATGACGTTACGCATGTATGCGGATCGCAAGAAGTGGCCTTTGGAAGAAGTAAATGTTCATCTGAAGCATCAGAAAGTGCATGCCAACGATTGCCGTGATTGCCCGGATACCAACGGGACGCTCGATCATATTGATCGGGAGCTGGAACTGGTCGGAAATCTTGATGATACGCAACGTCAACGCTTGCTGGAAATTGCGGAAAAATGCCCGGTACACCAAACCTTGCAGGCAGGCATCACAGTTAACACCCGTCTGCATGAATCATCTACCAGGGGAATAATAACAGCGGAGGTTACTCCCGTGTGAATTTTAACTCGCCCGGACCCACCGACAAAGCCATTCCTCGACTTTCGCCCGCGATCTGCATGGTCACACCTCTATCATTCACCAGCTCAAATTCCGCATTGCCTGAAATGATGGACAGCGATGCTCTTATCACCTTGAATCTGCCATGGCTGCCTGTGCCATAACAGGCGCTACAAGTACCCATATCATCAATGCGACGATTACATACTTAATGTGACGTCTACCTGAAGACGCTGCGTAACAGTTGGGTTGTTCGGGCAGCCGGATCATGGCGAATCCTGGCTTCTTCGTGCGCTAGCACTGTAAACATCGCGGCTAATGCCTTTTTTGTAACATACTCATCAAGATCGATTGTCAAATGCTGTCCGACAAAGGGCAATGAAGCATATTGACTGGAAAACGCACGATAACTTCTAACCGCACCGGAACGGTTAAGCTCTCTGTGTACAATCGGGGAAAAAACCCTGGTAAGTTCTGGTATTGTTTTGCGCTCAAAATAACGTGTTGCCGCGTCATTCTTCCCCTGCAATATCCGACGCACATCGGAGAAACGCATGGAACGAATGGCATCGTAGAACACGGTCCTGGCCAGAGGTACGGCTTCTTCAGCCGCACGATTCATACGTTTTTGCAATTGTTCGGTATACGACCCCAAACCGGCCTTTTGGAGATACCGGGCCGGTGTCTGAAATGTTCCGGGAAGAGGTATTCGCACATCCGGATGTTTCCAGAATCCATCGGTGTGGCCCAGATAATCTACGGAAATACGTACACCCTTGCGCAACGCCTGTTTTAAACCTTCGTCAATATCGCTGTT
Source organism: Mariprofundaceae bacterium (assembly GCA_030950745.1). Classification (GTDB taxonomy): domain Bacteria; phylum Pseudomonadota; class Zetaproteobacteria; order Mariprofundales; family Mariprofundaceae; genus JAUZQZ01. The sequence goes on along the minus strand of JAUZQZ010000016.1, from coordinate 343 downwards.
AGTCAGCGTATTTGTATGAGTCAATGCTGATTTTTCACTACGAACACTCTGCCCAATCGAGTTTAAATCGGATAAAGCATCATCCATCCATCCAGCGAAGGCCGCATTCGGCATAAAACCAAGCAAAACACACAATAATATTGGAAAAAATACGTAATGAAGTCGTAAAAAGCCCATCCGTCACCTTTTTATGAAGTCACCATGGAGCCACTTGCAAAACTCTGGGTGGATGAGCGGCAATCCCACTTTGAGTCCATTTTCGGGGTGGAATGAGGTGCATGGTGGTTCCATGGACCGAAATTCCAGCTCGGAAATGGGCCGAAGTGGGGAAGCCGATTGCCGC
>JAUZQZ010000015.1 GCA_030950745.1 Mariprofundaceae bacterium | reverse complement strand
ACTTGATATAACGAATTTCCTCCGCCAGTTCTTCGTGCGGCCGCGAGCGGAATTTCTTGCCGTAAAGAATCGTTTCCTCGCAGAAGTCACAGCCGAACGGGCAACCGCGCGTAGTCTGCACCTGGAATACGCGCGGACGCGGATAGTGGTGAAAGGGAATCATGTCGTAACGCGGGTGCGGCAAGCCTTTCATATCCGGCAACGGCTGCTGAACATACACCTTCTTCAGGCGTCCGGCGGCGGCATCGGCCAGCATATCCGCCCAGATATCGTCGGCTTCTCCGATTGCATAGGCATCACAGTGATCGGCTACCTCTTCGGCATAAAACCAGGTGTGCGGCCCCCCCATGATGACGGTCACGCCGCGCTTTCTGTATTCGGCGGCAATTTCATAGGCGCGCTGGGAAAATCGGGTCCACACGGTGATCGCCGCCACATCGCACGGCGCATCGAAATCCACGGGTGTCAGCCGTTCGTCGAACACCCGGACGTTCCATTCCTCCGGTGTCAGCGCGGCCAGATAGGGCAGGGAAAGGCTCATCAGACGGCGCTTGCCAGTCTGTAGCAGTTGGCCGTCCGTGGTATAAGTCGTCGGTTGGATGATATGCAGATACATGACGCTCCCTTCTTCTGCAATCATCCTCTTTTGGAATAGTCTAGTCGAGAGGCGTGCGATCCGCCTTACATCATTGTGTACTGCATGGCAAAAGCAGTAAAAATATTTACCGCAAAGTACGCAAAGTCACGCAAAGAAAACCCAAAACAAGCAAAATCCGGCTGGATCGCATTCAGCCAGATAAACACCTTCCGCATACCCTATTTACTTTGCGTAACTTTGCGTACTTTGCGGTTCAATGGTTTATCCGATGCAGCCTCATTTCCGGATACAGCCATCCGTATACGAACCTCCAGCCCTCCTTCCCTGCGATTGGCCAACGTCAACTCCCCGCCATAACGGGCTGTCGTCTCGGCCACAATGGCGAGCCCCACCCCATGCCCGCCACTTGCGGCGGTGCGGCTGTCATCGGCGCGGTAAAAACGCTCGGTCACATGCGGCAGATGCTTTGGCGCAATACCCGGCCCTTCGTCCGTCACGCGTAATTCCACGTGACCGTTCTGCCGCGCTGTAGTCAGACGCACCCTGCCATCCTCCGGAGAATAACGAACAGCGTTATCGACCAGGTTGGTCATAAGCCGGTGAAGATCATCGGCATTCATCGGGAAAGTCTGAATGTCCGCATCCAGGCTGGTTTCAAATTTCACGCCGGCAGCTTTCGCCACCGGTTTGATCAGCGCACAGAATTCATGAACCACCTGTGACAGATTGCAGCAGCCATCCGGTTCCAGCCGCTTATTTCCCAATTGATCAAATGTCAGCATGGACTCCAGTAACTGATCCAGGCGTTTTGCTTCCCGGACAATGGTTTCCGTCGCCTCCTTGCGCAATTTCTTGCTCTTGCCAAAGGCTTCGATGGTCCGGGCATAGCCCAGAATGGAGGTCAGAGGCGTTTTCAAATCGTGCATCAGATCACGCACCAGCCGCTCGCGTTGTGCTTCCATATCCCGCTGCTTGCTCACATCCAGGCAGAGGAGCAGCGCCTGCTCATGGCCCAGGGGCGCGAGGCGCACCGCAAGTGTGCGATCCTGTATGTGAATATCAGGCAGGTCATAAGGCTCGGGAAGCTGCCTCAACGCCTTTTGAATGGCCTTGTTCCACCCGGGTTGCCGATACAGGGCTGTCATCGGCTGAGGCAAGGGAAGATGTTTTGGCAATCGGAAAGCTCGCCGCGCCTGATGATTCAGCGCCACAACATTGCCCTGCGTATCCAGCCGAAGAACGGCTTCATTCATGGTGGCGAACAGCGCATCCATACGGTCGCTGCGCCGCCGCAAACGCCGGGAAAGTTCTTCATGCTCCGACCGCAGGCGCCGCAATTCCTCCCGCAGACTGTTCACTTGCCGACGTTGCCACAGCACATGCGCCCACCATGCAAGCAGTGGCGGCACAATCCACCATCCGGAAATCATGCGAGCGTCTTCTTGTTGCCCGCAGGATTGAAGCGATACCCCATGCCGCGAATGGTTTCCACTGAGTCCCCGACGCCGCATTTCTTCAGCGCTTTGCGCAGGCGCTTGACGGTGACATCCACGGTCCTCGGTTCAACAAAGTTATCCCGCCCCCAGACATGATCCAGCAGATAGTCGCGGCTGCGTGTCTTGCCGGGCTTCTTCATCAGCAGTTGTAACAGACGGTATTCCAGTGGACGCAGGGTTATGCTACATCCCTGAATCACAATCTCATAGGCGTCGGGATTGACCTCAATGCCTCCCGCACTCAGCCGTTCGTTCTCAACCGGCGTGCTCCGGCGCAATAAAGCCTGCACGCGCGCCACCAGCTCCTCGGGTTCGAAGGGTTTGGCCAGATAATCGTCCGCGCCTTCATTCAATCCCTGCACCCGTTCCGCCGTCTGCCCCAGCGCCGTCACCATCAGCACAGGGATCATTTCCTCCCGGCTTGTCCGGCGAATAAAGCGCAGCACCCGCATACCATCGGCACCGGGCAGCATGCGGTCCAGCACCACCAGCTTCCACGGCTCTTCCTGCAGCAATTCAATGGCCTTGTTGCCGTCGGCGCAGCAGCGCGCCGCATGTCCGACCGCCTCAATGTGCATCTGCATCAGACGCGCGATCGCCGCGTCGTCCTCCACGATCAGAATTTTCCGGTCATCATCCATCGGGCGTGCCATGAACAGGTATCATGGATAGAACATGCATGGATGACAAGCGGATTGCCCAAGCCGGGTTAGAAAACATAAAAAGCTTGAACCACAAAGACACGAAGACACAAGGTCAAAGGCATGGGATCAATCGTTCCCATTGCGTCTGGATTCCTCGTGCCTTTGTGTCTTCGTGGTAAAATGGCTGTTCCGTATACTCAGGCGCGCATGCCCAGGGCATAATCTCGAAGCGCTGCATATTCCACTTCCAGATTGAGCGACATCCGGGAAAGCAGACGAAACATGAAACGCAGCAATTGATAGCCCAGCACGGGATCTTCCAAAGTTATCAGATCGAAATACGTGCGCTTTAAGGTCATCGCCACCAAAGTGTCCTGTGCTGTCACCGTCGCCGAATGGGGCCGGTCCTCCAGGAATGAAAATAATCCGAAGACATCGCCGGGCCTTAAGGTTGAATAAATATTGCCGGACGCATCGCGGACGGAAACGTTACCGGCAAGCAAGATGTACATCGTTCGCTCGGACTGCATACCAGCCTCATAAAGGACTTCGCCTTTGTTGATATGCTGTTCCTCAAAACAGGAAAACAATGTCATGGCGTCATTCACTTCCAGTTCCTGTCCAACGGGCATGCCGCGGAAGCGGGCAAAATATGGATTGGCAGAAATAGACGCGACCAATGCGGTCATTACGGGCTGTGTCATATCAAATACCTCCTGATGTGATGACCGCAACTTAGTAACCATGCGTGACACAAGGATGTCATCAATGTGACACGTCTGTGACACGGCGCATATGTCATATGGGTGTCACATATGCCGCATACTGTTCGCCGCATCTCAATGAGGAAGGAGTTTTAACTATGCAAAAAAAGACGTTTAATCCATGGCGGTTTGGCGGAATGGCGCTTGCAGTCATGCTGACAATCCCCGCACTCTCCGGCAGCGCCAATGCTGGCGGAACATCTCTGGTGGACCTTTTGGAAGCCAAGGGCGTACTGACCCAGGGCGAAGCCAAAGCTGCTAAGGCAGAAGCCAAAGCACATCAGTCAAAGCTGAAAATCGGCGGCCGTATTCAGGCTGATGCCGCTTTTTATAAGGACGATCCGGGCCTGGACATGGGTGACGGTGCCGAATTTCGCCGCGCACGTTTGTTCGTCAAGGGCAAGGTTGGCGATTTTCACTACAAGGCCCAGTATGATTTCGCCGGCAACGGAACGAAGATCAAGGATCTCTATATCAAATATACGGGACTGCCCGTCCATATTAAGGTTGGTAACTTCAAGGAACCGTTCAGCCTGGAAGAGTTGACCAGCTCCAAGTACATCACATTCATGGAACGCGCGATGCCGAACACATTCGCACCCAGCCGCCACATCGGTGCCGCACTCTCCGGCCACGGCGATTCCTGGAGCGCTGCTGCTGGTGTCTTCACCAATGGAGCTTCCGGCACAACGTCGGGTGTGGATTCCCAGTTCGATGCCACTGGGCGTCTGACCTTTGCTCCGATTCATGAAAAAACACGCGTTCTACACTTGGGCGCAGGCATCAACTACAGCCTGCCGTCTTCGACAAGGACGCTGAGATTTCGTGAACGTCCAGAATCTCACGTTACACACAAGCGTCTTGTGGGCACCGGCGATATTTTGAACGTGGATAGTGTTTTAAAGTATGATCTGGAAGCGGCAGCCGTATTCGGTCCCGCATCCATACAGGGTGAATACTCCCGCACCGATGTGAGCTTCCAGAATGGTATCGCCAATGAGCCAAGCTTCAGTGGTTACTATATCTTTGGAAGCTGGTTCCTCACCGGTGAATCGCGCCCGTACAGTGTCAAAAAGGGTAGTTTTGGCCGTGTACATCCGAACCATAACTTCCAGCTTGGCGCAGACGGCTGGGGTGCATGGGAAGTCGCCGCACGTTTCAGCCAGCTAGACCTGGAAGATACCGGATTCCCCGGCGGCAAAGAGCAAAATATCACCGTCGGCCTAAACTGGTATCCACATCCACACCTGCGCTGGATGTTCAACTGGGTGCATGCTTCGGTGGACCGTTCACCGATCACGACCGTGGCCAGAAACAACTTCGGCCCGGACGTGTTCCAGATGCGTGCACAGGTGGATTTCTAGTCAGTAAAAAGAGTGGTGGGAAGGCTATGCTTCCCACCACCCCTTCTTGAAACGGCTGTTCAACCAAACAGGACAACATAAAAAAGGAGCTACACTATGAAGAAAATAATTTTTGCAGCAGCACTGATCGCAGTAGGCGCCATGAGTGCCGCAACGGCAGCCCAGGCGGCAGCCACACTCAACGGTGCAGGGGCGACATTCCCCTTCCCCGTTTATTCCAAGTGGGCCTATACCTACAACAAGGAAACCGGCGTGAAGCTGAACTATCAGGCCATCGGTTCCGGCGGCGGCATCAAGCAGATCAAGGCCAGGACCGTGGATTTCGGTGCTTCCGATGCGCCGCTGAAGGCAGCTCAACTGGATAAGTTCGGTCTGATGCAGTACCCGATGATCATGGGCGGCGTTGTGCCGGTCGTGCATATCAAGGGGATTAAGGCCGGTCAGTTGAAATTGACGGGGCGTAATCTGGCCGATATCTATATGGGCAAGATTACCAAATGGAACGATGCACGCATCACGGCCAACAACAAGGGCCTTTCCCTGCCGCATCAGGACATCAGCGTCGTGCATCGTGCCGACGGTTCCGGCACCACATGGATTTTCACCAACTATCTGACCAAGATCAGCGGTGAGTGGGCCGAAAAGCTGGGCAATAACAAGGCCATTGCATGGCCGACAGGGCTCGGCGGCAAGGGCAATCAGGGCGTGGCTGCCTTCGTGAGCAAGGTGGATGGTTCCATCGGCTATGTCGAATATGCCTATGCGCTGCAGAACCACATGGCCAGCGTCCTGCTTCAGAATCACTATGGCAATTTCGTTGCACCGACAGCCTCCAACTTTCAGGCAGCCGCCGCAGGCGCGGATTGGAAGCATGCCAAGGGCTACTACATGGTGCTGACCAATCAGCCTGGTATGAATTCATGGCCAATTACCGGCGCTTCCTTCATTCTGATGTACAAGACCCAGGTCAACCCGGCACAGGCCAAAGAAGTCCTGAAGTTCTTCAACTGGAGCTATAACAATGGCGGTAAGGCTGCCAAGAAACTGGACTATGTACCAATGCCGGAAGCCGTAGCCAAGATGGTGCGCGCCACCTGGAGCAAGGTGCTGCGTGACCGTTCGGGAAATTCTATCTGGAAATAAGCAGCAACAGCGGCTCTTTAACGTATCTTACATATCTTCTGCCGCATCAGTGGAGGGCCGGTTTATCACCGGCCCTCTTTTTGATTGAATACCATTGCACGCTGGCGGACTTACGGTAAGTATTGCACGGACAGTCGATCAATGACGGGGAGTGTCGCTACAGTATGAACACAGCAAAAAACAAGGCATGGGGCGATGCTGCCTTCAAAGGGGTCACGCTCTTCTTCGCACTCGGTATCCTGGTGCTATTTGCTGCCATCGTGGCCAACCTCTGGCATGAATCCCTGCCATCTATTCATAAATTCGGTTTCTCTTTTCTGACCAGCAGCGCATGGAATCCGGTTAAGGATGATTTTGGTGCACTGATTCCGATTGGTGGCACGCTGATTTCTACCTTTCTGGCCATGCTGATTGCGGTACCTGTCAGTATCGGCGTGGCACTGTTTCTGGCGGAACTTGCACCGGCATGGATGAAAGCACCATTCGGTGTGGCTATCGAACTGCTCGCCGCCATCCCCAGCATCGTCTACGGCATGTGGGGGCTGTTCGTGCTCTCGCCCATCATGGCCGACCATGTGCAACCGTGGCTCTCCGCGCATTTCGGATTTCTTCCTTTCTTTACCGGCCCTTCGATGGGCATCGGCATGCTCACCGCAGGTCTGGTGCTGGCATTGATGATTCTTCCTTTCATCGCCTCGGTCACACGCGATGTGTTCCTGATGGTGCCGCAAAACCTGAAAGAAGCCGCCTATGGTATGGGCTGCACCACATGGGAGGTAGTACGCGATGTCATGATCCCATACGGCAAAAAGGGTATTGCCGGTGCGGTTTTTCTGGGTATGGGCCGTGCACTGGGTGAAACCATGGCAATCACCTTTGTGATCGGAAACGCTTACCACCTGTCATGGTCATTGTTTGCACCCGGTAACTCTATTGCCTCGACGCTGGCCAATGAATTTACCGAAGCAGATAGTGATGTATATTTGTCTTCACTGGTTGAGTTGGGACTGGTGCTATTCCTAATCACCTTCATCGTCCTGGGCCTGGCACAACTATGGCTTAGAAAGGGTAATCCGGGAGGAGGTCAATGACACGACGAAACCGCCGGGTACTCACCAACCGTATCGTCCTGACCGTATCCGGCATGGCGGCGGGAGTCGGGCTGATTATGCTCACATGGATTCTTGGTGATGTCGCCATCCGAGGTGCTTCCGCGATCAACTGGGCATTCTTCACCGAGCTTCCCGCCCCACCCGGAATGAAAGGCGGAGGCCTTGCCAATGATATTGTGGGTACATTTCTATTAACTCTGACGGCTACATTACTGTCCGTACCGTTTGGCGTGATGGCAGGGACATGGCTTTCGGAATTTGGGCGAGACCATCCGCTGGGACATCTGATCCGTTATTTGTCGGACATTCTGGTTTCCGCCCCATCCATTGTTATCGGCGTCTTTGTCTATCTTGTTATGGTTCGGCCTATGGGGCACTTTTCCGGCTGGGCAGGTGCCGTATCACTGGCCATCATCATGCTGCCTGTTGTTTCGCGCACGACAGAAGAAATGCTTAAACTGGTACCACATGAATTACGCGAGGCTGCTTTAGCGCTGGGTTCGCCTTACTGGAAAATCATGCCGTATGTGATTTATCGGGCCGCCGCCGCCGGTATGATGACCGGCATTATGCTGGCCGTAGCACGCGTAGCAGGCGAAACCGCACCATTGCTATTCACAGCCATGAACAGCCCCTACTGGATGGAAAGCATGAATGAACCGATGGCAAACCTCACGGTTACGCTGTTCAACTACGCCATGAGCCCCTATGATGACTGGCAGCAACTTGCATGGGGTGCGGCATTCCTGATTACCATGGCCGTGCTGGTCACCACCATTATCACGCGGCTTGTGCTGCACAAAAGGAGCAGGCATTGACCCCGGAAACCTCCGCAAGACAGAACACTTCATCCGCACCTTCCATCTCAGGAAACATCTCCGAAAAAATGGTTCAGGATGATGAAATTAAGCTGTCCGTGCGCGATCTTGATTTCTATTATGGTGATAAACAGGTGTTATTCGGTAACACACTGGATATTGCCAGAAACAAGGTGACGGCATTCATCGGGCCGTCCGGTTGTGGCAAATCTACCCATATCCGCACCTACAACCGCATGTTCGATCTCTACAAGGGACACCGGGCCGAAGGCGAAATCCTGATGGATGGCGTCAATATTATTGACCCCAAAATGCCAGCACTGGAACTCAGACACAAAGTAGGCATGATCTTTCAGAAGCCAACGCCCTTCCCGATGTCCATATCAGACAACATCGCTTACGGCCTGAAATTGCATACCAGCATGAGCAGAAGCGAAACGGAGGGGAAAGTCGAGAAAGCGTTAAAGGACAGCGCGCTATGGGACGAGGTCAAGGACATGCTGGCCCAGCCCGGCACGGCGCTTTCCGGTGGCCAGCAACAACGCCTGTGTATCGCCCGTGCGCTTGCCATTGAACCGGAAGTCATTCTGATGGATGAACCGTGCTCGGCGCTTGATCCCATTGCTACATCCAAAATTGAGGAACTGATTGATGAGCTCAAACAGAAATTCACCATTGTCATCGTGACTCACAACATGCAGCAGGCAGCACGCGTATCCGATTTTACGGCGTTCTTCTATCTGGGGAACCTAATCGAGTTCGGTGAAACAAATACGCTGTTCACCGCTCCCGTCAAACGGCAAACTGAAGATTATATTACCGGACGCTTCGGTTAAACGCTTTAGCAGCGAGACTCAAGGAGTAAACATGCCCGAACATACATTGAAACGATTTGATACTGAGTTGGATGAGCTCAACAATCTGATTAAATCGATGTTCAAGATTGTGCGCAAGAACATCAAACAGGCGCTACAGGCACTGATTGAAGGTGATACGAAACTGGCGAAAACCGTTATCAAACATGATGAAGCCGCCAACGCGCTCGAAGTTCAGAGCGATGAAGCCGCCCGCAATCTCATCGTTCACCATCAGCCCGCCGCATCGGATCTGCGCTTTGTATTCGCTGCTACCAAGATTGTCACTGATCTGGAACGTATGAGCGATATGGCTGCCAATATCGCGGATAACGTGTTGAATATTGAAGGCGCTACGCCAAAGAATCTGGCCTCCATCCCCGTGATGCAGGATCTGGTTCTTGATCAACTGAAGCATGTCCGGCGCGCCTATCTGGAGCGCAGCGCAACAGAAGCTCAAACCATTATTGAACGCGATCATCTGATTAACGAGGCATTTGCCAATACCCAGCGCGTCATGCTGACGGTGATGGTGGAAAAACCCGCTAAAATTACCCAATGTATGGCGCTCATCAATATTGCCAAGATCATGGAACGTATTGGCGATCACATTACCAACATCGCCGAGATGGTGATTTATACCGATGTTGGCCATGAAGTGCGGCATATCGATGTGGAACAACTCCGGAGATTGCTGGCAGAAGAAGGAGACGACGACGACTGAAACATCCGCATCCGGGCCAATACTGGCCGCGGCCATCGACGTTGGCTCCAATGCCATGCGCCTGCACATCGCCGGGCCGGATGCGGAAGCCGGTTTGAAAACCATCCATTATCACCGCGAATCCGTTCGCCTGGGTCATGATGCCTTCACCCGGGGGCGGCTTTCCGAAGAAACCATGGAAAAGGCATTGCAGGCGTTTGAAATCTTCCGTTCCATGATTGATCTCCATCCCGTACAAACGATCCGTGCTGTGGGAACCAGCGCTCTGCGTGACAGCGTCAATGCCAGCGAACTCATCCGCCGCATTAAAGACAAAACAGGTATTGAAATCGAAATTATTTCCGGTGAGGAAGAGGCGCGCCTGATTCACCTCTCCGTACACCATCGCGTTCCAGATATGGACAAAATGAGAACACTGTTGATTGATATTGGCGGTGGCAGTATAGAAATCACCCTGGCGAAACATGGCGATATTGTTGCCCTGGAAAGTTTCAGTATGGGTACGGTGCGTCTGCTGGAACTGTTCCGGGATGCATCCGGGAATGCGGAAAAACCTAAAATCATGAATGAATACATTGCTTCCATGCAACAAAAAGTGCGCGAAGAAATGGCCGGAATGCGCATTGATTTTTGCATTGGCACAGGCGGTAATATCGAGGCTCTGGATGAACTGGGCGTTTCACTGCTTGGCAACGATTCAAACCATCAATTAAGTTACAAAGATATCAGGAAACTGCTCAAACACTTGCAATCCATGAGCTATGAGGATCGCATCGACCAGATCGGCTTGCGGCCGGACCGGGCGGACGTCATCATCCCGGCCGCAATCGCATTAAAATCCATTGTGAAACTGGCGCGCCCCGCGGCGCTGTTGATTCCATCCGCAGGTCTGGCTGATGGCGTGTTGCTTGATTTGCTACAGGAACAGAACACCGGTAGCAAAGTGCTGGCGCATCAGGCCATAGCATGGGCAAGAAGCATGGCGCGAAAGTATCATGCCGATGTTTCTCACGCCCGCCATGTGCGCATTCTGGCCCGAAAACTGTTTTCCCAGCTTAAGGATATCCATCAGTTGAATGACCGTGATCTGCTGTTGTTACAGGTTTCGGCCATTGTGCATGAGATTGGCATCACCGTGCGCCCCAACAAACACCATCGTCACGCCTTTTACCTGATCAATGCATCCCCCATGGTGGGTTTAAGTTCAAGTGAAAAGAAGCTGGTTGCCCTCGTGGTGCGCTACCATCGCAAACGGACGCCGGACACCGATAACGAACCGTTTAGCGAACTGACCAAAGCGCAACAGAAGCGTGTGTTCCGGCTAAATGTCCTGCTGCGTCTGGCCATCGCTCTGGACAAGGAGAGACGCGGCAACGTACGTGCGATCCATATCAGCCGTTCGGGAAAAATCAGCCGTCTGCAAGTTGAGGGGAAAGGCGATTTATTGCTCGAACGCTGGGCCGTGCGGAAAGAGGCTCCGTGGTTCGAAACAGTCTTTGACCACAGGCTGGAAATTGCCTGACCAGGAAATTCCCGGATGATTAAAAAAGTGTCACATCACTGACATCCGCTTGTCATCATATGCCCCTAAACTTCTCTCCATGGAAGGCTCTTAAGCCCCAAGGAGGAAGAAATGGAAAAGGGAATGAAAAGCTTTATCATAACCATGGTGGTGGGCGTTCTTGCATACCCGGCGACCATCATCATGATTCACATATTGTCATCCGCCAAAGCCATCCATTGAGCGGCAAATCATGAAGCACGCTGACCATGCAAATGTTCTTTCGCAGAAAGAACACAGGAGACTGAAATGAAAAAACTGATTTATCTGGCTGTGGCTTTTATTTGCCTGTATGCCGGAGCGTTAATCAACGTATCGTTCTTTAATACGCCGAAGCACCTGACGATGTAGGGCGCATAGCCACAGGAAGCAGGGCCGCCGCATGGCGGCCCTGCTGTTTTATCCTGGGCACTCCGCTGCCAGGCACCCATACGAACCGCTTGTGGCACAATCCTGAGTCACAGCGTGCCACAACCCGGTAAATCAATTAGCCCGTCAGCAGATGATGAACAAAGCGTCACGTATCTGACATCGTCCTGCCATAATATGCCGCTACTCTGTCCTCCACGGGATGCCCGGACGCATCAAGGAGGAAGAAATGCATAAACTGCTTTATCTGGCGACGGCTGTT
>JAUZQZ010000146.1 GCA_030950745.1 Mariprofundaceae bacterium | reverse complement strand
TTTCTTCGGCGGACATCGCTTGGTGAGAATTCAGCAACCGTTCGCCTTCCTGCAATTGTTGCTCACGTTCAAGCATTTTTTTCCGCCATTTGATCAGTTCACGATCCAGTTTGGCATCCACTGCCATCATAATCGAATCATCAACTGCTTCTCCTCGATTTATCCTCGCAGTGAGTAATTCGACCTTACGCATCAGGCGTTGGCGCTCTACCTGATGCTGCAGCAACTTAAATTCAAAAATGCCGATTTCACGATTATACAGCCCCATCAACATCGGCTTCTGATGAGTCTCAATGTTTTCCTGTTGCTCGATTAGGCCTGCAAGTTGTTCCCGCAAATCATCCAGATCCAATTGGTGGCCATGCAACTGCACGCCATTTGACTGATGATCGGTAGCTTCTTGTTCGTATGATTGCATGACTCATCCTTCTAATCCGAAATATTTGAAGCGTAGCACCTATCACGACATATGGTGTCGCACAGACCTCTTCCGCCATCCATGACCAGCCGAAGGGCTTGCTTCGATCATCGCAGGTCAATGGATAAATATACGAAAGCGTCATCAGGTCGCGCTGGATGGTACGCTGGGTGGTATCAAAGCCTTCGTCAGCTAGGTGCTGTTTGAGTTCCGCAGTGGAAATCTTTCCCGGATGCCGTGGAACCAGCCGCAGCATCTGCCATTGGCGCATCAGCGTGTCACTCATCTTCCAGTTCCTCGCGATCCTGTTTCTTCATGCGGTTGCGGTCATAGTCCTTCGGCGATTTTTGAACTTGCGTGGGAGGCGCGCGCTTTTTTCGCACCTTGATATCGGACGACTTAATACTCCCTATTCGATAGCTCTGTTTCTTCTTCATGTTGTGTTATTAAAGACCTTTTCGGAACAGCATGCCACACAAAACGACATTTCATGTCGCATAGCGATCATGCTCACGACGCCTTGCCGCAGTCTTGTTCCAGAGCCAGCATGGCGGCATGAACATCGTAACGTGGAACGTGAACTCACTGAATGTGCGCCTGCCTCATGTTCTGCGCTATTTGGATGAACATTCGCCGGATGTGCTGGCCTTGCAGGAAACCAAGACTCCGAATGAAAGATTTCCACAAGCTGAAATCGAAGCAGCGGGTTATCAGGTTTGTTATTCCGGGCAAAAGACCTATAACGGTGTAGCTATTTTGAGCCAATCTCCGGTAAAAGATGTCACCGCCGGCATTCCTGACTTCGATGATCCACAACGCAGGTTACTGGCTGCCACGGTGAATGGCATGCGCATTATTGATGTCTATATCCCTAACGGACAGGAAGTGGGTTCAGAGAAGTACGAATATAAATTACGATGGCTTACGGCCTTTGAAACCTTTCTGAAACAGGAACTGAGAGCACATAAAAAACTGATCGTTCTGGGTGATTTTAATATCGCACCCGAAGACATTGACATCCATGACCCGAAGCGCTGGAAAGGGAAAATCATGTGTTCCGATACCGAGCGGAATCAGTTCAAAAAAATTTTAGGCCTGGGATTGACCGATACGATGCGTGCTCTATATCCCGAAGAAGGTATGTATTCATGGTGGGATTATCGCCTGAACGCCTTTCGGCGGGGGTGGGGGCTGCGTATTGATCATGTGTTGGCGACATCGGCGATAAAGCCGCAGGCCGCAGGTGTACATGCCGATGAACGTGACCGTGAGCGCCCCAGCGATCATGCGCCGGTATGGGCAGAATTTATCTGATGGAACAGGCGCAGACACAAATTACCGTTACCCTGAACGGCCGTGGTATGACTGATATTACACGGCAAGTTGCAACGTGGCTGGCGCAAACAGGGATTCATACCGGTGTGCTGCATCTGTTCGTACAGCATACCAGTTGTTCGCTTCTGATTCAGGAAAATGCCGATCCAACCGTGCAATCCGATCTGGAGCGGTTCCTGTCCCGCCTTGTTCCGGACGGAGATGCTATCTTTCAACATACCGCCGAAGGTGCTGATGACATGCCCGCTCACGTTCGTGCCGCACTCACAGCCACATCGCTCAGCATTCCTGTCGGGCAGGGGAAGATGACGCTTGGTATCTGGCAAGGAATCTACCTGTATGAGCATCGGCAACAGCCATCCACACGAAGAATCATCGCCCATATCACCGGATGTTGACGCACGTCACATCATTGCCTGCTGAATGGCGTCAGTGTTCGCCATGTCAGGAGGTTTGTATGTATTCAACCTATCAAAACCGTATTTGTACACGTTTGAATATCACCCCGGGAGGCTATTTTGCCATGGGTCTGGTCTGCATGTCTCTGGCTGCTCTTATGGGCATCTGATTCATTCTTCTTTACCAACACCGCTTCAGCTTTTAGCGTGGGCGGGTTCAGGTTTAATTTTTTTATACAATAGGGGAAGAACAGCAGATGTTACAACGGCTTTTTGGCCTTTTTTCAAAAGATATCGCCATTGACCTGGGCACGGCGAATACTCTCATTTACGTCCGTGGCGAAGGCATTGTTCTGGATGAGCCGTCGGTGGTTGCCATCCATGTAGGCGGCGGGAAAAATGATCGCCGGGTACTGGCTGTAGGCGGCGATGCCAAACGCATGCTGGGCCGTACGCCTGGTACAATTCAGACTATCCGCCCGTTGAAAGATGGCGTCATTGCCGATTTTGTGATTACCGAAGCAATGCTCAAACAGTTTATTCGTAAGGTACACCAGCGTAACTGGGGACTGTCACCGCGTATCGTCATTTGTGTGCCTTACGGTTCTACACCTGTGGAGCGCAAAGCCATTCGGGATACGGGATTAACGGCAGGGGCACGTGAAGTGTATCTGATTGAAGAACCCATGGCGGCTGCAATCGGCGCAGATCTTCCTGTCACCGAGGCATCAGGATCACTGGTCGTGGATATTGGAGGCGGCACCAGCGAAATCGCCGTGATCAGCTACGGCGGCATTGTCTATTCACGTTCTGTACGTGTTGGTGGTGATAAAATGGATGAAGCCATCATCAATCATTTACGACGAAAATATAGCCTGCTTATTGGCTCGGCGACATCTGAAAATATAAAAATTGAACTGGGCAGTGCCTATCCACAGGAACAGCGGCGGGAAATGGATATTAAAGGCCGGGATCTTATCAATGGCGTGCCGAAAAGTTTATCTCTGGATGATTCTGAGATCCTCGAAGCCATTACTGAACCGGTCAATGCCATCATTGAAGGTATCAAGGTCTGTCTGGAACGAACACCTCCTGAGCTGGCGGCGGATATTGTCGATAAGGGTATTGTGCTTACCGGCGGTGGCGCCCTGCTGGTAGGACTGGATCAGCTCTTGAGGGAGGAAACTGCGCTTCCCGTCACCGTAGCAGAAAATCCGTTGCATTGCGTGGTCTTGGGCTGCGGCAGAGTACTGGAGGAACTGGATCGCATGCGGGACGTGCTGTTCGAGGAATAAGGCCCCCGGAACTAAATAATTGTCTGAAAATTACGCCAGAGTTTGGCCTGGATTCAAGGCATGGCAAGAGGCGCATAGTGGCTCTATATAATCCTTACCCAACACAGAAACTGTGTCTGTCCTATAAAACTGGTATCTCTCAGCACCTTGTCAATGGGTCCAGGTAAGGCGTGACCCGGCGGTTAAAAATTCGTCTCTGGGCAGGGGTTGCCGCCGGATTCATTATATTATTTGCCCTCCAGCAATTACCCCTCGGGCAGAATATCACCCTGCTCGCCTCTCCTTTGGTTAGCGCCCTGCAGGCGCCATCACGCTGGTGGCGCGACATCAATCTGTGGCTAACCGAAAAAAATCGTCTTCAGACTGATAATCTACGCCTTCAGGAAACACTGCAACGTCAATCCGGAGCCCTGCAGGAGCTCCGCTCATTACGTGTTGAAAATGCACAACTTCGGAGCTTACTGGAGCTGAAAAGCTTGCCCGGTTTCCACTGGCGTGCAGCTAAAGTGTTTGGCCGCAGCCCGGACAGAATGAGCCAGCGCTTATTGCTCCGATCGCAAGGCAAAATCAGCCGGGGCGATGTAGTGGCCTCAAGTGAAGGCCTCGTCGGACTGGTCGATACAGTGCGGAGCCGACGTGCCGTCGTGCGCACCATTCTTGATGCCTCACTGGCAGTTCCCGTCACGCTGCCGGGAAGCGGTCTGGCTGCTCTGGTTCGGGGTCAGGGTGAAACGTTACGGGTAGAATTTATTCCACTTAAACATGCCCCACCCGAAATCAGCATCCTCGTGACCAGTGGTGCCGGCGGGGTATTCCCTCCGGGCATTCCCGTCGCCCGTATTACCCATATTCATGCGATCCCAGGCAGTATTTTTGCAGATGTAGATGCTGATCCGGTAGCACATTGGCGACGTGACGCATGGCTCTCCATCGCCTCCAGGGAAGTGCCGAACAAACCATGATCTCTCCTCTTCCTGTTCTTATTGTTACACTGGCCTTCCTGGGGCTTGGATTGAATCTTGCCTCCGGAGGTACGCCTCAACCTGATTGGTCTTTGGCGTTATTACTTGCCGCCTTATTGTCCCGGCGTCATGCTTGGCCATGGGTGTTACCGGTTATCCTGATTCACGATCTGACACTGTACTGGTCGGTTTGGGGCGTATTCCCCATCGCTTGTCTGTTGCCGTTTTCAATCGCCAGCCTGGATGCCCAGATCGGCGCCGGCTTACCACAACGTCTGGCACTGTTAACCCTGCTTACCCTTCCCATGCTCTGGCATGGTGCCGGTATTCTGCAATGGCTGCTAACGTTGATTCTTTGCGTTCCTGTGTGGCATTTATTGGTGCATCTTTATGAACAGAAGTACGCTTGAGGTTCGCAACCGCTTTGAACGGCGGCTATTATTTTTCCACGTTATAGGCGTGGTCTTGTTACTGGTGTTGGCGAGTCGTCTGGTTGACCTGCAATGGCTCCGGTATGAAGGACTGTTCCTGCAAGCGGAACAGAACAGAATGAACGTAGTGCCCATCCTTCCCACGCGTGGAGAAATCGTGGACCGGAACGGAAGTGGGCTGGCCGTTAATCATATTTCGTGGCGACTTACACTCATCCCTGAACGGACAGAGCACATAGATACGCTACTGGCCGACTTGCAGCAAACCCTTCACTGGGGAAAGGCTCGCGTGAAACGCATACGCTCCCGCATTCGGCACGCGCGGGAAGACAGGCCTGTGTTATTGGCCGACAAACTCACCTGGAAACAGGCCGCACCCATTGCCGCGCGCTTGTACATGCTTCCAGGTGTTGATGTCCAGGCCGGGACACATCGTTTTTATCCCTATGGTGAACTCACATCGCATTTGATTGGTTATCTCTCACTGGCTGGTCCCCACGACGTCCGGGCTGGCATTCTGCCAACGGAAAAGGTTGGCAGAAGCGGTGTAGAGCGCCTGTTCGAATCCCGTCTGCACGGCAGGACCGGCGCACAGGATGAAGAAGTAGATGCGCACGGCAGGCGCATCCGCATATTCCGGAGAAAACCACCGCTCATGGGAACCCAGCTACGCCTGAGTCTGGACATAGGCCTGCAACAAGCCGCCGCCAAGGCACTGGGCAACCGCACCGGTGCTGTCGTGGTTCTGGATGTCCGGACAGGCGCAGTACTGGTATTACTCAGCCAACCCGGCTTTGCACCCAACCGTTTCATTACCGGACTGGAAACTGAGCAATGGAAGGCATGGGTAGACGACAAGCAGCATCCGCTGCTCAACCGCACACTACAGGCAGCTTACCCGCCTGCCTCTACCTTCAAACTTCTGGTTAGCATGGCAGGACTGCAACATCATGCACCGCTGGCCACGGGCGCAACACAATGCCCCGGTTACCTTGAGCTGGCCGACCGCAAGCTGCGCTGCTGGAAAAAACATGGGCACAAACATGTGAACCTGCACAAGGCGCTGGTGCAATCCTGCGATGTTTACTTCTACGAGCTGGGTGATCAACTGGGTATGAAGGCCATCCGTGATGAAGCTGAGCTCTGGGGTTTTGGTCAACATACCGGCATCCGGTTGACACCCGAAGCCAGTGGTGTCATTCCCGGTGAAGTGTGGCGGCAAGGTGGGCGCACACGCAAATGGTTCCGTGGTGAAACCATGATTACGGCCATTGGTCAGGGTGCTATTACTGTCACACCACTGCAACTGGCACGTTTTGCCGCCGCAATTGCCAATGGAGGCAAGCTGCTCAGACCACATCTACAGGCCGGTTTGCCACCCGATGTGCTGCGCGTCATTGATATCAAACCCCAATATCTGGCCATCATTCGTAAGGCGATGCGTGGTGTGGTCACTGAACAGCACGGCACGGCGCATTATCCACTGCTCGGTCTACCATGGCAGGTGGCTGGCAAAACCGGCACGGCGCAGGTGATTGCCAAAGCACCGGATGGTGAACAATTATCGAGTGTAGCACAGCAGAACAGGTACAAGGATCATGCATGGTTTATGGGTTATGCTCCCTATAAAAACCCGCGTATCGCATTTGCTGTATTTGTAGAACACGGAGGTCACGGCGGCAGTGCCGCAGCACCCGTTGCCGCCGCAATTGTCCGTGCCATGGCGGCCACCGTGACACAACACACTGCGGTAGCGAAGGGGCAGGGATGATCAACACGCTCAAGCGTATGGATATGATGCTGCTCCTGTGTCTGCTTAGTCTGGCTGCGTTGGGGTTAACCACGCTTTACGCCGCCGTGCACCAGGGCGGTATTGGCTTGTGGCAACGGCAAGTGGTTTATTGGCTGCTGGGACTAGGAATATTTTTTGCCGTGTGCTTCATTCCACTGCGTATGGCGGGGCTGTTTGCCTGGCCTGTATATGTGCTCACCCTGATTACTCTGGCGCTGGTTCCTTTTTTCGGTGATGTACAAATGGGCGCACGCCGATGGCTAAATCTTGGTATCATCCATTTTCAACCATCGGAACTTATGAAATGGGCACTGATGCTTGTTTTGGCCCACTGGTTTGCCTCGCGTACAGCCGGATCGTTTAAAGACCTGTGCATGGCAATTGCTTTCATCCTTGCCCCTGCTGCGATGATTGTGCTGCAACCTGATTTGGGCACCACTCTGGTGCTGCTTGCCGCCGCAGCCCTCATGCTGTTTGCCGCCGGTCTTCCCTGGCGCTGGGCCGCCTGTGGTATTGTGGCCATACTCGCCGCCCTGCCTGTACTCTGGCACAACATGCACGCCTACCAGAAACAGCGCGTGCTAAGTTTTCTCAATCCACAATCCGATCCGCTGGGTGCTGGTTATCATGTCATTCAGTCCACCATCGCCATTGGTTCAGGAGGTATTTTCGGCAAGGGTTATCTGCACGGCACGCAAGCGCGCCTGCACTTCCTGCCCGAACAACATACGGATTTCATCTTCGCCGTATTGGCCGAAGAAGGGGGCTTAATCGTATCTACTCTGCTGCTCCTGCTCTACGGTGTTATGATCTCGCGCATTCTCACCATTGCCGGACGCGCATCTACGCGCTTTGGTGGTCTGATGTGCATCGGTGTGGCCATTATTTTTACCCTTTATGTCTGCATCAACATCGGCATGGTCACGGGTATCCTGCCGGTGGTCGGCGTACCGCTACCGTTTATCAGCTATGGCGGTTCGGCGTTGATTACCATGCTGGCCGCGCTCGCGCTGGTCATGCGTGTTGCCATCGAATCCAAAGGGCGTGTGTACTGGCAGCGACCAGGCAGTCCACTGGCCTGATGTTCCGGATTGATGAATAATTCAGGCTTCTCTAAATCGGCCCTTCAAGTCAAGTCCCCGTCTGTTTGATGGTGAATGTCTTGCATGTAACGATAGTGGAAAAGCTCCTCAGGCTTCTCTCCGCGGTCATAGCCGCATAATGTGTTCGGATACGCTGGCCGCAATCTAAAAACACGGGATATGCTCCCAAGCCTGAAACGGGGTCCAGCGATTCGAGAACCTTCCATCATCGTCACAACAAACACCTCACCATAAAACTGTTATTCGTTCACCATTCATAAAATGCTCTACGCCTTGGCCCAATCAAACTTCTCACCTGTCATCCACATGCGATGCAATAACACCGCCAGCTTGCGTGCTACCGCTACCCTGGCCTTGCCAACACCTTTTTCCTTCTGCAGCGCCAAGCCCCACCGTTTCAGTGCAAAGTCGCGTTTCGTGCGCGTCAGCAAAACATTGGCCGCTTCGACCAGCAATGATCGCAACATGGCATCCCCCTCCTTGGTAATACGGCCGCGATACTCCGTTTCCCCCGATTGATGTACGCTGGGAACAAGCCCGATGTACGCTGGGAACAAGCCCGATGTATGCCGCGATCTCATCGCCGCTGGAAAAACGCTTCGGATCGTCAATCGTCGCCACATAAGCAGATACAACCAATGGCCCCACCCCGGGCGCAGTCATCAGTTGGGCGCATACATCATCCCTGGTGCTTAACAGCTTGATCTCCTTTTGCATCTTCCTTGCTTCAATCTTCGCCTGTACCCAAATCGATAACAACGGCTCCAATATCGGTAGCAACTCCGGCTGGCGCTTCATGATCATCGCCCTGACCTTGTTTGCGAACTCGCCTTCGCTAACCTTGCCCAGCTTGATCCCATGCGACCGTAATAAACCGCGGATGCGGGATGCCTGCGCCTTGCTTGTTTGCACCAGTCCGACTCTGGCCTGCATATGGGTGCGCAATAACCTCGCTTCCGGTGATTTGCGATGCACTGCCGTGTACCAGCCGGTGCGGCCCATCTTCGCAAGATTTCGGGCATCCAGTTTGTCCGTCTTCTTCTTCGTACAGATCACCGCTTTAGCCCGTCTCGGATCAATTACTACCACTTGGTGACCCAACCCCTCGAGTATCCTTGCCACCCATTCCGCCAACGGAGACGCCTCAATCACGCAATGCAGACCATCCCATCTGGACAAACCCGTACGGAATCCATCCTCATCCGTCGGCAGCTCAAATTCCGCCACTATCACGCCTTGCTCATCGGTGATGCACACCGAACTTGATTTGCATGCCATATCAATGCCACAATCCTTCATGGTCAGCCTCCTTTTGCTTGAGGCGCCTATCCGGCGACCTCGTGTACTATCTTAGCATCTGGAGGCTGACTCCTTGCTCGCCGATTTATGACATCTAAATCAAACCAGCACGCTCCACAAAGCGGCGATAAACATTCCGCCCGAAAGCGTGGAGAACAGAACTTTCAGTGGCAGCCGCATCGCTTCCTCGGCAAACAGGGTATGCAACGATGCGCTCCAGTGCGTAGTGCGCGGTATAATCAGCAGAATGCCCAGCCATGCCCCGACCAGAAACGAGCTTTGATGCCCAAGAACCATATGCCAATCTGCTTCCAGCAACAGATTGATAACCACTGCTGCGGCTGCCATCACCACGCCGCACATGGCGGATGTACCCACTGCTTTCCTCAGCGGCAATGTGCGCCGCAAAAGCGGCACCAGCATCGTGCCGCCACCAATACCGAGCGTGCCGGAAACATAACCAATCGGTCCTGCGTACAACCCCAGGGGAGAAACAATGCCATTGACGCGAACATCGCGGCCATAGTCCCAGGCAACCCACCCATTGAGCAGCGCCAGCCCTGCCAATACCACCGCTTCGGGTACCTTGAGTGTCAACCACAGACCTAGCGCGGCCCCCAGCATCAGGCCGGGGACCAGTTGTTTAAACGCATTCATATCGACATGTCCCAGTCGCCAATGCACCCGCGCGGAAAAGAATCCGGTAAAGACAATCGCACCCATACTGGCCATGATCGGTGTGGCGATGGTTCCCGGTCCTTCCGGCATCAAGGCATAGAATACCGGCACATAAATCAGCCCACCGGCCAGCCCCGTCAGACCGGCCAGCATCCCACCCATAGCTCCGGCACAGAGGCCAATCAGTAAGCCATAGCCTAGTAGATGCAGATCAAATTCTGGCATAGCCGTATATTTTGGAATACTTTCAAGGAAACCGCTATGTTTCTTTCCACACCGCCCGGCGGTCTTCGATTGAGAACTTCCCTTCAATCATGCGTTTAAGTATTTCCGGGTAAAGCTGGTGTTCGGCAGCATGAATGCGATTGTGCAGGGATTCTTCGGTATCATCGCTCTGTACCGGCACTGAAAACTGCGCCAAAATTGGCCCGCCATCGACCACCTCGTCCACCAAATGCACGGTCACGCCGGTAATCTTGGCACCATAGGCCAGCGCGTCACGCACCGCATGCGCACCGGGAAATGAAGGTAACAATGCAGGATGGATATTGATGATGCAGTTGCGAAACCGTGCGATAAATTCACCGGAGAGAATCCGCATATAACCGGCCAGCACAATCCACTGGCAGCCTGCCTGCTCAATCGCTTCGGCGCAGGCCGCATCAAAAGCAGCGCGATCCGGGTATTCCTTCGGGTTCAGGAACAGAACGTCTGCGACACCGGCATCCTTCGCCACCTTCAGCGCTGGCGCATCAGCCTTGTCGGAAATCACCAGTTGCACATTCACCGGGCATTCACCTCGCTCCGCCGCCTGAAGAATTGCCTTCAGATTGCTGCCCTTGCCTGATGCCATCACGGCGATGCGATTTGCGCTCATCTACTTTCCACCTTGTCATCCGTATCATCGAAAAAACGCGTGAAAGTATGCACATCTTCGCGCGGAGTGCGATAGCTGTTTACAACAGCATGCTCATCCTCGTAGCCGAGCGCCATACCACAGATCAGGATGGATTCCTGCGGATAATCCAATTCTTGTTTGACGATTTCAGGATACTCGCCGAGTGCTGCCTGCGGGCAGGTGGCCAGTCCTTCCTCAACTGCTGCCAGCATCAGCGATTGCAAAAACATGCCGAAATCCATGAACGAACCGGTGGCCAGTCCTTTGTCCATGAAGAAGAACAACGCCACCGGCGCATCGAAAGCACGGTAGTTTGCCGCCCACTGATCCGCCTGCCGATCCTTGTCCTCACGCTTGATATCCAGCGCCGAATAGAGTTGCAGACCACAGGCCCGCCTTCGATCTTTGTAGGGAGGTTTCCATTCGACCGGATAATACTGATAGTCCGCCTGGCCACGCTTTCCGGAACGGAAAGCCGCCTCCATCTTTTCCTCGATATCCTGCTTCTTACGCCCGGTCACCATCGCTACCTGCCATGGCTGGGTGTTTGCACCGCTCGGTGCATGCCGCGCCGCATCCAGTATTCGATCTATGGCTTCGCGTTCCACCGGCATGTCAAGAAAAGCGCGCACGGATTTTCGCGCCAGCAGTGCATCGCGGACATTCATTTTAGATGAAACCCTCATTGAGCGGGCCTATTTTTATGATGGAATTTTGATTGGAGATTTAAATGAAGATGGTTTATTAAATATTCTTGATCTTGTAATGCTTGTAAATATCATTTTGTATGATGAAGATGGAAG